>NZ_JBEORY010000001.1:0-307543 GCF_040302665.1 Kitasatospora sp. NPDC097691 | reverse complement strand
GCGCGTTCCGGTGCGCTCCCCGCGTCGGCTCCCTCCCCGCCGGAACCCCTCGACAGCCTCTCCGCCCCCAGCGCCGCCCCGCACCAGCTTCCGCTCGCCAGCCTCCCCTCGCCGACCACGGAGCTTCCCCATGCCCCTGTCCTCCCTGGCGCGCCGCGCCGGCGCCGTGCTGCTCGCCACCGCCGGTCTGATACCGCTGTCCGGCAACGCCCGGGCCGCCACCGCCGCCTCCGGTGCGTACACCGCGATCGTCTTCCCCGACCAGGACCACACCGTGGTCGACAACCTCATCACCTCGGCGACGCGGTCCGTCGACGTCACCATGTACGAGCTGCGCGACACCACCGCCGTCAACGCCCTGATCGCCCGTCAGCGGGCCGGGGTGAAGGTCCGGGTGATCCTGGACGGTGCGCACACCTCCGTCAACGGCTCCGCCTACTCGGCCCTGCGGGCCGCCGGGGTCGGCGTGACGTACTCCTCCACGGCCTTCGTCTACACCCACCAGAAGACCGTCACGGTGGACGGCGCCACGTCGCTGATCATGACCGGCAACCTGGACTCCACCTACTACGCGAACGACCGCGACTACGGCGTCGTCGACACCGACGCCAACGACGTCGCCGCGATCGAGCGGGTCTTCGCCGCCGACTACGCCAGGACCGCCGTCACCCCGACCGACGGCGACAACCTGGTCTGGTCGCCCACCGACTCGCAGTCCCGGCTGCTGGCCCTGATCAACGGCGCGCGGACCAGCCTCGACCTGGAGCAGCTGGAGTTCGGCGACCCGGCCCTGGTGGACGCCGTCGCCGCGGCCGCCGCGCGCGGCGTCACGGTGCGCGTGGTCGGCATGAACCCGAGCTCGTACGCCGACTACTTCGACCAGGTGACCGCGGCGGGCGGCGCGGTCGTCACCTACTCGTCGACCACCGGGCTGTACGTCCACGCCAAGGCGATCGTCGCCGACTACGGCACGGCGTCGGCCAAGGTGTTCGCGGGGTCGGAGAACTTCTCCGACAACTCGCTGAACCACAACCGCGAGCTGGGCCTGATCACCACCGACGCCGGGGTGCTCGCCACCATCGAGTCGACCGTCGCCCGCGACTTCGCCGGCGGCACGCCCTACTAGCCGTCACCAGCCGTACGAGAAAAGCTCCCACCCCCAGGCCGAGCGGCTCGCCGGGCCGCTCCTCACCCAAGGATTTGTCATGACTTCGTCCACAAAGCCCCGGAAGCCCCGCTCCCGCCGCACCGCCACCGCGATCGGCTCCGCCGTCGCCCTGGTCGCCGCCTCGGCCGGCCTGTGGGCGGCGACCGCCACCACCGCGCAGGCGGCCGCCCTGCCCACGCCCGACCACATCATCGTCGTGGTGATGGAGAACCACGCCTACACCCAGGTCATCGGCAGCAGCAGTGCCCCGTACCTCAACTCCCTGAAGGCGGGCGGCGCCAACCTCACCCAGTCCTTCGGCATCACCCACCCGAGCGAGCCGAACTACTACGCGCTGTTCTCCGGCTCCACCCAGGGCCGCGTCGACGACAGCTGCGTGAAGGTCGGCGGTTTCCAGAGCGCCAACCTCGCCTCCGAGGTCATCGCCGCCGGCAAGAGCTGGGCCAGCTACAACGAGACCCTGCCCAGCCAGGGCAGCACCGTGTGCAGCAGCGGCAAGTACGCCCAGAAGCACAACCCGTGGTTCGGCTTCGGCAACGTCCCGCTCAGCAGCGCCAAGACCTTCGCGCAGTTCCCGACCGACTACAGCACCCTCCCGAACGTCTCCTTCGTGGTGCCGAACCTCTGCAGCGACATGCACGACTGCTCGGTCGGCACCGGCGACACCTGGATCAAGAACAACCTCGGTGCCTACGCCACGTGGGCGCAGACCCACAACAGCCTGCTGGTCGTCACCTTCGACGAGGACAACAGCCTTTCCGGCAACCGGATCCCGACCGTGGTCTACGGCGCCCACGTCACCCCCGGCAGCAGCTCCTCGACCACCTACAACCACTACAACGTGCTGCGCACCCTGGAGGACCTGGCCGGCGCCAGTGGCCACGCGGGCAACGCGGCCACCGCGAGCGACATCACCGGCATCTGGAGCTGAGCGGCAGCGGTCAGGGCGTGATCCGGGCCCTCGCCTGGTCCTGGTCCTGGTTTTGCACCTGATCCTGTGCGCGTTCCCGAGCCCGGGTCGGTGGCCGTTCGGCCGTCGGCCCGGGCTCGGTTCCGGCCGGGTCTCCGTTCCCGTTCCCGCTCCCGGCCGCGGTCACGGGCTCGCGGGCCGGCTCGGCTGCGGGCCGCGTGCCGTGCCGGCGGACCCCCGGCACGGCCGCCGTGCCCGCGCAGACCAGCGTCACCAGTGCCGCGGCCGCCAGCAGCGGCACCCGGCTGCCCCAGGCGTCGGCGGCCAGCGGCGCCAGGACGTACCCGATCGGGGCCGCGCCCAGCGAGAGCAGCCAGTCGTACGAGGTGACCCGGGCCAGGGTCGCGGCCGGGAAGTCCTGCTGCACCACCGTCGCCCACAGCGGGTTGAGGAAGCCCAGCCCGGTCATCGCCACCGCCTGCGCGGCCACCACGACGGGCGCCGGGGCCGGGATGGCGAGCGCGAGCATCGGCAGCCCGTACAGCGCCAGGGCGAGGTTGCCGGCCAGCACCGGGCGGCGGGGGCGGAGCCGTCCGGCGATCAGCGAACCCACCAGCAGGCCCACCGCCCCGGCCTGGGTCACGGCCACCCAGGCGCCGTCTCCGCCGAGGCGGGTGGCGGCGATCAGCGGGCCGAGGGTGAGCAGCACGGCGCTGGTGCCGTTCCAGATCCCGTGGGCGATCAGGCTGGTCCAGTACCAGTCCCGGGCGCGCACCTCGCTCCAGCCCTCGGCGAGGTCCCGGCGCAGCGAGCGCGGTTCGCCCGGGGCGCGGTCGGCGTCCTGGGCCGGGTCGTGGGCGGGGTCGACGGAGAGCCGGGTGAGCAGTGCGGCGCTGAGCACGAAGGAGGCGCCGTCCAGCAGGAACGCCCAGCCGGGCCCCGCGGTGTACACCAGCACCCCGGCGAGGGCCGGGCCGGCCAGGCGGGCGGCGCCGCCGGCGGTGCCGAGCAGGGCGTTGGCCCGCAGCCATTGCTCGCCCCGGACGGTGGCCGCGACCAGCGGCGAGGCGGTGGGCATGGCGAAGGCGGAGGCGGCGCCGCCGACGGCGGAGGCGATCGCGATGGGCGGCAGGCTCGGGTGCCCGCCGAGCAGTTCCAGGCCGACGAGCAGCTGGGCGACGGCCCGCACCAGGTCGGTGGTGAGCGCGACCAGGCGCGGGTTGAAGCGGTCGCCGGCCACGCCGCCGAACGGCAGCAGCAGCAGTCGCGGCACCATCGCGCAGCCCAGTACCAGGGCGAGCGCGGCGGAGGAGCCGGTGGCCCGGGTGACGGCGATGGCGAGGGCGGCGGGGACGACGGCGTCGCCGAGGGTGGAGATCGTTCGGCCGACGAAGAGCAGACGGAAGCCGGGTAGGCGCAAGGGGTGTTCGATCACGCGGCGCACTGTATTTTGGTGCCGAAATTTTGGCAACGAATATTTCGGCACCGTTGCTTTAGGGTTTGTAGACTCCTGACATGGCCGAGCACCCCCACCAGCACGACACCCCGCCCCGCGACTGGACGGACGGCCATGTCGACCGCTGGCAGCCGGTGCTGCCCGACCTCGACCCGGACATCGAGGCCGCCGTCACCCGGATGTCGCGGCTCACCCGCCACCTCGGCCGGGTCCGCGAACAGGGCGTCGCCGACTACGGCCTGCACAAGCACGAGTTCGACACCCTGCACGTCCTCGCCGGCCTCGGCGGCCACGCCGCCCCCTCCGACCTCCGCGCCGACCTCAACCTCGCCCCGGCGTCGATCACCGGCCGCCTGGAGACCCTGGAACGGCGGGGCTTCGTCGTGCGCACGCCCTCGACCGCGGACCGCCGGAAGGTCGACATCGCGCTGACGGACGCCGGTCGCGCCGCCTGGCACGAGGCCCTCGACGTGGTCGGGCGGGAGGAGCGCCGACTGCTGGGCGTGCTCTCCGCCGACGAGCGGCGCACGCTGTCGGACCTGCTGCGGAAGGTGATGCTCGCCCAGGAGGAGGCGGCGGCGGAGGGCTAGGTGTACTGACCTGTGAGGTTGGGGGCGCGGCCGTCGCGGTGGCGCCCCGGCCCCGGCCGGGGGTCGACCAGGCGGGCCCGGTCCTGGTATCGATAGGGCCGTGCGATTCGAACTTGTGCCGATGCCGGACGGTGTGGGGGCGCGGCCCCGGGACGGGCGGGGGTACCCGGTGCCGGCGATCACGCCGTGGCGCGGGGGTGAGCCCCAGTTCGCGCTGACCGACCACGGGCGCAGCGCCAACTGTGCGCTGGAGCGCCGCTGTTCGGTGTGCGGCGGGTTCATGGAGCGCGGACCGGTGTGGCGGGTCGTGGGGCCCGCCGAGAGTGCCGCGATCGCCGAGGCGTTCGCGGCCGGGCGCCCGTACCGGAACCTCGCGCCGACCATGGAGGGCCCCGGGCACCGCGCCTGCATGCTCTACGCGTCAATGGTCTGCCCCTACCTGGCGCGCCCGAACGCCCGCCGGCGGGTGACCGCCGAGGACGCGGCCGACGAGCTGACGTCGGCCGCCGTCCGCGGGGCGGCGCGCGGCGGGCTGGGCGCCGTGGTCGGGTTCGGCGACTACGAGTACGCGGTCACCGAGACCCGGGTGCTGTTCCGCTTCCTCGACCTGGTCGAGTACCTGCCGCACGAGTCGGCCGACGAGCACCTGGCCGAGCTGCGCGCCGAGTTGGCGAAGCCCGGCCGGGTGCGGCAGGCGGGCACGGGGCCGGCGATCGGGTGACAGCCGGTGGCCCGTTCGCGGCCGGTCGCCCGTTCGCGGCACTGCCCGCTTACGGCCGGTAGGCGGGCAGACCCTTGACGGTGGAGACCTGGGCCGGCGCGGCGGAGCCGTCGGCGGGCACGGTGCTGACGCCGTCCGGGGTGCGGGCCGCGATGGTCTTGCCGTCGGGGGACCAGGCGGGCTCGGTGTAGTCGGTCGTGGCCGAGGGGGTGAGGTCCTTCTCGGCCTTCTGGTCGAACTGGGTGGAGCGGGTGAACAGGTGGTCGTGCCCGTTCACCGAGCGCACGAAGACCAGGTGCTCGCCGTCGGGGGAGAGGGCGGGCTGCGAGCCCTTGCCCATCTCCCGCGTCGCGGGCCGGATGTAGTCGTCGTAGATGTACACCTCGTTGGCCGGGGTGTTGGCGTACGCGATCTCGCCGCGGTGGCCGCCCGCGTTGGCCCAGGTGTTGCCGGTCTGCGGCGGCTGCGGCATGTCCTCGGAGCCGCCCTCGGAGTTGTGCGGGGTGAGCACCTCGGGGGTGGCGCCGGGGGTCTTGGTGGGCACCTTCTCCAGCTTCAGCGCACCGCCCTTGCTGCTCGCGAAGACGATGGTGTCGAAGCGGTCGAGGGCGCCGGGGACGGTGGTGACGCTGGGATCCGTGGTGGCGTGCTGCCAGGTGGGGTGGGACCAGGTCTCCCCGCCGGGGTTCTTGGCGAGGGTCACCTTCCCGGTGCCGTCCGGGTTGGCGGTCACCAGGTCGCCGTTGCCGTTGACGAACGCGGCCTTCTTGCCGTCGGGCGACCACGCGAGGTCGCGGACGGTGGTGCCGAAGTCGACGGTGGCACCGTTCATCGCGACGGTCTGGGTGCCCGTGCTGATGGTGAGGTGGTTGGCGGCGGAGGTGCCGTTGACCTCCTTGCCGCCCGGCGCGGGGCTGCCGGAGTGGGAGGCCGTGCCGGGCGCGGCCGTCCCCGGCGCCGCCGAACCGGGGGCGGCGCCGGTCGGAGCCGCGGTGGGACCGGAGTCGGAGCTCTCGGGGCCGCAGGCGGAGAGCAGGACCGCGCCGACGGTGGTCATCAGGGCGATCGCGGCGACGGTGCCGAATCTGTTGCGCACGGACATTCCAGGTCCCCCTCGGGTGCTGTTCGCTTACGAGAACGAAGCGTCCCAGCGCCAGGTCAATGACCGGTTCGCGGTGTGTCACAGCCGTGGAACAGTGTGGTCGGACGCCCTGTCACGCGCGTGCGCCCGGTCGCCGACGCGGTGTCAGCAGCCGTCGGCCGGAGGCCCGGCAGAGCCCCCGGGCCCCGAGCGTACGGCTCGTGCGGCTCAGAGGCCGAGCGCCGTGAGGCCCGGGTGGTCGTCGGGGCGGCGGCCGAGCGGCCAGTGGAACAGGCGCTCCTCGGGCGTGATCGGCAGGTCGTTGATGGAGGCGTGGCGGTGGGCCATCAGTCCGTCCGGGGCGAACTCCCAGTTCTCGTTGCCGTAGGAGCGGTACCACTGCCCGGCGTCGTCGCGCCACTCGTAGGCGAAGCGGACCGCGATGCGGTCGCCGTCGTACGCCCAGAGCTCCTTGATCAGCCGGTAGTCGAGCTCGCGGTGCCACTTGCGGGTGAGGAACTCGGCGATCCGCTCGCGGCCGGTGACGAATTCGGCGCGGTTGCGCCAGCGGCTGTCGGGCGTGTAGGCGAGGGCGACGCGCCGCGGGTCGCGGGTGTTCCAGGCGTCCTCGGCGGCCCGGACCTTCTGCCGGGCGGTCTCCTCGGTGAACGGGGGCAGGGGCGGGCGCTGTCCGTCGTGCTGGTCGGCCATGAGTGAACTCCTGGGGACGGGTACTCCGCGAGCGAGAACGATCGTTCTCACTTCAGTGGTTACGATAGGAGAACTATCGTTCTCGCGCAAAGGGCACGGCAGATGGAGCACGAAGACCCGCGGACCCGCATCCTCGACGCGGCCGAGGAGCTGTTCTACGGGCAGGGCATCCAGGCGGTCGGCATGGACGCCGTCCGGACCGCCTCCGGCATGACGATGCGCCGCCTGTACCAGCACTTCCCGTCCAAGAACGACCTGGTCGAGGCCTACCTGCTGCGCCGCGACGGCCGCTGGCGGAACAGCCTCGCCGCGCACGTCTCCGGCGTCGGAGGCCCGCCCCGGGACCAGCTGCTCGCGGTCTTCGACTGGCTCGGCCTGTGGTTCGCCGAACCGGGCTTCCGCGGTTGCGCGTTCGTCAACTCCTTCGGCGAACTCGGCGCCACCACGCCCGTCGTGGCGGCCGTCGCACGGCACCACAAGGAGGAGTTCAGCGGCTTCCTCGCCGGCCTGACCGAGGCCGCCGGCGCCCCACCCGCCACCGCCGCGCACCTGACCCTGCTCGCCGAGGGCGCCATCACCACCGCGGCCGTCCACGGCGACCCGACGGCGGCCGCCGACGCCAAGGAGGCCGCCCGGCTGCTGCTGGACACGGCCCTCGCGAGCTGATCCGGCCGGGATCGGGCGGCAGGCCGGGCCCGGTGCCGCGCGGTCCGCGCCTTCGCCGGAACGCGCCCCGTGGGGCCGGTTCCGGCTCCAGGGAGCGTTTATCGGCCATTGATCGTCGCCGCCTAGCCTCGGGCGCATGGACGACAGAGCGGCCGAGCGGCCGGGGGCAGTGCCCGAAGGGCGGATGACGGAGCAGGACACCGAGCGGTTCCGGCAGTTGTTGGCGAGGCTGGAGCACTCGCTGGCGGCGGACCGGGAGGCGGCGGGGCGCGATGCCTGAGCTCGCCGAGTGGCGCCCGGTGGCGGTGGTTCCGCTGTGGCGGCGCGGCGAAGGCGAGGGTGAGCGAGCGGAACGCGAGCGCGTGGACCGGCCCGGGGTGCTGCGGGGGCACCCCGGGCCGGAGCCGGTCGATCAGGAGGGGGCGGCGGACGCCGGCGCCGCCACCGACTGACGGAGGGTCAGCAGTCGCAGCCGCAGTCGCACCCGTCACAGCTGTCACAACAATTGCAGCAGTCGCCGCACCCGTCGCACCCGTTGCAGCAGTCGCAGCAGTCCGGGCAGTCGCAGCAGTCGTGCCGCTCGCAGAAGCCCTTGCGCGGCCGGCGGCTGAACGGGTCGTTGTGGTCGCAGCAGAGCAGTTGGCACGTACAGGCCATCAGCGCCCACACCGCGCACCCGGAGAGCAGGTTGCGCGGGTGCGGTGGCTTCGAGCCGGGCGGGGTGAAACCGGGGCCCTGCGGCACCCACGGCGGGATCGGCGCGCCCGGGTCCTGGCCGGGCGGTGCCTGGTGGGGCGGTGCCTGGTGCGGGTGGTCGGCCACGGCACCGCCGGCCGTGCCGTGCGCGGCGCCGTGCTCCGTGCCGTGCGCCGATCCGTGCTCCGTGCCGCTCCCGGTGCGGCAGCCGGCCGCGTGCCGGGCGCCGAAGACCCGGTCGACGGCGCGCTCGGTCTCGTGCGCGAGCAGGACGTGGACCAGTGCCCGGTCGCTCAGCTCGACCTCGCCCAGCGCGAGCCGGATGCCGTGGACGGCGTCGCGGCAGAGCCGTTCGGCCTCGGCGCGGTCGGTGCCGGTGGCGGTGAGCGGGTTCCAGGCGCCGGAGGCGGCGTCGGCGTCCTGGTCCTCGGCGGCGTCGAGGAGGTGGGCGAGCCGGCCGAACAGCCGCCCGGCCTCGGCGAGCGGGGCGGCGTTGCCGGGCCGTCCGGCGATCACGGCGGTGTGCGCGAAGGCGGCGGCGGTGGCCGTCTCGGTGGGCTCGGTGACCAGCAGGACCGACCCGCCGGGCCGCAGCGAGCGCTCCAACTCGCCCTGCCGGGAGGCTGCTTCGAGCAGGACGGCGGTGTCGAAGCCGACCGTCGAGGCGCTGCCGGCGCTCTGCCGGTCCCAGCGCCGGGTGACCGCGCGGGCCCCGGCGGCGACCGGGCGGCGGGCGAAGACGCCGTCGCGGTCCTCGACGTGGTCGCGGATCTTCACCGAGGCGAGGGCGAGCGAGACGGCGGCGGCGAGCCGGGCGCCCTCGCCCTTGGCGACGGAGGCGGTCCGCATGCCGCGCAGCGGGCACGGCCCGGCGGTGCGTCGCCAGGAGGAGTCCTCGCGGGCGGCCTGGGCCTCGACCAGGACGGAGATGATCAGGCCGTCGTAGTTGGTGGCGGTCCGGGCGAGTTGTCCGTGGTCGTCGCGCAGCGCGAGGCAGAGCCCGCACAGGTGGGCCATCCAGGAGGACTGCAGCCGTTCCGACAGTCGGTGCCTGCACGGTCTGATGATGCCGAACACGATCGTCCCCGTCCCCCTCGCGTCGTGGCCGCTGACCGGCCACGATTTCGCCGCACATCATATGATCAGCGGCGCGCGGGGGCCGAGCCCTCGTCGAGGCCGAGCCCTCGTCGGGGCCGGGCCGTCGTGAAGCCCGGGTCCTCGACGGCCGGGAGGCCCGTGAGCGGGTGGCCGCTTCCCCGGCGGGGACGATCGTGTCGGCGGGCGGTCCGAGCGGTCGTCAGGCGCGGCAGCGCAGCATCGCCAGCGGCGGGTACGCGAGGAGGTCCGCCCAGAAGTCCTTGCCGTACTCGCGCAGGCCGGCCTCGGACACCTGCAGCGGCACCCACTCCAGCTCACCGAACCCGGCGGCCCGCAGCGACTCCTCGTAGGCCTCGCGGCGCGGGGCCGTGGCGACGATGCTGATCGGCTGCGGGTCGAGGAGTGCCGTGACCCGGATCCGCGGGCCCGTCTCGATCTCCTCGCCGAGCGGCTCGCAACGGAATCCGTACGCCTCCAGGGACGGACAGTCGAACCGGTAGTCCGGGTTCTGGGCGAGCAGGAAGAACTCCCCGCCGGGCACCAGGTTCCGGTGGACGTTGCGGCACATCCGCTCCATCTCCGCGGCGGACCCGGCGTAGTTGAGGCACTGCACGCCCAGCGCGACGTCGAAGCGCCGGTCGAGCGGCGGAAGTTCGGCGACGTCCCCGACCTCGTAGCCGACGCCCAGCGGGTCGCGCTGCTCGATCCCCCGGGCGGCGGCGATCATCTCGCCGGAGATGTCGACCCCGAAGGCCTCCGCGGCGCCGCGCCGCTTGAACTCCCGGCTGTAGAAGCCGGTGCCGCAGGCCAGGTCGAGCACCGACTTGCCGCGGACGTCCCCGACCAGGCCCAGGAAGCTCGGCACCTCGCCGAAACGCATCAGGGGCAGGGACTTGAAACCCTCGAACGCCTCACCGATCTCGTCGTACTGCTGCACGCCCATCGCGTTGGTCCTTCCGTCGGATTCCTGGCCCCGACCGCGTCGTCGCGACGGGTCGCGGCCCCTGGCGGGCAGTCAACCGCACGGCCGCCAGGGCGTCGTACTGGTCGAAGCCACAAAGATGGGCGCCGCCCGGGGCCGGGCGGACGGGCAGGAGTACGGGGCCGGCCCCCGCCGCGTCGGTATCCCGGCCGCTGCCCCGCCCCCCGCCTCGCCGTCGCCCCGGCCCGGGAATCCGGGAGAGGGAGTCTCATATCCGGGATAGCATCGCGAATATGGGAATCGATACGGCCGTCGACGAGCGGCTGGCGCAGCGGCTCGCCGAGCTGAGGCTCGAACGCGGGTGGACGTTGGAGGAGTTGGCGCGGCTGGCGGACATCAGCCGCTCGACGCTGTCGCGGGTGGAGCGGGCGGAGGTCAGCCCGACGGCGGCGCTGCTCGGGCGGCTGTGCGCCGTCTACGGGCGGTCGATGTCGCGGCTGCTCGCCGAGGTGGAGGCGGCGGGCCCGGCCGGGCTGGTGCGGGCCGGGGAGCAGCAGGTGTGGCGGGACGACAGCACCGGCTTCGTGCGCCGTTCGGTCTCGCCGCCGCACGGCTCGCTGCGGGCGGAGATCATCGAGGGGCGGCTGCCCGCCGGCGCCGACATCGCGTACGACCGCGCCTGCACGCCGGGCCGGGAGCACCACCTCTGGCTGTTCGAGGGGGCGTTGGAGCTGACCGTGGACGGCGAGGCGCAGCTGCTCGCCCCCGGTGACTGCCTGCGCTACGTCGGCGCCACCAGCCGCTTCCGCAGCCTCGGCCCGGGCGACGCCCGGTACGCCCTGGTGGTGGTCGAGCCGTGAGCGCCGCCACCGGCGCCACCGGCCCGATAGCCAAGGAGCGCTTCGACGCGGCCGGGCGCCGCGTCCTGCTGGTCTGCGTCGCGGGCGGCTTCACCACGCTGCTCGACCAGTCCGTGCTCAACACCTCCATCCCCGCCCTGCGCGAGACCCTGCACGCCCGGCCCGCCGACCTGCAGTGGATCGTCGCCGGGTACTCGCTCGCCTTCGGTCTCGCGCTGATCCCCGGCGGCCGGCTCGGCGACGTCAGGGGCCGCAAGTGGTTCTTCGTCTCCGGGCTCGCCCTGTTCACGCTGGTCAGCCTGGTCTCCGCGACCGCGACCGAGCCCGGGGTGCTGATCGCCGCCCGGCTGGCGCAGGGGGCGGGCGCGGGCCTGGTCAACTCCCAGATGATCGGCACCCTCCAGGACGTCTTCGAGGGCCAGCTGCGGGCCCGCGCCCTCGGCATGTACGCCGTCACCGGAGGCCTCGCCTTCGCCCTGGGCCCGCCGATCGGCGGCGCGGTGCTGGCGGCGGCCGGCCCCGAGCACGGCTGGCGGTTGACCTTCCTGCTCAACGTCCCGTTCGGCCTGGCCACCGTCGCCCTGGCCGCCCGCCACCTGCCCAAGCCCCGCCCCAGCGCCCGGCACGCCGATCTCGACCTGGTCGGACTGCTGCTGGTCGGCGCGCTCACCCTCGCCCTGATGCTGCCCTTCGTCCGGCCGCCCGGCTGGACCGGCTGGGCGGCCTTCGCGGCCGCCGCCGTCCTCCTGCTCGGCTCGCTCGCCTGGTGGCAGCGCCGCTACGCCCGCACCGGCGGCCACCCGCTGATCCACCCCGCGCTCACCCGCTCCGCGCCGTACGCGCTCGGCACGGCGACGGCGATGGCCCAGTTCGGCTCCTCGCTCGCCGCGTCACTGGTCCTGACCATGTTCCTCCAGGACGGCCTCGGGCTCTCCCCGATGGGCGCAGCGCTGGTCGCGCTGCCCTCCGCCGTCGCGATGGGCGTGGCCTCCGCGCTCGCCTGGCGGGTCGTCCAGCGCTTCGGCCGACGCACCGTCACCGTCGGCATGACCGGCTCCGCCCTGGCCATGCTCGCCGGCGGACTGGTCGCGCACTGGGCGTCCGCCGCCGCCCTGCCCTGGCTCCTGGCACTGCTGCAACTCCTCGGCGGCGCCTCGATCGGACTGATGGGCTCCACCAACCAGGCGTACGTGCTGCGCCACGCACCCGCCGAGGCGGCCGGGGTGAGCGGGGCGATCCTGCAGATGGCACAGCGGATCGCGGCGGCCGTAGCGGTCTCGGCGCTGTCCGGCGTCTACCTGCGGGAGACCGCCGGGGGCGGCGGGCACCGCGCCGCCTACCTCACCGCGAGCACGGTCTGCGCGGCGGTGGCCGGCCTCGCTGTCCTGGCCTCGGTCCTCGCGGGCCGCGCCACCGCGCGGGACCGGCGCGAGGAGGAGCCGGTCGCGCTGCGCCGGGGGCGAACGCCGGTCCGCTGACCGCCCACGGTCCGTACGGTGGTCGCATGACCGACGTACGGACCGTGGACCTGCCCGACGTGACACTCGCCTACCGGGAGAGCGGGCCCGCCGACGGCCCGCCGCTGGTGCTGCTGCACGCCCTCGGCGAGCGCGCCTCCGACTGGGACGTGGTGCTGCCGGCCCTCGCCCCCGGCCACCACGTGTACGCGCTCGACCTGCGCGGCCACGGCGACAGCGGCCGGCCGGGCGCCTACGGCCTGCCGGAGATGCGCGACGACGTGCTGGCCTTCCTCGACGCGCTCGGGCTGGACCGCGTCGACCTGGTCGGCCACTCGATGGGCGGGGCCGTCGGCTACCTCCTCGCCCAGGCCGCGCCGCAGCGTGTCGACCGGCTGGTCCTGGAGGACATCCCCGCGCCGTACCCGCGCCCCGCGAGCGCGCTGCCGGACGAACCGGACGAGGACGTCCACTTCGACTGGGCGATGGTCAGGGCCGTCCGGGCCCAGCTCGACAGCCCCGACCCGGCCTGGCGGGAGGGGCTGGCGAGGATCACCGCCCGCACCCTGGTGGTGGCGGGCGGCGCGGCCAGCCACGTCCCCCAGGAGCGGATCGCCGAACTCGCCCGGCAGATTCCGGACTGCCGCCTCGTCACCGTCGAGGCCGGGCACCTGGTGCACGGTGCCCGGCCCGAGGAGTTCGTCGCCGTGGTGGCGCCGTTCCTGTCGGCGTGATCCCACGTGCGGTCCGTACCTCCCGCGGGAGAGGCCCGCGGGAGAGGCCCTGCGGGAGTGGTCCTGCGGGAGTGGCCGCACGTCCGGCCGGGTGGCTACACGCCGTGCTCGACGGGCAGCCGTCCGCTGCGCACCGCCGTGAGCAGGTCCGCGTGGTCCGCCTCGGTGCGGTCGGCGTAGGCGACGGCGAACGCCGCGACCGCCTCGTCCAGCGCCTCGCCCTTGCCGCAGTACCCGGCGAGCAGGCCGGGGTCGGCGGTGTGCGCGTGCGCCCGGGCCAGCAGCGCGCCGGTGATCCGCGCGTAGTCGTCCAGCTGCGAGGGCTGCAGCGCGGCCGGGTCGACGCTGCCCTTGCGGTTGCGGAACTGCCGGACCTGGTAGGGGAGTCCGTCGACGGTCGTCCAGCCCAGCAGGGTGTCGCTGACCACCTGCATGTGCTTCTGGCCGAGCACCACCCGGCGGCCCTCGTGGCCGTCCTGCTCCGTCTGCGCCAGGTACGGCAGCAGCGCGGATGGGCGGGCCTCCTTCACCTGCAGCACCAGCGGCTGGTCCCGGTGGTCGGTGAGCAGCACCACGTACGAGCGGGTGCCCACGCTGCCGGTGCCCACCACCCGGAACGCCACGTCCTGCACCCGGTACCGGGACAGCAGCGTGCGCACCTCGGCGGGCACCGTCTCCACGTACGGGCCGAGCGCGTGGGCGACGGCCCGGGCGGTCGCGTCGGTCACCTCGGTGAGCACCGGGGGAGCGGCCGTGAAGCGCCAACCGCCGTCCGGCGTACGGGTGGTGCTGCGCGCGGCGAACTTCGCGCTGGTGTTGCCGAGCGCCTTGGCACCGACCTTGCGCAGCACGTCCGCGAGGTCGTGCGCTTCGGCGAAGGACACCAACTGCTCGTCGGCGACGGCGTTCCAGGCGTCCAGCGCGGGCAGCTTGGCGAGCGTCCGCATGGTCCGGCGGTACGAGCCGGCCGCGTGCTCGGCGGCCTCGCGCGCGGTGGTCTCGCTCGCGCCGGTCTCCCGGGCGGCCAGCACCAGACTGGCGGCGAGCCGCTTGAGGTCCCACTCCCAGGGGCCGTGCACGGTCTCGTCGAAGTCGTTGATGTCCATGACGAGTTGGCCGCGCGCGTCGCCGTACAACCCGAAGTTGGCGGCGTGCGCGTCGCCGCACAGCTGGGCGCCGATCCCGGTCACCGGCGTGCCCGCGAGGTCGGCCGCCATCAGCCCGGCCGATCCGCGCAGGAACGCGAACGGCGTGGCGGCCATCCGCCCCACCCGGATCGCCACCAGCTCGGCGATCCGGCCCGTGTTCGACGCCTCGAGCGCCTCCACGGCCGTCGGCCGCCCGCCGGTGACGGCGAACTCCGCGTGCCGCTCCCGGGGCAGCCGCGCCCGCAGCTCCTTGCCCCGCTCCCGCGCCCGCCCGTCCTGGGCCGGCGCGAACCCGGCCACCGCGAACCCGCGCCGGGCCTGCCCGGCCGGGCCGTCCGCACCGTCGGCGCGCCGTTGCACCACGACGCCCGGCCCGCCCCGGCTCCCCGTCGCTGCTCCCGGCTTCGCCCCGTCCACTGCCTCGGTCATCCGCGCCACCGCGCCCCGCCCGTCCCTTCCGGTCCTTACCCGCCCGCGACCTGCGCGGATGGTTTCATCGGGGGGAGTGACGTCCGGGGCCGCACGGTGGTTCCGGCGGGGCGGGTGCGGTTGGTCTCGCCCCCGGATCCGTGGCCGCGCCACGACCTGCCGGGCCCCGCCGAGCCTGCCCCGCCGGGCCGTGCCGAGCCCGCCCCGCCGGGCCGGCGCGTGGGGCGCCCGCTCGGGCGGCGGGTAGCGTGGGCGCGTGGATGATCTTCGGGGGAGCCTGCGCGCGCGTGCGGCCGCAGGCGCAGCGGCGGTGGTGACGGTGGCCGCGGGCCTGGGCGTGCGGGCGGTGGCGGGCGGGGACGTCGCCAAGGACGCGGGGGACGCGCTCTACACCGTCCTGCTGTACACGCTGGTCCTGCTCGCCGCTCCGCGGATGCGTCCCGGCCGGGCCGCCGCCTGGGCGGCCGGACTGAGCTGGGCGGTGGAGCTGTTCCAGCTCACCGGGCTACCGGACGCCTGGGGCCGGCGCAGCACCCTGGCCCGGCTCGTCCTCGGTTCGACGTTCAACCCGCCGGACCTGCTCTGGTACCTGGTCGGCGCGGGTGGTGCCGTACTGCTCCACCGGGCGGCGCGGGGCTTGCGTCCCGCGCCGCCTCGTGGCGCCACCCCCCGACAGAACTGACGTACCGACAGAACTGACGTGCCGTCAGAGCGGGATCAGGTCCGGCCGCTTGGGCTCGACGTGGTCGCCCGAGGACTCGCCGCGCAGGCGCCGGCCGACCCAGGGGATCAGGTGCTCGCGGGCCCACTGGAGGTTCTCGCGCCGCTGGTCGGCGGGGGTGAGCACGGGGGCGTCCGGCCACGGTGCCTCCGGGTCCTGCTCGGTGGCCAGGCCCAGCGAGCGGGCGGCCAGCAGGGCGACCCGCTGGTGGCCGTCGCCGGACAGGTGCAGGCGGTCCTCGCTCCACGCGCGGCGGTCCTGCACCGAGCGGAGCGACCACAGGTCGGCCACCTTGCAGCCGTTGCGGTCGGCGACGGCCCGCATGTGCCCGTTGTAGGTGGCGATCTTGCCGCGCAGGTGCTTCAGCAGCGGCACGTCGCGGGTGTCGAATCCGGTGCAGATCAGCACCGTTCCGGCGGACTCGGCGAGTCGGACGACGGCCGTCTCGAAGCGCTCGGCCACCTCGTCCGGGTCGCTGCCCGGCCGCAGGATGTCGTTGCCGCCGGCGCAGAAGGTGACCAGGTCGGGCTGGAGCCGGCGGACCTCCGGCACCTGCTCGGCCGTGATCTGGTCCAGCAGCCGGCCGCGCACGGCGAGGTTGGCGTAGCGGAACGCGCCGGGCGGACGCCCGTCGGCGAGGATCCCGGCCAGGCGGTCGGCCCATCCGGCGAACCTGCCGTCGACACCGGGGTCGTTCAGGCCTTCGGTGAAGCTGTCCCCGAGGGCGGCGTACGAGCTGAGGTCAAGGGTCTCCTGGAGGTACGACATGAAAGAGATAGTTCACCCAATCAAGTGACCTACGCCACCGTAGGTGACCCTGGTGGCACGTGAGATGGACCACGTACTCTCTTCGGCCCCGCGAGGCCGCTCGGAGCGCCGTCCCCCGCAAAGCACAAGAACCGCACCCCCTTCCGCTTTCGGGCCCGACCGGCCGATCCTTCGAGGGAGCGGCCGCCCCGGCCGCCGACCTCCTGGGGGAAGACGATCCATGGCCACGAACCCGAGTTCCGAGGCGCCCGACACCTGGTCCATCGACGACAGGTGCACCAACTGCGACGTCGCCCGGCAGCTCGCTCCCGACCTGGTCCGCGAGCACGCCGGCCGGTCCGAGCTGGTCCGCCAGCCCCGCGACGAGGCCGAGCGCCGACAGCTGCGGGCCGCCGCCCACGCCTGCCCGACCCGCTCCATCCGCCCCGGCTCCGGCCGGCTCGACCCGGCCGGCGACCCCTTCCCGCTCGCCCTCGACGACGGAGTGCTGCTGCTCGGCCACAACTCCCGCCTCACGGCGGGCGCCAACTCCTACCTCTGCCGCCGCCCCACCGGCTGGGTGATGGTCGACACGCCCCGCTGCAGCGAGGCCCTCGCCGCCCGCTACGCCGCGCTCGGCCCGGTCACCGACGTCCTGCTGACCCACCGTGACCACGCCAGGCACGGCCGGGAGTACGCCGACCGGCTCGGCGCCCGGCTCTGGATCCACGAGGGCGACCTCGACGCCGCCCCCGACGCGGACCGGGTGCTGCGCGGCACCGAGCCGGTGGAGATCGGCCCGGGCCTGGTCGCCCACCCCTTCCCCGGCCACACCCGCGGCAGCGTGCTGTTCGTCGCCGACGAGCGGTACTGCTTCAGCGGCGACAGCCTGTACTGGTCCCGCACCACCGGGGACGTGGAGGTGCAGGAGGCCGTCACCTGGTACTCGATCGAGGAGCAGGCCGCCTCGCTGGAGCGCGCTCTGGGCGTGCTCCGCTTCGAGTGGCTGCTCCCCGGCCACGGGGACCGCCGCCGGATGCCCGTCGAGGAGGCGGACCGCCGGCTGCGCGCCCTGGCCGGACGCTGCCGGACGCTGCGGCCCGCGCCGGTGGACTTCGCCGCGGTCCGCTGGTAGCCGGCCCTGGGGCGGTGGGCTGACAGCGGGTCCGCGCACGGTCCGCCGGTAGCGTCGGAGGGCCCGTGCGCCGGTGCTCGCGCCGGGTGCGCGGGGGCGTGCGTCCAGCGGGGGCGCCCGCGCGGGTGTGCGAACGGTGCCGCCGGGGCAGCCGCCTCTGCAACAGAGAGGTGTTCCGTACCGGCGGAACCCCGAGCTCCCCGCGATCCAAGGACGGTTGAGCCATGCCCACGCAGACCCCGGAGCGCATCGCCCGGCCGCGGCGCTACCTGATGTGCAGGCCGACGCACTTCACCGTGGACTACGCGATCAATCCGTGGATGGATCCGTCCCAGCCCACCGACACCGCGCTCGCGCTCCGCCAGTGGGAGCGGCTCTACTGGACGTACCGCCGCCTCGGCCACACCGTCGAGCTGATCGACCCGCTCCCCGGCCTGCCCGACATGGTCTACGCCGCCAACGGCGCGACCGTGCTGGACGGCCGGGTGCTGGTGGCGACCTTCCGCCACCCGGAGCGCGCCGCCGAATCGGACGCCTACCAGGCCTGGTTCCGGGCCCGCGGCTACCGCGAGGTGCGCCGCGCCGGGCAGGTCAACGAGGGCGAGGGCGACCACCTGGTGGTGGGCCGCCGGGTGCTCGCCGGCACGGGCTTCCGCAGCTCGCGCGCCGCGCACGCCGAGGCGGGCGAGCTGTTCGGCGTCCCGGTGGTCAGCCTGAACCTGGTCGACCCGCGCTTCTACCACCTGGACACCGCGCTGGCCGTGCTCGCGGACGACCACGTCATGTACTACCCGGAGGCCTTCGACGCCGACAGCCGCGCCGTGCTGCGCACGCTCTACCCGGACGCCGTCCTCGCCGACCGCGCGGACGCCGAGGCGTTCGGGCTCAACGCAGTCTCGGACGGCCGCCGGGTGCTGCTGCCGGAGACGGCCAAGAACCTGGCGGGCCGGCTCGCCGACCACGGCTACGAGCCGATCCCGGTGGACGTCTCCGAGCTGCTGAAGGGCGGCGGCGGCGCCAAGTGCTGCACCCTGGAGCTCAGGCCGGCCCCGGCCCCCGCGTGAACCGGCCCGGGCCGGCCGGGCAGCACCCTTGAGCCGTACGGCACCTGAAGCCGTTCGGCGCGTGCAGCCGTACGGCACCTGAAGCCGTACGGTCCCCGCAGCAGTACGGCACCGGCCCGCTCGTCGTCGTACCGAGCGGACCGGTGCCGGTGGGGTAACTCGCGTGTCCGCGCCCGGAGTCGGGCGTGGCGCCCGGGTCAGGCCCGGGTGCCCGGGATCAGGCGCCGAGCCACAGGTCCGGGCCGAACACCTCGTAGTGGATGTCCGCCGCCGGGACGCCCGCGGTCAGCAGCTGCTCGCGTACGGCGCGCAGGAAGGGCAGCGGGCCGCAGAGGTAGGCGGTGGTGCCGGCCGGGATCTCGACCGAGGAGAGGTCCACCAGCCCGGTGCGCTCGGCCGGCCACTCGCCGAGCGGCTGCTCGTAGAAGACGTGGGCGGTGGCGTTCGGCAGCTTGGCGGTCAGCTGCTCCAGGTCGGCGCGGAAGGCGTGGCCGAGCTGGTCGCGGTCGCCGTGCACCGAGACGATCCGGCGGGTGGAGCCGGTGGCCGCGAGGTGGTCGAGCATCGCGGTCATCGGGGTGTTGCCGATGCCGGCCGAGACGAGCAGGACCGGGCCGTCGCCGTCGGCGAGGACGACGTCGCCCATCGGGGCGGAGAGCTCGACGGTGTCGCCGGTGCGCAGGTGGTCCTGCAGGTGGCCGGAGACCTCGCCGCCGGCCTCGCGCTTGACGGTGAAGCGCAGCGCGCCGTCGGCCCCGCCGGAGAGGCTGTACTGGCGGATCTGCCGGGCGCCGTCGGGCAGTTCGGTGCGCACGGAGACGTACTGGCCGGGGCGGGAGGCCGGCACGGGGCGGCCGTCGGCCGGGCGGACGAGGTAGCTGGTGACGCTGTCGGTCTCCTGGTAGCGGGTGACCACGGTGTACGGGCGCCACAGGTCGGCCGGGTCGCCGCCCGCGGCGGCCTCGGCGCGCAGCCGGTCCTCGACGGCGATCAGCGCGTTGGCCATCAGCCAGTAGACCTCGTCCCAGGCGGCGGCGACCTCGGGGGTGACGGCCTCGCCGAGGACCTCCACGATCGCGGCGAACAGGTGCTCGTGGACGATCCGGTACTGCTCGTTGTCGATGCCGACCGAGACGTGCTTGTGGGCGATCCGCGCGAGCATCGCGTCCGGGCGCTGGTCCGGGTGGGCGATCAGCGCGGTGGCGAAGGTGGCTATCGAGCCGGCCAGCGCCTGGCGCTGGGTGCCGTTGGCCTGGTTGCCGCGGTTGAAGAGGTCGCGCAGCAGCTCGGGGTGGGCGGCGAACATCCGGTCGTAGAAGCGCGGGGTGATGTCGCCGATGGCGGCGCCCACGACGGGCAGGGTGGCCTCGATGACCTCGGCGGACTTCGCGGACAGCATCAGTCGGGCTCCTAACTGGTATCTGAGATTCGTATTTAAGGCCGCACGGTGCCGAGCGGCCGCAGGGGCGTGGATCGGTCGGTGGGTCTGGATAGGTCGGTGGGGCGTGGATCAGCCGGCGGGTCCGGCCGTGAGGCTGAGCAGGACCGGCCCGGTGGGGGCGGCCACCAGATCGTCGATGCAGAACGGGTCGAGCGTGGCGAAGAACGCCTCCTGGGCGTTGCGCAGCACCCCGCGCAGCCGGCACGCGGCCCGCAGTGGGCACGGCGGGTCGTCCTCGCAGCCGACCACGTCGCCGACCCCTTCCAGCTCCCGCAGCAGCAGTCCGAGCGAACCGGTCCGCCCGGCGAAGGTGAGCATCAGCCCGCCGCCGCGACCGCGCCGGGCCTCCACCACCCCCAGGTGCTGCAGGCGGCTGACCACCTTCGCCGCGTGGGTGTACGGCACGCCGACCGACTCGGCCACCGCGCGGGTGGTCGGGGTGTCGCCCTCGTCGAGGACCGCCAGCCGCATGGCGATGCGGAGGGCGATGTCGGTGCTCTTGGTCAGCCTCACGTTCGAAACGCTATCGAATGCGACTCCACAACTCCAATTTTCTGCACGACCGCGACCGGGCGACCCGAGGGCTACCCGATGAACCGGTCGAATCTGAACAGTTGGCGACATTAGCGGTCACTCCCTGACGGGTGGTCAGGGCGGCTTCTACGCTTCGTGCGGCCCCGGGCCCGCCCCGCGCGGCACAGCCGGCGGGACCTGCACCGCCCGTCCCGCACGTGACGTACCGCACAGCCGCACCGCCCGTACCGCGCACCACCCGTTCCGCACCACCCGTACCGCGCGGCACCCCTGTCACCGACCGAACGGAGAGACCATGAGAACACGCCGAGCACCCCGCCGAACCCTGACGGCCGTGACCGCGATAACCGCGGCCACGGCCGCACTGCTGTCCCTGCCCGCCACCACCGCCCGGGCCGCCGCACCGCCGCCGGCCGTCACCGCCCAGGTGCCGGTGGCTCCCTACCCGGCGGGCGTCGCCCTGGCGCCGGACGGCGGCCACGCCTACGTGACCAGCCAGAGCAGCGGCACCGTGAGCGTCCTGGACACCGCGAGCAACACGGTGTCCGGCAGCTTCACCGCCGGCACCGGCTCCTACGCGGTCGCCCTCTCGCCGGACGGGCACCGCGCCTACCTGACGCACCACCTGGACAACACGGTCAGCGTCGTGGACACCGCGTCCGCGACCGTGACCGCGACCGTCCCGGTCGGCGCCCAGCCCTGGGGCCTCGCCCTCTCCCCGGACGGCTCGCGCGCCTACGTGAGCAACGCCTCCGCCAACACGGTGAGCGTGCTGGACACCTCGACCGACACGGTGACCGCGACCGTCCCGGTGGGCGCCGAGCCGCACGGGCTGGCCGTCTCGGCGGACGGCAAGCGGCTGTACGTCGCGGCCTCCGGCGACAAGGCGGTGAACGTCGTCGACACCGTGGGCAGCACGGTGAGCGCCACCGTTCCCGTCGGCCACAGCGCCTTCGGCCTCGCACTCAGCCCGGACGGCAGCCGACTGTGGGTGGCCGACGGCGACGACGGCACGGCCGCCGTGATCGACACCGCGGCGAACACGCTCCTCGGCACCGTCCAGGTCGGCTCCGGCCCGTACGCCGTCACCGTCGCCCCCGACGGCTCGACCGCGTACGTATCCGACTACGCCGACAACACGCTGAGCGTGGTGGACACCGCCAGCCGCACCGTCACCGCGACCGTGCCGGTCGGCGCGAGCCCGTACACCCTGGCGCTGGCCGCCGACGGGCGGCACGGCTACCTCGCCGACTTCACCGGCAACGCCGTGCAGGTGCTGAACTTCCCGCTGCCCGTGCCGGCCGTGACCGCGATCACCCCGAACGGCGGCTCCGGGACGGGCGGCACCACGGTGACGATCACCGGCACCGACCTGAACGGCGCCACCGCGGTGACCTTCGGCGCGGCGGGCCCGGCCACCGCGTTCAGCTGCACCAGGACCAGCTGCACCGCGACCGCCCCCGCCACCACCGTGACCGGCCCGGTGGACGTCCGGGTCACCACGCCGGGCGGCACCAGCGCGGCCGTCGCCGCCGACCGCTTCACCTATGCGGCGCCCAGCGCCCACCTGGCCGTGGCGCTCACCGCGACCCCGGTGACCCAGTTGCTCGCCAGCCGCGTCGACTACACGGTCACGCTCACCAACCAGGGCCCCGACCCGATCACCGCGGCCACCGTCACCGCCGGCCTGCCCAGCGGTCTGACCACGACCTCCGGCGACTGCGCCGTCGCCGTCGGCAAGCTCACCTGCACGCTGGCCGCCCCGCTCGCCAAGGGCGCGAGCGTCACCCGGCACTTCTCGATCCAGGTCGGAGTGCTCTCGCTGATCCGCAGCTGGGACGTCACCGTGGCCCGTACCGCCGGCGCCCCCGCCGACCCGTCGCCCGCCACCAGCCGGGACACCCGCAGCTGCTCCTCCGTCCTCGGGCTGTCGATCACCTGCACGTAGCCCGGGGCGCCTGCACGTAGCCCGGGGCGCCTGCACGTAGCCCCGGGCGTCTGCACGTAGCCCCCCGTCCAGCCCGCGGCGTCGAACAGCGCCCGCGGCGCGGAGGCCCTGCCGGAACCCGGACCATCCGGCGGGGCCTCCGTCGTCGGCGGTTCTGGACGAAGTGTCCGGGCCGGACGTACAGTCCGACCATGCCCTCGGAGAACCCCGACCAGCGCGTCCGGACCTTCGCCCCGGTCTGCCGCGCGGTGGCCCTGCTGCTCGGCCCGTACGCCGAGGTGGTGCTGCACGACATCGCCACCGACCGGGTGCTCGCCATCTGGAACCCGATGACGCCCCGCGCGCCCGGCGACCCGTCGATGCTCGGCGAACTGGACGAGGTCGACCCCACCGCCCCCGACGTCTACGGCCCGTACGAGAAGGCGCTGCCCGACGGCCGCCGGCTCTCCGCCGTCAGCGCCGTGCTGCGCGACGACGCCGGACAGCCCTCGGTGGTGCTCTGCGTCAACCTCGACCGGGGCCCGCTGGAACAGGCCGCCGCCCTCCTCGCCGGCTTCGCCGCCCCCACCGCGCCGCGCCCCGAACCGCTCTTCGAACGCGACTGGACGGAGCGGATGAACGACGTGATCGGCGGCCACGTCCGCGCCCAGGGCCGCCCGCTGGAGCGCTTCACCCGCGAGGACCGGCTGGCCGTGCTGCACGAACTCGACCAGGCCGGGGTGTTCGCCGTCCGCCGGGCCGTCCCCGTCGTCGCCACCGCGCTGCGGATATCCCGCTCGACCGCCTACAGCCTGCTCGCCGAGCTCAAGCACCCCGCCGGCCGGTAGGGCGGCAACGCCAGGACCGCAAGTCCCGCAGGACGGCAAGCCCTGCAGGACGGCAAGCCCTGCAGGACGGCACAACCCGTAGGACCGCACGGCCGAAGGCCCCGCAGCATCTCAGGCCCCAGGAAGGAACGGCCCCATGCCCCAGCTCCCCGACTTCCGGCTCGAAACCCACCTCTCGCGCTGGGAGTTCACCGCCCCCCACCACCTCACCGCCTCCGACGCCCAGACCATGACGATGGCCGAGCTGCTCGCCCTGGCCGGCCCCGAGGACCGCGAGGCCTGGGACACCCTCACCCTCGGCTACACCGAGACCTTCGGCGACCCCGGGCTGCGCCGGGCGATCGCCGGGATGTACGAGCAGGTCGACGCGGACGACCTGATCTGCTTCGGCGGCGCCCAGGAGGGTCTGAACCTCGCCATGCAGGTGCTGCTCGAACCGGGCGACCACGCGGTGGTGGTGACCCCCAACTACCAGTCCGCCGAGACCATTCCGCTCTCCCTGTGCGAGGTCACCGGCGTCGCCCTGGACGACCGGCGGGACTGGGCGCTCGACCTCGACGCGGTCGAGGCGGCGCTGCGCCCGAACACCAGGGTGCTGTCGGTCAACTTCCCCAACAACCCCACCGGCACGCTGATCGACGCCGCCGACTTCGCCCGGCTCGTCGAACTCTGCGACGAGCGCGGCATCCGGCTCTTCTCGGACGAGGTCTACCGCGGCTTGGAGCGGGACCCGGCCCGCACCCTGCCACAGGCCGCCGACCTCTCCGAACGGGCCCTCTCGCTCAACGTCACCTCCAAGTCGCTCGGCCTGCCCGGTCTGCGGATCGGCTGGATCGCCTGCCGGGACCGGGAGGTACGCTCCCGCCTGGAACGGGCCAAGCACTACACCACGATCTGCAACTCGGCGCCGAGCGAGGTGCTGGCCCGGATCGCGATCACCGCCCGCGAGCGGATCCTGGCGCGCAACCGCGGCATCATCGCGGAGAACCTGCCGCTCTTCGACGCCTTCTTCGCCGAGTTCGCCGACCTCTTCGAGTGGCGCGCCCCGGACGGCGGCTGCGTCGCCTTCCCGCGCTACCTCGGGACGGACGGCGTGGAGGAGTTCTGCACCGGGCTGGTCGAACAGGCCGGTGTCATCCTGCTGCCCGCGAGCACCTTCCGCTCCGAACTGACGCCCACCCCGACCGACCGCTTCCGCCTCGGCCTCGGCCGGCGCGACCCGGGCCCGGCCCTGGAGGCCTTCGCCGGCTGGCTCCGCAAGCGCTGACCGGCCCCGACGGACCACCGACCGGCGCGCCCGCGCACACGCACGAGCCGGCGCGCACGCGAACGAGCCGGGGCGCCGGCCACCGAGCGGATCGGTGGCCGGCGCCCCGGCCGTCACGGCTGCGCCGCGGACGTGCTCAGAGCTTCTGCCAGGACGGCTTGGCCGCGTAGGTGTCGCGGAAGTAGTCGGCGAGCTTGAGGCGGGAGGCGGCGGCCTCGTCGACCACCACGGTCGCGTGCGGGTGCAGCTGGAGCGCGGAGGCGGGGACGACGGCGGACAGCGGGCCCTCGACGGCGAGGGCGACGGCTTCGGCCTTGGCCTCGCCGGTGGCGAGCAGCACCAGGTGGCGGGCCTCCAGGATGGTGCCGATGCCCTGGGTGATGACGTGGTGCGGGACCTCGTCGATGCTGTCGAAGAAGCGCGCGTTGTCCTCGCGGGTCTGCCGGGTCAGGGTCTTGATCCGGGTCCGGGAGGCCAGCGAGGAGCAGGGCTCGTTGAAGCCGATGTGGCCGTCCGTGCCGATGCCGAGCAGCTGGAGGTCGACGCCGCCGGCCTCGGCGAGCGCGCGGTCGTAGGCGGCGGCCGCTCCGGCGATGTCCGTCGCGTTGCCGTCCGGACCCAGGAAGGAGTCCTCGGTCAGTCCGAGCGGCTCCACGACCTCGCGCAGCACCACGGAGCGGTAGGACTCCGGGTGGCCGGCCGGCAGGCCGACGTACTCGTCCAGCTGGCAGATGCGCGCCCGGGAGGCGTCCAGTCGGCCGTCGCCGACCCGGGCGGCGAGGGACTGGTAGATCGGCAGCGGGGTCGAACCGGTGGCCACGCCGAGCAGGGCGTCGGGCTTGTCGGTCAGCAGATCGGTGATCGCCGTGGCGATGAGTTCGCCGGCCGCCCGGGCGTCTGGGACGATCACGATTTCCATACTGGGTCCACCGTTCTGAGGTGCGTCTGAGGTCTAGACCTCCGAGGTCTAGACCAGTTTGCCGTGAACGGGTGCCCCAGGTCCACCCGGGGCCTGGTCGGAGCCGGTCCGTGGCCTCCTGTTCTCCCCTCGGATGCCGGGCGAGGGAAGTCGGGCGGTGGTGCGGATGCCTGCGCGCCGACGGTGCGGGCACCCGTGCGTCGACGGTCCGGGGCCCGAACGCCGACGGGCCGGCCGCCGGGAACGGGGGTCCCGGCGACCGGCCCCGAGCGGGGCGGGGCCCCGTCTCGTCCTGTCGCTACTGCTACTGCTACTGCTGCCGCTGCCGTCGGGCGTGCGGACGGGGGCGGGTGGTGGCGTCGCGCGTGCCGCCCGTCAAGGGCTCCGTGATCAGAACGGGTTGGTACAGGTGGTGACCTGCTTGGCCGCGTCCAGCGCCGGGCCGGCGGTGGCGCAGATCATGTGCAGGTCGGTGGTGACGACACGCGGGGTGACGGCCTTGGCGGAGCCGAGGCGCACGGTGGTGGCTGAGGCGGCGGTCTCCCACGGGCTGCCCCACGCGGCCTGGGTGCGGACCTCGACCTTCACGATCGTCAACTGGCCCGGGTCGGCGGTGACCTGGGCGACGCCGACGAAGCCCTCGCCGTCGGCCTGGTGCGAGATGCAGGGGCGGTTGAGCACCGTGGCGCAGGCCACGGCGTCGGTCTCGGACGTTGCCGTGGCGGCTATGGCCGGGCCAGCCGTCAGCCCGGCGATCCCTGCCACCGTCATCATCACAGCTGCGATCCGAGTGCGCATGATGCGAACCTCCTTGGAAATTAAGGGAATCTCACTCCTTGGGATGAGTCTTGCACACATTGTGGACGTCGCGTGGTGTGCGTTGCGTCACACTCATGGTGATCGTTCAACTACATAGTGCAACCGTTCGCCGAGTGTTCGATATCCGGACAACTGGTGTCCTGACGGAGGATCAGTTCGTGGGCGGCAGCACCATCCGTCGTCCGGCCGTCGCCCCGCCGTCCACCGGCACCGAGGCGCCGGTCTGGTACGTGAAATCGTCCGAGGTCAGCGCCAGGATCGCCCGCGCGATCTCCTCCGGCTCGGCCATCCGCTCCAGCCCCTCGACGTTCAGCGGCCCGTAGGCCTTCTTGAACTGCGCCCAGGCCGCGTCCGGGATGCCCGGCGGCCGGACGAAGGCGGTGTCGGTGGTGCCCGGGAGGATCGCGTTGATCCGGATGCCCCTGGTTCCGTACGCGAGAGCCGCCGCCTTGACCAGTCCTTGGATCGCCCTTTTGCTGGCCGTGTACGCACCGCCGTTCGGCCGGGCCTGTTCGGCGGCCGAGGAGGCGGTGCAGACGATCACCCCGCGGCCGGCCTTCAGCATGTGCGGGATCTGGTACTTGAGCGCCAGGAACACCCCGCGCGCATTGGTGTTCAGCACGTCGTCCCACTCGGCGACGCTCAGCTCGTGGAGCAGCTTTCCGCTGCCGATCCCCGCGTTGTTGACGGCGATGTCCGGGCCGCCGTACCGGGCCACCACCTGTTCGGTGAACCGCTCGACCTGTGCCGGGTCGCGCACGTCGGCCGGGAAGTACGAGGCCTCGCCGCCGGCCCGGCGGATCTCCTGCTCGACCTCGCGGCCGAGCGCGGTCCGCCGTCCGCAGAAGCCGACCCGGGCGCCGGACGCGGCGAAGGCGAGCGCGGCGGCCCGACCGATGCCCGAGGTGGCGCCGGTGATCAGCACCGTGCGGTCCTCGAAGCGGCCCTCCTGGCCGGACGGCGCGCCGCGCCGCCGCTCGCCCGGATCGGCCTGGGCCCGTCCGGCGCCCAGGGTGGCGGCGGCCGCCCCGGCCAGTCCGAGCGCGGAGGCGCCGAGCAGCGCCCGCCGGGCCGGAGCGGCGGGGGAGTCCGATCCCGCGGTGGTGGAAGTGGATGCGGTGGAAGAGGAGTTGACGTCCATGCCCCCACCTTCGCGACCCCCGCCCCGGGGCCGCCTCGGCCGACCGGCCCGACCCTCCGGCCGGAAGGAGGAGGGCCGTCCTCCCGCAGGTTGACGGCAACTCCGGCGAGACCGGGCGGGGTTGGCGGTGTCCCGTCACTCGTCCGGGTGGCGGTTTGCCTCCGGGGCGAATCGGGCGGATACCATCGACCCGATCCCACGGAGGTGGCTGCGTGGACACGGTCATCGTGCAACTTCCCTGTCCGGGGCCCGAGATGGCGCCCCGCGAGGCGCCCGGCCTGGTGCGGATGGGCCCCGGCGAGGCCGCGGTCTTCGGCCGCGGCGAGCCCGGTCGGCCGGTCGCCATCCCGCTGCCCGACCAGGGCGTCTCGCGCCGCGCGGGCGAGGTGGTCGCGGCCGAGGACTACTGGCGGCTGTCCAACTTCAGCGGCTCCGCCACCTATGTCGTGGAGAACCTGGAGGGCGCGGGGGAACACATCAAGGTCGCCCCCGGCCGGCTCGGCGCGCCCGTGCCGTTCGAGCTCTCCCGGGTGCTGCTGCCCGCGCTGGGCGAGCCCGCCTCCTTCAAGGTCTTCGCCCCGCAGCACGCCTACCTGGACGGCCGACCCGGCGGCGCCGACGGTGAACGCACCGTCAGCCCCTTCGCCCTTGACCCGACCGCCAAGTACTTCCTGGTGCTGCTCGCGCTGTGCGAGCCGCGGTTGCGCTCGCCCTCCGCCGCCGTCGTCCCGGGTGTGACCGAGGTGCTGGCCCGGCTGCGCGCCCTGCCCTCCTGTCAGGGACTGACCCGCTCGGCGGTGAACTACCACATCGACTACCTGGTGGAGACCAAGCTGCGGCTCCGCGAGCCGTACGAGGAGGGCCCGGGTGGCGGAAAACGCGAGGAACTCGCCGCCCTGGCACTGAGGTTCGACCTCGTCCGGGAGGAGCACCTGGCCCTGCTCCCGCCCCGGCGCGCGGCCACCCGGCCGTGAAGCCCGCGGACACCCCGGATCCGGAGCCACCGGAGCGGCGGCCGAGCGCGGGCCGACCGCCCGAAGGCCCGCCCTTCGACGTCCCGGACGGCTACCCGATCGCCGGCTACCGCCTCGGCGCGTTCCTCGGTGCGGGCGCGTGGGGCAGCGTCCACGCTGCCGAGGGGCCGGACGGCACCCCGGTCGCCGTCAAACTGCTCGGTGCCGCCCGGTTCAGCCCCGGCCAGCGGCGGACGGTGGCCCAGATGGCCCGCAGCGAGCAGCGCTTCAGCCGGCGGGCCGACCACCCGCACCTGATCCGGACCCTCGCCGTGGTCACCGTCGAGGACCCGGACCACCCGGCCCTGGACGGTGCCGTCGCCCTGGTGATGGAGCGCGCCGCCCGCAGCCTCCAGGACGTGCTGGCCGCCGCCCGACCGGGCACGGCGGTGCCCGGAGCCGAGCGCATCCTCGCCGAGGTCTGCGCCGGGCTGACCCACATGCACCGGGCCGGCTGGGTGCACGGGGACCTGAAACCGGCCAATATCCTGCTGATGCCCGACGGCAGCGCCAGGATCGCCGACTTCGGCCTCACCGCCGAGCTGGAGGGCACCCACGCCTACGCCCCGCCGCTGGGCTCGCCCGACCACGTCCCGCCCGAGTGGTGGTCCCAGCGCACCGGGGCGCGCGGCGTCGCGGTGCGCCCCAGCGCCGACGTCTGGGCCTTCGGCGTGATCGCCCACCAGCTGCTCACCGGCGGGCTGCACCCCTTCCTCGGCGCCACCGCCCGGGCCCGCTCGCTGGCCGCCCAGGCGTACGCGCGCGGCGTCGCGCCGCTGCGGCCGGACGAGGCGCTGCCCGCGCGCTGGCGTCCCGTGGTCGCCGCCTGCCTCGCCCCCGGGCGGGAGGAGCGGGCGCGCACCGACCTCGCCGCGCTGGTCGCCCGGGCGACCGCCCGTCCGGCCCGGCGCCGCCGCGTCGTGCTGCGGGCCGGTGCGGGCGCGCTGGCCTGCGCCTTCGCCGTCCTCGCGCTGACCGGGGGACCGGAGCCCGCCGGCCCGGGCGCCCACCGCGGCCCGCCCCCGCCGCCCGGCGCGATCCCGGCGGATTCGGACGTCCCGGTCGCCTACCGGGACATGATCCTGAACGCCGCCCGGCGCTGCCCCGAGCCGGAGGTCACCCCGGTGCTGCTGGCCGCGATGCTGAAGGCCGAGAGCGGCTTCGACCCGAACGCCGCCCGCCCGGAGACCGGCGAGTACGGCATCGCCATGTGGACGCCCGCCGTCTTCGAGGCCTGGGCCAAGGCGGCCACCCACGCCGGCCCCAAGTCGTACCTGGACCCGGGCGACGCCATCGCCGCGATGGGCAACTACGTCTGCTGGCTGGACCAGCAGCTCAAGCGGGCCGGCTTCACCCGCGACCTGCCCGCGCTGGTCACGGCCGCCTACCGGACCAGCGACAAGACGGTGGAGTCGGCCGGGGGCGTCCCGGACCGGGTCCGCGCCCATGTGGACAAGGTGCTCCGGTACCTCGCCGACTACGGCGGATGAGGGCGCGTACCGGGACGAGTTGTGCCACATCCATACGCATCCCGGCGCGGGCACCCGGGTGACCGGACGGTGGTCTGGGATCCTCGCGGAATGATCACGAAGCTCCGCGCAGCTGCCGCGCAATGGACCGTCGTCGTTCCGGTGGTGTCGTTCGTCGTCCTCGTCCTGACCTGGCACGAGGACCTGCCCGGCTGGGTGGTGGGCGTGGTCGCCTGCTTCCTGATGGGCGCCGTGCTGGCCGCCGTGCACCACGCCGAGGTCATCGCGCACTGGTCGGGGGAGCCGTTCGGATCGCTGGTGCTCGCGGTGGCCGTCACCGTGATCGAGGTCGCGCTGATCGTGACGCTGATGGCCGACGGCGGGGAGAAGTCCTCCACACTCGCCCGGGACACCGTGTTCGCCGCCGTGATGATCACCTGCAACGGCATCCTCGGTCTGTCCATCCTGGTCACCGCGGTCAAGTACCGCACCGCCGTCTTCAACGCCGAGGGCACCGGCGCCGCGCTCGCCTGCATCGCCACGCTCGCGACCCTCAGCCTGGTGCTGCCGACCTTCACCACCAGCTCGCCGGGCCCGCAGTTCTCGACCACCCAGCTGACCTACGCGGCCACCGCCTCGCTCGTGGTCTACGGGCTGTTCGTGGCCACCCAGACCGTCCGGCACCGCGACTACTTCCTGGCCGTCACCCCCGAGGGCCGGGTGCTGGACGAGGAGGAGCACGCGAGCCCGCCCACCGTCCGGGCCGCCGGGGTCAGCCTGCTGCTGCTCGCCGTCGCGCTGGTCTCGGTGGTGGGCCTGGCCAAGGGCGTCTCGCCGACCATCGAGAAGGCGGTGGACGACGCCGGACTCCCGCACGCCGTCGTCGGCGTGGTGATCGCCATGATGGTGCTGCTGCCGGAGACCATCGCGGCGCTGCGCGCGGCCGTCCGCAACCGGGTGCAGACCAGCCTCAACCTGGCCCTCGGCTCCGCGCTCGCCAGCATCGGCCTGACCATCCCGGCGGTCGCGATCGCCTCCACCTGGCTGTCCGGCCCGCTCGTCCTCGGCCTCGGCCCGGCGCACATGGTGCTGCTGACCCTGACGGTCGTGCTGGGCATCCTCACGGTGATCCCGCGCCGGGCGACGATGCTGCAGGGCGCGGTGCACCTGGCGGTGCTGGCGGGGTACATGGTGCTGGCGGTGAACCCGTGACGGCCGGTCGGCCGTAGTCCAGGGTGGAAGCCCCTGGCCCGTTCCCCCGTGGGCCAGGGGCTTCCGGTGTTCCCGGGCCGGCACCGGTGGAGTGCGCGGTGCGGCCGGTGAACCGGCGGCGGCCGGTCGTCCGTGCCGGAGGGTGGAAGCCCCTGGCCGGTTCCCCCATGGGGCCGGGGGCTTCCGGCCCTCCCGGAACAGTGGCCGGTGGAGCCGGTGGCGTTCGCGGTACCGGTGGTGAACCCGGGACGGCGGGCCGGCCGTAGGACAGGGTGAGGGCCCCTGGTCCCACCCCCGTGATCCGGGGCCCTCGTCGTCGGCGGCGCCGTCGGCCGTGGCCCTCGGGGGACACGGGCGCCGCCCTACGACACGGAGCCCCCGGCCCCGCGGCTGCTCGCGGGGCCGGGGGCCCGGTGCTGCCGCGGCTCAGACGCGGCGGGTGCCCGGAGCGGGGTCAGCGCCCCGGGCGGGCTCGGTGTCGCGGGGCAGCCGGTGCGTCGACACCCGGTGCCCTGGGAGGACGTGCCTCATCAGGCGGCGGTGCCTGAGGCCGGCGTGCCTCGGACCGATGCGCCTCAGGCGGACGTGCCTCAGGCCGAGGTGCGGCGACGGCGGGCGTAGACCACCGCGCCCGCGCCGGCGGCCAGCAGGACGGTGCCGGCGCCCGCGTACAGCAGGGTGCCGTCGCTGCCGGTGCTGGCCAGCTTCTTGCCGTCCGAGGGGGCGCCCGGGATCGGGGTGGGGACGCTGACCTTCTTGGGCAGCGGCAGCGGCGCGTCCGGGTTGACCGGGGTGTCGGTGGTCGGGGTGTGCACCGGCACGGTGGCGGTCGGCGGGGTCGACGGGCCCGCGCTCGGGACCTCGGTGGGGGCGGCGGTCGGCTCGCCGGTCGCCGGAGCGGTGGCCGCCGGGGTGGTGGGCGTGGCGCTCGGGGTCTCGGTCGGCTTCGCGGTGGCGCTCGGCGTGGCCGGGGCCGAGGGCGTGGCCGGAGCGGTCGGGGTGTGCACCGGCGGGGTCGGCACGGAGGTCGGGCCGCCGGTCGGGGTCTTGGTGGGGGTCTTGGTCGGGGTCGGCGTCACGGCCGGCGACGGCTTGCCGGTCGGGGCCGTGGTCTCGCCGCCGCAGTCGACCTTGAAGACCTTGTGCTTGGGGTTGTTGAGCTTGGTGTCCTCCGGCAGCTCGCCGTCGACCAGCTCGACGGACTGCCAGTAGAGCTTGTAGTGGCCGTCCGGCAGGTGGATGTCCTCGGTGCGGACGTGGCCGTGGCCGTCGACCGGGAGGTCGCCGTACGCGACGAGCTTCTCCTGCGGGCCGCCGCCGACGGTGGTGATCGCCCAGATCACGTCCTGGTTGGCGTCGAAGCCGAAGGAGTCCAGGTAGAAGGTGCAGACCTTGGGCTCGTTGCGGACGTCCTCCTGGCCGGTGGCGGCGTCGTGGATCTTGACGGTGCCGTTGTTGCCGGGGGCACCGCCCTTGCCGCCGCCACCGGCGACGGCGTGCGCGGCGGCGGGGGCGAGCAGCATCAGGGCGGCGGCGGTCGGGACGGCCACCAGGGAGCGCGCGGCGGTGGAGCGGATGTGCATGGGTGTTCCATCGGGTACGGCAGGCGGGGACGCGCCTGCGCGGTGGGAGGGAGCCTCTGGTCGGCCGTTCGGCGTGAGCCGGTGCCGTACGACGTGAGGGGCACAAAAGTTCCCGCAGAGAGAAACGTGACGCAAGGGAGGTTTGGCCGAAATGCAGCGCTCTGGTCGGTTCGCCCGACTAGTTCGTTACAACGATCCGATCACCCGGTTGTCATGGATTCGTGTGCGTTCCGGCCGGTACGGCGGCCGGCGGCGGTCAACTCCGGGCCCCGACCCGGCGGGTGAACCCGTGACACCGATCTGGCCGGTATTGACCGGTCCCCGGGCACGGCCTGCGTGTCGGGGCGGCGGGCGGGCGCCAGGTTTCTCTATCGTCCGTCTGGAACCGCCCAGTCCGCTGACTCCGTTGCGCGTGCAGCCGAGCCGACCCGTGGGAGAGTGCGATGCCCGGCCCCGAGCAGACCGCCGAGGAGAGCGCCGACGTCATCGTGGTCGGTGCCGGCCCGGCCGGCTCCACCGCTGCCGCCCACCTGGCGCGGACCGGCCTGGACGTCCTGCTGCTGGAGAAGTCCGCCTTCCCACGCGAGAAGGTCTGCGGCGACGGCCTCACCCCGCGCGTCGTCAAGCAGCTGACCGACCTCGGCATCGACGTCTCCGAGGAGGCCGGCTGGCTGCACAACCGTGGTCTGCGGCTGGTCGCCGGCCGGCGCTCGCTGGAGTTCGACTGGCCCGAGCTCTCCGCCTTCCCCGGGTACGGACTGGTGCGCCGCCGCGCCGACTTCGACCACCTGCTCGCGCAGAAGGCCGCCTCCTACGGCGCCCGGGTGATCGAACGCGCCAATGTGGCGGGCCCCCTGGTCGACGAGCGGACCGGCCGGATCACCGGCGTCACCGCCAAGCTGGGCGAGGACCGCCGTTCCGTCGCCTACCGGGCCCCGGTCGTGGTCGCCGCCGACGGCAACTCCACCCGGCTGTCCGTCGCCATGAAGCGCTACCGCCGCACCGACCGCGCGATGGGCGTCGCCTACCGGACGTACTTCACCACCCCGCGCCACGAGGACCGCTACCTGGAGGCCTGGCTCGACCTGCGCGACCCGAGCGACCCGGCCCGGCGCCTGCTGCCCGGCTACGCCTGGGTGTTCGGCATGGGCGACGGCACCGCCAACGTCGGCCTCGGCGTCCTCGACACCGCCGGCACCGACGTGGACTGGCGGGAACTGCTGCGCCGCTGGTGCGAGGAGCTGCCGCCCGGGTACGGCTACACCCCCGACGGCGTGACCGAGCCGATCCGCGGTGCCGCCCTCCCGATGGGCCTCAACCGCCGGCCCCACTACGCGGACGGCCTGCTGCTCGTCGGCGACGCGGGCGGCACCGTCAGCCCGGGGACCGGCGAGGGCATCGCCTACGCGATGGAATCCGGCCGCTACGCCGCCGAGACCATCGTCCAGGCCCTGGCCCGCCGCACCGACCGCGGCCGCGAACTCGCCCTGCGCGCCTACCCGCGGGCACTGCACTCCGCCTACGCCGGCTACTTCGCGCTCGGCCGCCTGGCCGCCGACCTGCTCGGGCGGCCCAAGCTGCTCGGTGCCGCGGGCGCCGCCGGACTCGGCCGCCCCGCGCTGCTGAAGGTGGCGTTCCGGCTCATGGTCAACCTGACCGAGCCCAACTCCAAGGACTCCCTCGACCGGCTGCTCCACCTGCTCGGGCGGGTCGCGCCGGGGCGCTGAGCACAGGACCGCCGAACCGCCCATCCTCGCGGGTGGGCGGTCGCCGTGTCCCGGGTTCGGCCGAAACCACGGAGTCGAACGGGCCGTTGTCAGGATCATGTTGACGAACGATCAGATGATCCGATTGCCTGGTGTCGAATCGGCCACGAAGGGTGAGCGAAACACCCCTCCGGGGCTGGTTCCCCGACCGCCGACCCGACCGCCGACCCGTCCGACGGAGACACCGTGCGCCTTCGCCTTCGCCTGCTCGCCGTACCCCTCGCCGCGGCCGTGGCCGTGCTCGCCCCGAGCATCCCCGCCGCCGCGGCCGCCCCGGCCGCCACCCCCTCCGACCAGTGCTCGGCCGCCTTCCACCACGACGACGCCCGCCTCGGCCCGCAGGACCTGCCGACCAGCGGACGGATCGGGCGCCAGCTGATCGGCTACCAGCGCACCGGCGGAGCGAGCGACCAGGCCTTCCTCGCGCACTACTACGACGCGACCGCCAACGGCGGCAAGGGCGGCTGGATCTACCCGCCCGCCGACGGCTACGTCACCCTGCCCGACGGCAGCCCGATCGAGTTCGACATCACGCTCCACCCCAACCAGAACATCGACCGCTACGGCAGCGAGTACGGCGCCTTCCTCGCCCCCGAGGGCCTGCCCTACGCCAACCGCGCGATACCGCCGCAGAGCCTGGACGGCAACCCGCCGGCCGCCTGCAACTACCACGACTACAAGGTGGTCAAGGCGTTCACGGTGCACGCCGGCCCGATCGCGCCGTGGTTCGACCAGCCCGGCTGGGGCCTGCAGTACCAGCTCGACGCGACCCTGCTGCCCGGCGGCCCGGCCAAGCTGAACGTCCTCTGGCTGGTGGAGAACGGATACCTGGCCCGGATCTGAGCCACCGTCACGGACGGCGGCGTCCGGTGCCCCCGCCCCGCGCGGTCACCGGACGCCACCGTCGCGCCGGGTCACGGGCCAGGATTAATCGCTGGCGACTGCGGGGGAGCCGGGGATAGGAAGAGCGGGTGACCACCACCAGTGACCCCACCACCAGCGACCCCACCACCGAGCGGCGCGTCTTCCGCCCCGCCGTCCTCGACCTCGGCGACGCCCTGCTGCGCCCCTGGGGGCGGGCCCTCGACGTGCCCGGCGGCATCGTCCCCGCGCTCGTCGCCGCGTCGACGGACCCGGACATCGCCCGCTGGAACCCGCTGAGCGCCACCGATCCGGCCACCGCCGAGGCCTACCTGGACCGCTGCGACGACCACTGGGCCGACGGCACGATGGCCGGCTTCGCGATCACCGACGCCGCCGACGGCACCCTCCTCGGCAACGCCTTCCTGCGCTGGAGCAACCAGGCCGACGGCGTCGCCATGGTCGGCTACTGGCTGCTCGCCGCCGCCCGCGGCCGCGGCCTGGCCACCCGGGCGGCCACCGCCGTCACCCGCTGGGCCGTCGAGACCGCCGACGCCCGCCGCATCGAGCTGTTCCACGCCGTCGGCAACGACAACTCCTGCAAGGTCGCCGAGCGCGCCGGCTTCCCGTACGAGGGCACCCTGCGCGCCTCGTGGCGTTTCGAAGGCCGCGACTACCAGGACGAACACCTGCACGCCCGGCTGGCCTCGGACCCCTTCACCGCCTAGACCCGAGGCACCGCCCGGACCCGGCCCGCGTGGTCCGCCGACGCGGGCGCGGCCCGCGACCGCCCAGGGGGCCGCGACCGCAACCCCGCCGCACCGCTCCCGGACGCCCCGGCCCGGCAGGCAGCGCGCCGGGCGGAGGAGCGGCCTAACCTGGAAGGGCGCATACGGCGCGTGGCCTGCGAACGGAAGCGGTGGCCATGACGGTGATCTCGGCAGCTCTCTTCGGTACCGACTGGCGGCCCGCGCTGCCCGGTGGCGCGGACCTGCTGCGTGAGTGCGCCGCCCGGGGCTGGACGGTCGTGCTGACCGGGCCGGGACCCGCCGGGGCCCCGGCCCTGACCGTGACCGCCCCCGGGACCGATCCGGTCCGGGCCGCGCTGGACCTGCTGGACGGCACCCCCTCGCACGCGGTGGCCGTCGCGGGGAGCGTGCGCGAGGTACGGGCGGCGCGGCGGGCCGGAGTGCCGTGCATCGCCCTGGAGACCGGCGGTGCCGCCGGTCCGGAGCTGCGGGCGGCGGGCGCGGCCGAGGTCCACCGCGACGCCCCCGCCCTGCTGCGTGTCCTGGACGACAGCCTGCTGGCCCGTCCCCGGGCCTTCGGACCCGTGGGCGCCGGAACAGGCGGCGCCCGGAACGGTTAGCGCCGGCCCGTACCGGGAAACCGCCCCGGTGCGAGCACGTCACCGGAAGTGTCGGAGGTGACCGAGATGGACGGTCCCGCTTTGAGCGGATGGGAGCGGCGGCTCCTCGAGGAGATCGAGTCCGATCTGCGCCAGGACACACGGCTCGACCGCAAGCTGAGCACGATGGGCGCCAAGCGGCCCGGCCGGGTCCGGCGCGTGCTCCGCGCCGTCGGGCGCCGGGCCACCGCGGGGGTGGTCCTGACCGTCCTGGTGATGACGGCGATCTGCCTCGGCGTGGGCGCACGGACCCCGACCACGGCCGTGCTGGCCGCGCTCTCCGTGGTCTGGGCGGCCACCGTGGCGGCCGCGGTCGCCACCTCGGAGCTGCTGCGCCGTCGCAGCGCCTCCCGGGAAGGCCGGATCGAGGCCGCCGAAGCGGAGGAGCGCCGCGAACGCCGCGAACGGCGCCCATGGGACCGGCCGGAGGCGTGACGCGATGACCACCGATCTCTGGGAGCACCGCCCGGGCTCCCATCCCGCCGCCGATCCGGGCCTGGTCGGGTACGAGGTGCAGGCCACCGACGGCCCGGTCGGCACGGTCGAGCAGGACACCGGGGACCACCTGCTGGTCGACGCCGAGCCCTGGGTGCCGGGCACCCGGGTGCTCGTCCCGGTCGGCTCGGTCGCCCGGGTCGACCACCTCGTGCTCGCCGTCCACCTCGACTGCCCGCGGGCCAGGCTCAGTTCCGCCCCGCCCGCCGCCGTCGACCTGACCGCCCCCCGTCCGCGCTGAGGACCCGGTGCCATGCCCTGGCCGTCCACCACGCTCACCGGCCGGACGATCGCCTTCCTGGTCGCACCGTACGGGGTCGAGCAGGCCGAACTGACCTCCCCCTGGCAGGCCGTCGCCGAATCCGGCGGCACCCCGCGCCTGCTGTCCACCGCCGAGGGCCGGGTCCAGGCCGTCCGGCACCGTGCCCCGGGCGACACCTTCGCCGTGGACGCCCTGGTCGCCGAGGCCGACCCGGCCGACTACGACGGCCTGGTCCTGCCCGGCGGCGTCGCCAACCCCGACCACCTGCGCCTGGACCGCCAGGCGGTGGCGTTCGTGCACGCCTGCTGCGTCGGCGGCCGCCCGGTCGCGGCGATCTGCCACGCGCCCTGGACCCTCATCGAGGCCGACGCCGTCCGGGGCCGCACCCTCACCTCCTGGCCCAGCCTGCGCACCGACCTGGTCAACGCGGGTGCCCACTGGGTCGACGAATCGGTCCACGTCTGCCACGACGGCCCCGGCCCGCTCGTCACCAGCCGGAAGCCGGGCGACCTGCCGCTCTTCGAGGACGCGCTCGTGACGGAGTTCGCCCACGCCACGGCGAAGCGGCACAGGTAGCGGCCGACGGGAGGAAAGACCCACACCGGGGCGGGGGAGTCGTCCCGGTCGGCTCGGAGGCGGGCGGAGGTCGCGTCGGGTAGTGGGCCCGGGGAGCGGTGCAGGTGGCGCCCCCGGCGCGGAGGCGGTCTCAGTCGCCCCGGAGGCGGACGAAGGTGGCGTTGGGCGGGCGCCCGGTGAGGGTGAGTTCGGCGCGCAGTGGTGCGGTCAGGGGGTGGACCGGGCCGTGGTCGGGGTCGGTGGTGGCCGGGCCGAGGAGGGGGCGGGTGACGTCGGCGACCTCGCGGGACTGGACGGGGGTGAGCCGGGGGGTCGTCAGGAAGACCCGGCCGTCGTCGAGTCGGAGGACCAGCGCGTGCGGATGGGCGGCCGGGCCGGTGACGGCACTGACGGTGGCCTCGAGGGTGTCGCTGCGGCGGTACTTGACCCAGGAGCGCCCGGCGCCGCCCGGCCGGTACGGGGAGGCGGCGGCCTTGCAGACCAGGCCCTCCACCCCGGTGTCGGCGAGCTGCTCCATCCACTCCAGCGCCTCCGCCCGGTCGGTGGTGGCCAGCACCGGCCGGATCGGCGGCGGGACGTCGGCCAGGGCGGCGAGCAGCAGCCGGCGACGGTCGGCGAGCGGGAGCCGTCGGACGTCGCGGCCGGGCAGGGCCAGCACGTCGAAGGCGATCAGACCGAGCGCGACGTCCGAGGCGGCGGCGCGGGCCCGGCGGGTGCGCAGCAGCTCGCCGAAGGCGAAGCGGCCGCCGCGCCAGGCGACCAGTTCGGCGTCCAGCACCAGTCCTTCGGGCAGCCGGGCGACGGCGGCGGTGATCGCCGGGAACTCGGGGGCGAGGTCACGTCCGCTGCGGGACTGCAGGACCGGCGGGTGGTCGCCGCGGGCGAACGCGACGCAGCGGAAGCCGTCCAGCTTCAGTTCGTACTGCACGCCGCCGCCGCCCAGTCCGTCGGCGGGCGGTACGGCGGTGACGGCTGCGGGGCGCATCACCTCGACGGGCGGCTGCAGGACCTGGCGCGGCTCCCGCGCCCGCCGGGCCGCCGGCGGTCTCGTCCCTCCCGGTGGTGGCTGCCCCGGCTGCCGTGGCGCCGCCGAGGGGGCGGTCGGCAGCGGGCGGGCCCGCTCCGGGTCCAGCAGCGGGGCGAACAGGTCGCCGTCGGCGGCCACCCGCTCCGGGACCTCGGCGAGGGTGAAGGTCAGCTCGCGTTCCCCGGCGGCCCGCTCCAGCTCGGCCCAGGACAGCGGGGTGGAGACCGTCGGCAGCGGCCGGGCCCGCAGGGTGTAGGGCGCGGCGGTGGTCTTCTTGGCGTTGTTCTGCGACCAGTCGACCAGCACCCGGCCCCGGCGCCGGGCCTTGGCCATGGTGTGCACCGCCAGGTCCGGGTGCTCGGCCTCCAGGGCGGCGGCGAGTTCCTTCGCGTACGCGGAGACCCGGGTGCTGGGCGTGGGTTCGATCGGGACCAGCAGGTGCAGGCCCTTGGAGCCGGAGGTCTTCACCCAGGCGGTGAGGCCGTCGGCCGCCAGCCGTTCGCGCAGCAGCAGCGCGACCGCCCGGCAGGTGAGGACGTCCGCGCCCTCGCCGGGGTCGAGGTCCAGGACCAGCCGGTCGGCGAGGGCGGGCGCGGCCGCGTGCCACTGCGGGACGTGCAGCTCCAGGCAGCCCAGGTTGGCGACGGACAGCAGCGCCGCGCCGTCCTCCAGCACCACCTGCCGCAACTCCCCGGTGTTGCTCGGGACCTCGACGCTGCGCACCCAGTCGGGGGTGCCCGGGGGCGGGTTCTTGGCCACGAAGACCTCCGCCTCGACCCCGTCCGGGCAGCGCAGGAAGGAGACCGGGCGGTCGCGCAGGTGGGGGAGCAGCGCGGCGTGGACGGCGGCGTAGTAGCGCAGCACCTCGCCCTTGAGGGTGCCGGTGCGCGGGTAGTACACCTTGTCGAGGTGGGAGAGCGCGAGGGTGCGCCCGTCCACCGTCATCTGCGGCACGGTCCGTCTCCGAAGCCTCCGGTGGGTGGCCCCCGCAGCCAGTCTGCCCCGGTTCGGCGGCCATCGCCCGAGGCCGGGCGGCCGAGCGGCTGGCGGCCGGCGGCAGGCGGTGGTCACCGTCCGGGACCGACCAGCGCGTGGGCGTCCGCGACCAGGTCCTCGATCCGGGCCCAGTCCGGCGCCGGCCCGTCCAGGTACACGCCGAGCCAGCCCCGGTGCCCCACGTACGGCGGCCGGAAGTAGCGGTCGGGGGCCTGTGCGACCATCCGTTCCTGCGCTCCGCCGGGCGCCGCGCACCAGAAGCCGAGCCGGTCGTCGTGGTGGTGGTCGGCGAGCATGACGAACACCCGGGCCCGGCGGCCGGAGCCCGCGAACCAGGTCGGCTCCCCGTGGCTGACCCGCTCCTCGACCTCCGGCAGCGCCAGGCAGAGGGCCCGCAGCCGGTCCACCGGCCCGTGGGCCGTTCCGGGCACGGCGCTACCTCGTGGCCGGCCGGGGCGCGCCCGGGTAGGTGCCGAAGTACCAGCGGTTGCCCTCGGGGTCGGCGGCCGCGAAGTCGCGCGAGCCGTAGTCCGTGTCGTGGAGCCCGGTGGTGATCCGGGCACCGGCGGCCACCGCGCGGGCGTGCAGGGCGTCCGGGTCGGCGGTGACCACGTAGGCCGTGAAGCCGCCCGGCTTGCCGGGCCAGGGCGAGTCCCCGTCGGGCGTCTCGCGGTCCGAGCCGAGCATCACGCCGCCGCCCTCGGGCCAGGCCAGCTCGGCGTGGGCGACGAACTCGCCCTCACCGTGGGCGACGACCTCCTGGAAACCGAAGGCCTCGACCAGGAAGCGGATCAGCGCCCGGGCATCGGTGGCGCGCAGGCTGGGCCAGACCTGCGGGGCGGGGGAGGTCTCGGTGGCGTCCATGGCTGTCTCCTCGGGATCGGCTCGGGTGGGTGCGGGAGTCCGCTACGCCTCCCACTCTGCGGCCGCCCCGGCCACGCCGCCTTGGACGTTTCGGAACTTCGCCGTCTCCGGGCCCTCCGCCGCCAGCCAGGCGCTCGGCGCCGCCCCGGCCAGCGCGCGGAACTCGCGGGCCAGGTGCGCCTGGTCGAAGTAGCCGCAGCGCACGGCCAGTTCCGCCAGCCGGGACGGCGGGGCCGAGGCGGCGAGCAGGTGCCGGGCCCGGTCGAAGCGGATCACCCGGGCGGCGGCCTTCGGCGTCAGCCCGGTCTCCCGGCGGAACCGCTCCTGCAGGTGCCGGGCGCTCCAGCCGGTCTCCCGGGCCAGTGCCGCCACCGGCAGCGCGCCGCCGCTGCGGAGCAGGGCCCGCCAGGCCCAGCCGACCTCGGGCGGCACCTGCCCGGACGGCCGGGCGGCCCGCAGCAGTGCCCCGTCCAGCGCGGCGAACCGCTCCTCCCAGGTCCGCGCGGCCCGCAGCCGGTCCTGCAGCTGCGGGCCCAGCCGTCCGATCACCTCGTCGGCGGGGACGTCGATCCCGGCCAACTCCCCGGCGGGCAGGCCGAACAGCGCCCGGGCGGCGAGCGGGTGCACGGCGATCTGCACGCCGGACTGGGCACCCTCGTGGGTGATCAGGGCGGGGGCGGTGTGCAGGCCGCCGAGCAGGGTCGGGTAGCTGCCGGGCGGCTGCGCCGGGTCGGGGTGTCCGGCGATCACCAGGGGTTCGTCGAGGGTGAGGATGAAGGTCAGGTAGGGGGAGGGCAGGCCGCGGTGGACGGCGGGGGCGAGGCCGCGCTGCCGGTAGCCGGAGTACCAGGCCACGTACGGGCGCAGTGCGGTGGCGGGCCGGGCCCGGACGGCCTCGTCGACGGTCCCGGCACCGGGCCCTGCGGTGTCCGTGGTCACCCTCCCAGTATCGGCGGTCCAGCGGGCCGGGGCGCCGGGTCGCCGCCCGGCGCGGCTGCCGTCCCGGCGGGCCCGGCGCGGTCGCGGACCGGCGCGGCGTTGCTTATGGTGAGGGCGCGGTCACCCCGTTCGCGCCCGTGTCGGGCGCGGGGGAGAACCGTCCGGGGGGATGCGGGGGGAACCACCGACGAAGGAGTCCCCGTGACCACTGCCCGAGAGATCATGCACACCGGCGCCCAGTGCATCGGCGCCCACCAGACGCTGGCCGAGGCCGCGATGATGATGCGCGACAAGAACGTGGGTGCGTTGCCGATCTGCGGCGACGACCAGAAGCTGAAGGGCATCATCACCGACCGCGACATCGTGCTGCGGTGTATCGCCGAGGGCAAGGACCCGGCCACGATGACGGCCATGGACCTGTCCGGCCACCTGCACTGCGTGCGTGCCGAGGACAGCATGGACGTGGTGCTGCGCAAGATGGAGCAGCACCAGATCCGGCGCATCCCCGTGATCGACGGGGAGCGGCTGGTGGGCATGATCAGCGAGGCCGACCTGGCGATGGGCCACCGCGACGGCCAGCGGCTGACGGACCAGCAGATCATCGACTTCATGGACAGCGTCTACATGAAGCAGTGAGCCGCTGCGGTGATCCGACGCAGTGACTGACGCAGTGACGGGGCTCGGCTGGTTCCGAGCCGAGCCCCGGCCCCGTTCGCGCCCGTGACCGGCCGGTCCCCCCGTAACCGGCCGGGCACTTCGAAGGTGCCGGACGGGGCCGCCGCGCGTCTTGTACGAATGCGCACGCGCTCCGGAGCGGAGCCGGGGCCCGTCTCAGGCTCCGCCGGCGTCGAGGACGGCGCTGGTCACCCGCCCCGCCACCCGGTCGGTGGGCTCGGGCAGGGCTTCGGCGCCGCTGCGGGAGGCCAGGAACTCGCGCGGCGAGCAGCCGACCATGCCGCGGAAGTTCCGGTCGAGGTGGGACTGGTCGTAGTAGCCGCAGAGCACGGCGAGGTCGGCGCCGGTGGGGCGGTCCTCGCGCGCGGCCAGGACGCCGAGGGTGTGCTGGAGCCGGAGGATCCCGGCGGCCTGCTTGGGGGCCAGCCCGAGGTGCTCGCGGAAGCGCAGTTCCAGCCGGCGGCGGCTCCACCCGGTGCCCTCGACCAGGGTGTGGATCGGCACCATGCCGTGCGAGCGCCGCAGTCGGTGCCAGGCCCAGCGGACGGACGGCTCCCAGTCCGGGCCGTACGCGAACAGCGCGGCGAAGTAGCCGTCGAGCATGGCGAACCGGGCCGGCCAGCTCGGGGTGTCGGCCAGGCGGTCGGTCAGCGCGCGCAGCCGCGGGCCCAGGACGTCCCCGGGTTCGGCCCACTGCCCGCCGAGGTCGCCGGCCAGTGGGCCGAACGCCCGGAAGGCGCCCTGCGGGGTGAGCGAGACGGCCAACCCGTGCAGGACGCCCGAGTGTTCGGCGATCGTCGCGGTGCGGCGCAGCCCGGCCACGACCGACCCGAAGGAGGCGGCGGGCGTGGGGGAGACGGCGTCGGTGAGGCGCATGCTGCCCTCGAAGGCGAGGGCCACCGTGACCACGTCCGTCGGCACTTCCAGTCGGCGGCGCGGCTGCCGCAGGTCCAGCCGGTAGCCGCGGTAGCCGAGGACGTACCGGCGCAGCGGTACGGCGGGTGCGCCGAGGACCATCCCCGGCGCGGTCTTCGGGAGGGTGTTCCCGGTCATCTCAACTCCCGTGCTGGGCGGGGTGGGTGACATGTACACAGGTCATCCTAGGCGTACCGACGGCAGCTCAGGACGGTCTCACGGAATGGATTCCTCTTTCCCGCCAGTCGAGATGCGGGCACAATCGCGCACATGGGAAAGCAGTACGAATCCATCGACGGTCGACTGCGCCGGTTCATCGAGGGCCAGCCGGTCTACTTCGTGGCGACGGCCCCGCTGGCCGCCGACGGGCACGTCAACCTCTCGCCGAAGGGCCGTTCCGGCACCCTCGCGGTGCTCGACGAACTCACCCTCGCCTACCTGGACTTCGGCGGCTCACAGGCCGAGACCGTCGCCCACCTGCGGGAGAACGGCCGGATCACCCTGATGTGGTGCGCCTTCGAGGGGCCGCCGACCGTGGTGCGGGTGCACGGCACGGGTGAGGCGGTCTTCCGGGACGACCCGCGCTTCGCCGAGCTGCTCGGCCACTTCGACCCGGCCGCCGACGGGTCGGGCCTGCGGGCGATCGTGCTGGTCAAGGCCGAGCGGGTGAGCGACTCCTGCGGGTACGCGGTGCCGTTCATGGACTACCGCGCCGACCGCGACCTGCACACCCGGTACTTCGACCGCAAGGACGAGGAGGAGTTCGGCGTCTACTGCGAGCGCAAGCCCTTCGTCGGGACCAGCATCGACGGACTGCCCGCCGTCCCGCTGCCGCTCCCGCCCCGACCGGCCTGACGGGCGCGTCCGGGGCGGACGGCGGCAGCGACTCCAGGGCGTACGGCCGCGACTCCGGGGCGTACGGCCGCGACTCCGGGGCGTATGGCCGCGGGGACGACGAAGCCGCCGCACCCGGCAGGGGTGCGGCGGCAGCGTGGGGGTCTTACTTGCCCAGGCCGGCCTTGACGGAGCAGATCGGCCAGGCGCCCGGGCCCTGGGCGGCGAGGACCTTCTCGCCGATGGAGATCTGCTGGTCCTTGGTGGCCAGGTCGGCGCGCGGGGCGAAGGAGGTGCCGCCGAAGGCCGCCCAGGTGCTGGAGGTGAACTGGAGGCCGCCGTAGAAGCCGTTGCCGGAGTTGATGGCCCAGTTGCCGGTGGCCTCGCAGGCGGCGACCTTGTCCCAGACACCGGCCGGAGCGGCGGAGGCGCTGGTGGCCGTGACGAGGCCGGCCACGGGCAGGGCGGTGAGCGCCCCGGCCATCAGAGCCATCCGGACGCGGTTGCGGCGCTTCGGGGTGGCAGTGGTGGTGGCAGCGGCGGTCTCGTTACGGAAGGTCATGGAGTTCCTTTCGGAGGGGTTGCGAGCATGCGGAACCAGGCCCTCGGAAGGCCGACGGTTTCGGGGACGCGTCACTCGCGTGGTTCGGCACCGTTCCTGCTCGGTGGGCGGTGAGGCCCGTCCGGAGCGGATCGCTCGGTGCAACGGGTTCGAAGTTACGGGTCCGGTCGTGGCCGATTCAAGGATTCGAGGGTTTAGGCACGTCAGAGGCCTGTTACCGGGCGTAAGGATCAAGGAATTGTGCTGATTTCGCCCGATTTCCACCTATTTCCAAGATCAAACCACCCGGTGAAGTGGCCCGGGCCACAGCGAAAGCGCTGTGAGGCCGCGCACATCGTCGACAGCGCGTGACGGCCCGCCCGCCGCCGGTGCCGGATCCGCCGCGCCCGCCGCCGCCCCGGGTGGCCCGCACCACAGGGCTCACCCGGAGTGCCCCGTGGGCTCACGCACGGTGCCGCACATAGCCTCTGGGCCATGAGCAACGAGAGCGATGCAGCGGGTGCGGCGGACGCGGGAGCCGCGGACGCCGGTGCGGGAGGGGCGGCCGGGGCCGCGGTGCCGACCGGGCCGACGGGGCCGAGCGGGCCGGTCGGAGCCGAGGGCCACGAGGCCGCGGCCGCACCGCAGGGCTTCGAGCTGGGGACCGACGGGCCCACGGTGATCCTGGCGGGGCTGGACGGTTCCGACTCCTCCTGGCGCGCCACCGCCTACGCCGCCGGGCTGGCCCGCCGGCAGGGCGCCGTCCTCGCGGTGGCGTACATCCAGCCGATCCTCGCCGCCGCGACCGCCCTGGCCGGGGCCGCGGTGGAGGAGACCACCCAGGAGATCGCCGAGGAACTGCTGGCCGCCCTGCGCGAGGCCGAGGAGCGGGTGCGCGAGGTGTGGAAGGTGGACTGGCGGTTCCTGACCATGCGCGGCGACCCGTACGGCGGACTGGCCAGGCTCGCCGACGAGCTGCGCGCCGACGCCGTGGTCGTCGGCGTCTCCGAGCAGGCCGGGCACAAGGTGATCGGATCGGTGGCCGTCCGGCTGGTGAAGGCAGGCCGCTGGCCGGTGACCGTCGTTCCCTGACAGTGACGGCCGGAGTCGGAGTCGGGGCCGGGGCCAGGGCCGGCGGGGCCGGGGCCGACCGGCCGCAGGGCGGGGACGGGGCGGCGGGTAGGGTGCGTGAACATGACGGACACGCGGGGCACGCACCCCTCCGAGCCCGCCCACCCGACCGGCAACGACCTGCACCTCGACCTCCCCGCCACCGGCGGCCGCCGCGCCGCGCTGATGACGGCCCTGCGCGAGGCGATCCGCAGCGGCCGGCTGGCACCCGGCACCCGGCTGCCGCCGTACCGGGCCCTCGCCGTAGACCTCGGCCTGGCCCGCAACACGGCCGCCGAGGCCTACGCCGAACTCGTCGCCGAGGGCTGGCTGACCGCCCGTCAGGGATCCGGCACCGCCGTCGCCGAACGCGCCGAGCCCGTCCCCGCCACCCGGGCCCGCCGGCCCTCGCGCCGGCCCGGGCCCCGGCACGACCTGCGCCAGGGCCAGCCCGACGCCGCCTCCTTCCCCCGCACCGCCTGGCTGGCCGCCGCCCGACGGGCCCTCACCGCCGCACCCAACGAGGCCTTCGGGCCCGGCGATCCGCAGGGCCGGCGCGAGCTGCGCACCGTCCTCGCCGACTACCTGGCCCGCGCCCGGGGAGTGCGCACCGACCCGGACCGGATCGTGATCTGCTCCGGCTTCGCCCACGCCCTGCGACTGCTCTTCGACGGCGCGCGGCCCGTCCTGCCGCCCGCCGAGAACGGCCCGCTGGCCGTCGAGGCGTACGGGCTGGGCTTCCACCGCGGGCTGCTGGCCACCGCCGGGGTGACGGCCGTTCCGCTGCCGATCGACGAACAGGGCGCCCTCGTCGACGAGTTGACGCACCACGGAGACGTCCGCACCGCCCTGCTCACCCCCGCCCACCAGTTCCCCACCGGCGGCCCGCTGAACCCGGGCCGCCGCGCCGCCGTGATCGACTGGGCGCGCGGCCGCGGCGGGCTGCTCCTGGAGGACGACTACGACGGCGAGTTCCGCTACGACCGGCAGCCGGTCGGCGCCGTCCAGGGCCTCGACCCCGAGCGGGTGGTCTACGTCGGCAGCGCCAGCAAGAGCCTCACCCCCGCGCTGCGCCTCGGCTGGATGGTGCTGCCGGACCATCTCGTCGACCGGGTGCTCGCCGCCAAGGGCGAGCGCGAGGGCTGGGCCAGCGCGCTGGACCAGCTGACCCTCGCCGAGTTCATCGACTCCGGCGGCTACGACCGGCACGTGCGCCGGATGCGCCGCCGCTACCGCGACCGCCGCGACCAGCTGGTGGCCGCGCTGGCGGCGAGCGCCCCGCACGTCGAGGTGTCCGGCATCGCGGCCGGTCTGCACGCCGTGCTGCGACTGGAACCGGGCACCGAGCGCTCGGTGCTCAAGGCCGCCGCCTACCGGGGCCTGGCCGTCGACGGGCTCGCCGACTTCCGGCACCCGGCGATCGGCCCGGAGGCCATGCCCACCGTGGACGGGCTGGTGGTCGGCTACGCCACGCCGCCCGACCACGCCTACGCGGCGGCGGTCGCGGCGCTCTGCGACATCCTGCCGCCGCCGGCCTGAGCAGGGACGGCGGGGACGGGGGAGCGGAGCGGGGGAACCGAAACGGGGGAGCGGAGCGGGGGAACCGAAACGGGGGAGCGGAGCGGGGGAACCGAAACGGGGGAGCGGAGCGGGGGAACCGGACCGGGGGAGCCGGACCGGCCGGCCCGCCCGCCCGAGCGGTGCGGGGGAGCAGCCGGGCGCCGGGCCGGAGGCAGGGCCGGGGACCGCGAAGCATAAACCCCCGGACGCCCGGACGGGGCCGTGACCGGACCGACCGGTCCGCCGCGTCCGCTCGCGGCTCCTGCGTCGGTACGGAACCGGGCAGAGGCGGGCAACCCCGGCGGTGCCCCGGCCTACGCTCCATGGTCATGCGCAGAACACATCCGATCCGCGCCGCGCTCGTCGCGTGCCCGGCCCTCGTCGGTCTGCTCCTCTCCGCCGCTCCCGCCCGGGCCGACTCCCCGCTGCCCCTCACGGTCGTCTCCGACAGGCAGACGACCGTCCGGGGCGGCGAGTTCACGCTCACGCTGACGCTGACCAACCCGTACGACACGCCGATCCAGTTCGTCTACCAGAGTGTCCAGGAGACCTACGGGACCAGCCTGCAGACCGGCCTCAAGTTCACCGAGACGGCCTGCGGCACCCAGACCAACGGCTGCAGTGACAACGTCCACGGCGGCATCGCCCGGTACGACGTGCCGCTCGGACCGGGAGCCGTCAGCACCTTCACGGTGACCTACGCCATCGCGCCCGACTCGGCCTGCGGTGATGCCACCCGGATCGACTTCTACTCCTACCTGTACTACGAGTACAACGGAGGGTTGAACAACAACTCGGGCATCGTCGAGGTCCCGGGCACCCAGGTCGCCTGCACCTGACCGGGACCGACCCGGCACCCCCACTGCGCATCCCCGTACTCCCGTCAGGTGCCGGCCTCCCCCCGTGTCGGCGCCTGACGGGCCCTTCTGCGCGCCCGGAGGCGAGGTGGGCCCGGCAGTTCGGTTCGACCGCGTACGGCACCGGCCGCACGGGCCTGAGAACCGGTCGACCGGTGTGCCGGGTTGACGCCGGTCGGTGGCCGCCGGGGCGGCCGGCGGGGTCGTGGTCGGGGAGGGGAGGCCGTTGGCGTCGCGGGGATCCGCCGGGGTGAACGGATGTTCCTCCGATCCTCGGCGTGATGGGGGCGGACCGCGCGAGATTCACCCTATCGGGGGGTACTGGGCGTCCGTGCGGGCTTGGCCGGGTCCTGGTGATCTAGGGTTCCGGATGGGCCACCGCCAGCCGGTGGCCTCACTCGCGATACGTCGCCAACGCCCCCACCAGTCTACGGATCTGATGATCCGTCACGGCATGCGCCCAGGGCGGTTCGGATGGCCTTGGCCGCGTGACCCGACCACAGGAATGGAGACCCTGCCGATGCCCGTGGACACGAGCCCGGAGACAGAGCAGGTCAAGCAGCAGAGCCTTGCGACGGCCGCTGCCCGCAACCTTGCCACCACGACCAAGTCCGCACCGCAGATGCAGGAGATCACCTCCCGCTGGCTGCTCAAGGTGCTCCCCTGGGTGCAGGCCGCCGGTGGCGCCTACCGGGTCAACCGCCGGCTCACCTACGCCGTGGGCAACGGCGTGGTGGAGTTCATCAAGACCGGCTCCCAGGTCCGGGTGATCCCGGCCGAGCTGGGCGAGCTGGCGCTGCTGCGCGGCTACGAGGACGAGGACGTGCTCGCCGCCCTCGCCGACCGCTGCCAGCAGCGGGACTTCGGCCCCGGCGAGGTGCTCACCACCCAGGGCGAGGCCGCCGACCGGATCTTCCTGATCGCGCACGGCCGGGTCAACCTGGTGGGCACCGGCAAGTACGGTGACGAGACCGAGATCGGCGTGGCCGCGGACGGCGACCGCTTCGGCGACGACGCGCTGCTGAACCCGGACGCCGCCTGGGACTTCACCGCCAAGACCGCCACCTCCGGTGTCGCCCTCACCCTGTCCCGGGCGGACTTCGCCGCCATCCGGGACAACGCGCCGAGCCTCCAGGAGCACCTGCAGGCGTTCCTGGCCCTGCCGCTGCAGGCCCAGAACGAGCGCGGCGAGGCCGAGATCGCCATGTCGGCCGGCCACCACGGCGAGTTCGAGCTCCCCGGCGCCTTCGTGGACTACGAGCTGAAGCCGCGCGAGTACGAGCTGAGCGTCGCGCAGACCGTCCTGAAGATCCACACCCGGGTCGCGGACCTGTACAACCAGCCGATGAACCAGACCGAGCACCAGCTGCGGCTGACCATCGAGGCCCTGCGCGAGCGGCAGGAGCACGAGATCGTCAACAATCCGGAGTTCGGCCTGCTCCACAACGCCGACTTCGACCAGCGGATCCAGACCCACTCCGGCCCGCCCACCCCGGACGACCTGGACGAGCTGCTCAACCGTCGCCGTGACCCCGACTACCTGCTGGCCCACCCGCGGACCATCGCCGCGATCGGCCGCGAGTTCAACGCCCGGGGCCTGTACCCCACCCACGTCGACCTCGGCGGGCAGCAGGTGCCGGCCTGGCGCGGGGTACCGATCCTGCCGTGCAACAAGATCCCGATCACCAAGGAGAACACGAGCTCGATCCTCGTGATCCGTACCGGTGAGGACAACCAGGGCGTGATCGGTCTGCACCAGACCGGCATCCCGGACGAGTACCAGCCGTCGCTCTCGGTCCGCTTCATGGGGATCGACGAGAAGGCGATCATCTCGTACCTGGTCAGCGCCTACTACTCGGCCGCGATCCTGGTGCCGGACGCGGTCGGCGTGCTGGAGAACGTGGAGATCGCGCACCGTCGCCACTGACCGCGTAACTGATCGCCCAACTGATCGCGCACAACAACGGGCGCGGGCCGTAACCGGCCGGCTCGATGATCGTTTGACCTGATGACGGACGGCCCGCCCCCCGGAAAGGCGGGCCGTCCGGCTGATTGCGTCCGATCATTTCTGGTCGTGCCCGATCGACTTCGACCGGGGAGTGACCGCTGTCGGCTGTCCTGCTGTGCTTGCGGCGATCCGTCGACCAGTGCCCGGCCGTTCCGCTTCGGTCCCGTCCTGTCAGGTCTCGTCCTGTCAGGTCCCGTTCTGTTCCGCCCGTTCCGTCCCCAGGTGATCCGAGAGGTGTGTGGTGCCCATGTCCCAGCGTCGGCAGTTACGACGGATACCGCTGCACGGCGGCGGGACACCGGCCTCCGGGCGACGGGCGCGGCTGATCGGCGCCGCCGTCGGCGCGGTCGCGATGTGCGCGCTGGTCACCGGCGCGACCGCGTCCGGGGCCGAGCGCACCGGAGGGCATCCGCAGGGCCCGTCCGTGGACACCTGCGTCTGCACCGGGACCGACGTGTCGGTGTCGGTGGGGCCGGGCGGCAGCGTGGGCGTCGGGGTGGGCGTGGACGTCCAGGTCGGCGTCAGCGTCGCCCCTAACGCCGGGACGGGACACCACGGCCACAAGCCCCCGGCCGGACACCACCCGTGCCACACGCCCCGGGCCACCCCCCGCCCGGCGGCGCCCTCCGCCTCGGCCGGACTCCAGCCGGAGCACGGGCGGCCGGACGACGAGCACGAGGGGAGCGACGGGCAGTCCGGGCACGGCGATCACGACGGGCACGGTTGGCACGACTGGCATCACCACCACCATCACCACCCGCATCCCTGCCCGACTCCGACTCCGACACCCACGCCGACACCGACGCCCACGCCGACACCGACGCCCACCCCGACCCCGACCCACACGCCGACACCGACGCCGACACCGACGCGTACCCCGACCCCCACCCCGACTCCGACTCCGACGCGTACCCCCACACCGTCGCCGACCCCGCCCAGCCCGACGCCGGCTCCCAGTCCGCCGCCCGCGTCGCCCCCCGCGCCTCCGCCGCCGCCCGCGCCCGCACCGCCTCCGGCGCCCCCGGCGGCCCCCGCGCCCGCACCTGCCGATCCGGCTCCGCCCGCCCCGGCCCGGCCCAGCCCGGCGCGCCCGAGCCCGCTGTGGCCGGCCCCGCCGACGCGACCGGTGTTCCCCGTCCCGGCGGCGCAGCCGATGGCCGTGGTGCAGCGCCACCACGGCGCCCCGATGACCACCACGCTGCTGCTGATCATGGTGCCCGGTGTGCTCGCCGCGGCGGCCCTCCGCCCGGGTCGCGGTCAGGGCCGAGGCCGCTCGGGCCGGTCCTGACCGGCCGCGGGCCCCGCCGCCCGCCGTCCGGCCCTGCGGCGTCCGTCGGCCCGGGGCCGCCCCAGACCTTTCCGTTTCGTCACAAGCCAAGCCAGAGAAGGGAGTTCCCATGTCCGAGTGGGTGGCGTTGACCATCGCCATGGCGTCGGCCTTGGCCGTCGTGGTGGCGGTGGTCCTGCTGAGGAACCGTCGGGTGGGCGCCGCAGAGGAGAACACGGACGAGACCCCGGACGTCATCGAGTACATCACGATGATGATCGGGGTGGTCTACGCGATCGTCCTCGGTCTCGCCATCGCGGGCGTCTGGGAGGCGCGCGGCGTCGCCCAGGACGACCTGTTCCGCGAGGCGCAGTCCTTGCGCGAGGTGAGCGACCGGGCGGTGGTCTACCCGGTCGAGTTCCGCGACCAGGTCCGGGCCGACGTGGACGCCTACGTCACGTACGTGGTGAACACCGAGTGGGACTACATGCGCGAGAACGGCGAGATCTCCGAGCAGGGCGACCAGTTGCTGCAGAAGCTGCAGACCGACGTCGCCACCCGGGCGCCGGCCTCCGACCTGGAGTCGCAGGCCTACCAGCCGATCATGGACCGGATCAGTCAGGCCTCCGAGGCCCGCCAGGCGCGCGGTCAGAACGCCGGCTCGACGATGCCGGGGATCGTCTGGTTCGGCCTGATCGGCGGCGCGGTGGTGACCGTCGGCATGCTGTTCGCCCTGCAGATCCGGCGCACCCCGAGGGAGTTGATCCTGGCGCTCTGCTTCAGCGTGCTGATCGCCTTCCTGCTGTTCATGATCTGGGACTTCGACGACCCGTTCGCCCGCAGCGTCTCGGTGACCACCCAGCCGTTCGAGGACCTCTTCCCGACGCTGAACCTCAAGGGCTGACCCGCCGGGAGGGCCGGTCCCGGTACTCCCGGACACCGGGAGAATCCAGGCAGATGATCTTCGGATAATCTTGCCCGGATCGCCGGGAACCGGTCCCCGGCGGAGGCATCGAGGGGATCGTCGGCAGTGTCCGAACCGACGCCGGATCTCGCCGCCCCTCGGCGCCCGCCCCGTGCGGCCTCGCGGCCGGCGTGATGGACGGTGCGGTGCGCTGCTACCGCACCGAGGTCAGCCCGCGGCGCCCGGCCTGCTGCCCGTACACGCCGTCCGTGCGTGTCGCGACCGACCGGATCGGACGGGACCGGTGTTCGCCGTCGAGGGTGTCCGCCCGCCGGACGGCCCCCGGCCCGGCTTGCGGTCGCCCGGTAGGTTGACCGGTACCGGCAGGCCCGCCGAACGGAGGACGCGCGATGGACAGCCAGGACTGGGACGACCGCTACGCCGCGAGCGAGCTGGTGTGGGGCACGGCACCCAATCAGTGGGTGGTTCGCGAACTGACCGGCCGCACCCCCGGCCACGCCCTCGACCTGGCCGCCGGCGAGGGCCGCAACGCCATCTGGCTGGCCGCCCAGGGCTGGGAGGCCACCGGACTGGACTTCTCCGCCGTCGCCCTGGAGCGGGCCGAACGGCTCACCGCCGACCTGCCCGACGAGGTCGCCGACCGGCTCACCTGGCGCCACGGCGACGCCCGCACCTTTGAAGCCCCCGCCGGGGGCTACGACCTCGTCCTGGCCGCCTACCTCCAGCTGCCTGCCGCGGACCGTCGCACGGCGCTGCGCCGCGCCGCCGACGCGCTCGCCCCCAGTGGCACCCTGCTGGTCGTCGGGCACGACCTGAGCAACCTCACCGAGGGCGTCGGCGGCCCGCAGGACCCGGCCGTGCTCTTCACTCCGGAGGATGTCCTGGCGGACCTCGCCGACCTCGGCCTGCGCACCGTCCGCGCCGAGCGGGTGCACCGCACGGTCGGCGGCGAGCCCGGACACAAGGGCGGGGGCGCGGGCGGCGTCGCGGTGGACGCGCTGGTACGGCTGGAGCGCGGCGCCGGGTGAACGTGCTCCGGGTCCACGGCTGTGGCGGACGGCGGACGGCGGACGGCGGGCTGAAGGCGCCTGACCGCCGGTTCCTTGGTGTGCGGACCGTTGTCGGGGGTGAGGTGCGGCGGCGTGCGGGGTAGGGGTGCTTCCAGGGCTCCTGCCCGGACTCCGTCGGACGATCACAAACTGTCTACAGTGCTGTAGATTCGCGGCACGCGGCGGTGGCAGAACGAGGAGGGCGCGATGAGCGTTTCGCTGGCCAAGGGTCAGAAGATCAGCCTGGAGAAGCCGGGCGGTGGGCAGCTGAGCCTGGTCCGGATGGGGCTGGGCTGGAAGGCGGCGGAACGCAAGGGCTTCCTCGCCAAGCTCCTCGCCGCCGGCCGGGAGATCGACCTGGACGCCTCGGCGGTGCTGTTCGCCCAGGGCCGGCCGGTGGACGTGGTCTTCTTCCAGCACCTCACCAGCAACGACGGCTCGGTGCGGCACAGCGGGGACAACCTGGTCGGCGGCGCGGGCAACGCGACCGACGACGAGTGGATCACGGTCAACCTGACGACGGTGTCGGCCGAGGTCGACCAGATCCTCTTCACCGTCAACTCCTTCACCGGGCAGACCTTCCAGGAGGTCGAGGCGGCCTTCTGCCGGCTGGTGGACGAGACCACCGGCGCCGAGCTGGCGCGCTACACGCTCACCGGCGGCGGCCCGTACACCGCGCAGATCATGGCCAAGGTGCAGCGCACGGGGACGGGTTGGCAGATGACCGCGATCGGCCAGCCCGCCAGCGGGCGGACCTTCCAGGACCTGATGCCGGAGCTGGTCAAGCACCTCTGAGCCCCGGCCGGCTGGCACCCGGCCTGGCACGCACCCGGCATTGCTCGCGCCCGACCCGCCCGGCGGGACACGACGGGGGCGCGGTTCCTCGTACGGAACCGCGCCCCCGTCGGCACTTCGTCAGGCCACTGCGTCAGGTCACTTCTTCGGGGCCGCCGAGGGCGAGACCGAGGCGCTGGGGGTGGTGCTGGGCGCCGCGCTCGGGGTGCCCGTCGCGGTCGGCGCCGGGGTCGGGCAGCCGGGGGCGCCGGTGGGCGTCGCCGTCGGCGTCCCGGTCGGCGTGGCGGTGGGGGACGGGGAACCCGTCGGGGTGGGCGTCGCCGTCGGCGTACCGGTGGGCGTGGCGGTGGGCGTACCCGTGGGCGTGCCGGTCGGGGTGGCCGTCGGGTCCGGGCAGGCCGTGGGCGTGCCGGTCGGGGTGCCCGTGGGCGTCGCCGTCGGGGTGCCGCTCGGGGTGGTCGTCGGCGTCGCGGTCGGCGACGGCGAACCGGTGGGCGTCGGCGCCGTGGTGGGCGTCGTCGGCTGCGCGGTCGGCGACGGGTTCGGGGCGGGCGTCACCGGCGTGGTCGGCTGCTGAGTCGGAGCCGGGGCGGGCGTCGTGCCGGTGCCGGTCGAGCCGGTGCCCGATCCACCGCCGACCGTCGGGCCGCCGACGACCGGGAGGAACGGCGAGGGCAGCGACGGCGACGGGACCGAGGACCCGGGACGGTTCGGGACGGTGGTCACCGTGCCGCTGCCGTAGTGGGCCATCCAGTTGCGGACGGTCCGCAGGTACTCGCCCGAGTTGTTGTAGCTGAGCACCGCGCGGTCGAGCTGCGCCGGGTCGGAGAGGTCACGGCCGCCCTCGCACAGGTAGCGTCCGGCGGCCTCGGCGGCGTCGAAGATGTTGTTCGGGTCGGCCTTGCCGTCGCCGTTGGCGTCCACGCCCGAGGTGGCCCAGGTGGACGGGATGAACTGCATCGGTCCGACGGCGCGGTCCCAGCGGGCGTCGCCGTCGTAGCGGCCGCCGTCGGTGTCGGCTATCGCGGCGAAGCCGTTGCCGTCCAGCGCCGGGCCGAGGATCGGGGTCAGCGTCGTGCCGGAGGCGTCCACCTGGCCGCCGTTGGCCTGGCCGGACTCGACCTGGCCGATCGCCGCGAGCAGTTGCCAGGGCAGGTGGCAGCCGGGGGAGCGCTGCGCCAGTGAGGCCTCGGTCTGGCGGTAGGCGGCGAGCACCGTGGCGGGCAGGGCGGGCCCGGTGGCCGCGAACAGGCCGGCGTCGGGCGCGCCCGGCAGCGTGCCGGGCGGCTGCGGGAACTGGAGGGTGCCGCCGCCGTCGGCCGGAACACCGGTGCCGGGCGAGGGTATGCCGAGCGGCGAGCCGGCGCCCTGGTGGTCGGCGTCCTGGGCGGTGGCGCCGGTCGTCGGGCCGGTGTCCGCGGCCGCGCCGGGGGCGAGGCCGATTCCCGTGACCTGAGAGCCGGTCAGTGCGGCCAGCGCGGCGAAGGCCGCCGCCGTCCCCGTGACCCGCTTGCCGACCCGGAGCTTCCGCCCGCCCTGGCTGCTGCCGAACCTCGCCGTCATCCGATTCCCCTCCCCGTCACCGCCCGGACGATCCCGGAACGGTTGAGCTGTCGTCATCGTGCCCGTCCACCTGATGACGGCACCCGCCACCGGACGATTAGTATCACGACGATCTGACAGGGACAGGGTGACCGGGAGGCGGCCCGAGGCCCTCCGAGGGGTTAACTCGGCACTTCAGCGGGGGTGCGCCGGTCCCCGGGCCGCGGACCGGGCCCGTGGCGTGCGGTTGCTTCGCCCGCGTCCGGCGGCATCTCCCCTTCCGGTACCGGGAGTTGACCAAGGGCCCAACGGCGGGGGGACGGACGCCCCGGGCGCCGGACCGGCGGTTCGGAGCACGGGGGTGGTACGTGCGCGGCGTTTCGGGCTCCCCGGCGGCGCCCGTCCTCCACCCCTCTGACCTGCCGGAACGTCCGGCGCCGCGGTCGGCCACCCCTAGCAGGACGGGCCCCCGGACGCCAGGGTGCGTCCCCGACTCGCCCCTGGACGGGTGACGTTCTGGTGAAAGTGGGCATGCCAGGAATCACCGCCCGGCATGCTGTGCCGCGTGATGATGCGGATGGAGGTCCAGACCGTGAGCCCGAACCTGCCGGAGACCGTCGCCGAGGGAGCAGTCGTGCTGCCGGCGCCCCCTCGGGTGGTGGACGACCTGGCCCGTGACCTGACCCAGGCCGCCGCCGCGGTCCGGGCCGTGTCGCGGAACTGCCGCTCCGGTGGGGACGTCGCGGTCGCCGCGTACACCGCCGTGGTGTGCACCGGGCTGTCGGCCGCCCGCGCCCTGGAGGAGGCGGCCTCCTGGTGCCGCCAGGCCCCCGGTGCCGAGGTGCACTCGCTGGCCTGGGCCCGGGTGCCGGGGCACCGCGACGACGTCCACGAGTACCGCGTCACCCTGGCCGTCAGCTTCCCCGACGACGAGACCGGCGAGCACCTCGGGGACACCCACCACGCCCGGCGCTGAGGTCGTATCATCACCCCATGGGCGAGGGGGGTACGAACGACATGGTGAACGAGACCGGCGGCGCTTCGGACGGCACGATGCCGAGCCCGGCTCCGGTGTCCGCTTCCGACCCCGACGGCCCGCAGGAGCTCTCGCGGGCCGCCGCCGTCGTGGTGACCGTCCTGGCCGCGCTGTGCGGTGCGGCGGTGCTGCTGGCCGTGTTCCACTGGCTGGGGTGGGCCGTTCCGGGGATCGGCTGGCTCGTCGCCAAGGCCGGCATCAAGCTCGCCGTCGGAGGCTTCGCCGCGATGGCCGTCGGCCTCGGCTGGCTCCGGGCCCGGCTGGGCGCCCGGCCCCGGGGCTGACCCGGGAGCCGTCAACCCGCCTGCGGGGAAGCGCAGGTGAGGTCGTGCGCGGGCGCCTTGTCGTCCAGCAGGTAGCGCTCGACCACGTCGGTGACACAGGAGTTGGGCCCGGGGTACTGTCCGTGGTCGCCGTTCCCGGTGACGGTGACCAGCTTCGAGCCGCGCAGTGCACGGTGGGCGCCGAGCGCCGCCTCGTAGTACGTCGCCGGGTCGTGCACCGAGTTGAGCATCAGCGTGGTCGGCAGGTGGGCGCCGGTGACCTTGACCTTGGGCGCCGGGGCGACCGGCCAGGCGGCGCAGACCGCGCTGAAGGCCAGCGTCCGGGCGCCGACCAGCGGCCAGCGGGCGGTGTTCTCGGCGCCGAGCCGCACCCAGGTGTCCATGTCCCTGGTCCACGCGGTGTCGTTGCAGGTCACCGAGAAGTACTCGGCGAGGAAGTCCGGGCTGAGGTAGCTGTTGAACATGGTCGCGACCGCTGCCCGGGTGGCGGCGTCGGTGGTCTGCCAGTTGTCGAGGACGGCCAGCAGGCGGGCGAGGTCGGGGAAGTGGGAGGCCGAGTAGATCGCCGAGATCGCGATGTTGTCCAGCTGGTTGGGGCCGATCGTCAGCGAGCCCTCGACGATGGGGGAGTCGTGCAGCGCGGCCCGCCGCTGCTCCCAGTGCGCCCGCACCTGCTCCGGCGTGGTGCCCCAGTGGTACGTGGCGTCCTGGGTCGCCAGCCAGGGCACGAAGTCCTCGTCGAAGCGGCGCTGGAAGCTCATGGGCTGGCCCAGCTGGAACTTCTCCCAGGTGCCGTCGAAACCGATGTTGCTGTCCAGCACCATCCGCTCGACCCGGTGCGGGAAGAGCGTCCCGTAGTAGGCGCCGATCATCGTGGCGTAGGACGGGCCGTAGTAGCTGAGCTTGCGCTCGCCGAGCAGGGAGCGGAACAGGTCGATGTCGTGGGCGGTCTGCTCGGTGGTGAGGTAGGGGATCAGGTCGCCGCTGCGCTCCTGGCAATCGGCGGCCAGCTTGGTGGATTCGGCGATCACGTGGTCGACCGCGGCGGGGGACTGGTCGCGGTAGTCGCCGGCCAGGAACTCCTGGAACTCCTCCGGGGTCTGGCACACGGCTTTGGTGCTCGCGCCGACCCCGCGCTGGTCGAAGCCGACGATGTCGTACGCGGCGCCGACGGCAGGGGCGGCCGTGGCCAGTCCGGCCGGGCGCAGCAGGCCCGAGCCGCCGGGGCCGCCGGCCGCCATCAGCAGGGTGCCCTTGCGCTTGGCCGGGTCGGCGGTCGCCTTGTGCCGGGAGACGGCGATGGTGAGGTCGGCCCCGACACCGGGGTGGTGCCAGTCGCGCGGGGCGCTCATGGTGGCGCAGTCCAGGGCGGGCTGCGTGGCGCAGGGCTGCCAGTTCAGCGTCTGGTGGGTGTAGCGGGCGGGTGCCGGGTCGGCGTCGCCCGGATCGCGGGCGGTGTCGGCACTGGCGGTGGCGGGAACGGCGAGGCCGGTCAGTACGGCGGCGGCCATGGCCAGCGCGGCACGGCGGGTGCGGGGCCTGGTGGCGGCCGGAGCGGTGCGGGCCGGGGCGGTGGCGGTCGGGGCGGGGTTCGTCGATGCGGTGTTCGTCACGGGAATGATCCTGTCCGAGCCGGGCCTGACGATCGATCACCCGTGCTGCCGTCTTCGGGGTGGTGCTGGCTACACCCCCGCCCGGAGGAAGGCTCCAGTTCCGGACGGGGGTGGCCGGCGGCGGCCCCACCCCCGTGGAGGCCGCCGCCGGCCGTCAGTAGGCGGCGGTGAACCGGGCGCGGTGGTGGGCGGGCGTCTCGACCTCGTCGAGGAGGGCGACGGCGAGGTCCTCCATGGAGATCGCCGAGTTGCCGTCGGCGTCGAGCAGCAGCTCGTCCCGGCCGAGCCGGAACCGGCCGGTGCGCACGCCCGGTTCGAGCAGCGCGGCCGGGCTGAGGTACGTCCAGTCGACGTCGGCGTCGGCCGCGAGGTAGAGGTCGAGCTGCTCGCCGCAGGCCAGCGCGATCGGGAGGATCTCGGCGGGGAAGCCGGGGGTCTCGACGAGGGTCGTGCCGTCGGTGCCCGGGACGAGGAGGTTGCCCGCGCCGCCGACGGCCAGCAGTCGTACGCCGGTGCCGGCGAGGCCGGCCAGCAACCCCTCGGTGGCGACGGCCAGTTCGTGCTCGCTGCCGGGCACCGGGCGGGTGGCGGTGATCACCGCGTCCTGCCCCGCGGTCACCCGGGTGACGTCCTCGGGGTTGCGGGCGTCCGCGACGGCGAGGGTGACGGCGGAGGGCAGGCCGTGCGGCTTGGCCGGGTCCCGTACGACGGCGGTGACCTCGTGGCCGCGGGCGATCGCCTCGGCCACGACCCGGCTGCCGACGTTTCCGGTGGCGCCGAACACGGTGATGCGCATGGGGAGTTCTCCTCGGATGGGGTCCGGACCGGGTCCGGACCGGATGCGTGATGCGGGCTTGGGAACGCGGGATGCGGGATCGGGAACGGGAGATCGGGGACGCAGGCTCGGGGGCGCCGGGTCCGGGACACCGGTGGGGATCCCGGGACGCGCGGGACTCCGACCGGGAGGGGTCAGACGTTCTCGCGCACCGGTGGCGCGGCGGCCGACCGGGCCACCGGTGTCGACCGGGTGGTGGCGCCGGGCCGCTGGGTCTGGGCGACGACGAGCGAACCGAGCACGACCAGTGCGCCGAGCGCCTGCAGCGGGCTGAGGTTCTGCCCGAGCGCCAGCCAGCCGATCACGGTCGCGACCACCGGGCTGAGCAGGGAGAGGAAGGAGAGCGAGGTCGGCGGCAGCGAGCGGAGCCCGCGGAACCAGAGCACGTAGGTGACGGCCGCGCCGATCAGGCACAGATAGGCGTAGCCGAGCACGTTGGCGGCGGTGTAGTGGGTCGGCGGCGCGCCTTCGGTGAGCAGCGTGAGCGGCACCAGCAGCAGGCCGCCGGCGGTGAGTTGCCAGCCGGTGGTGGCGAGCAGCGGGGCGGGTGACACCCAGCGCTTGGAGAGCACGACGCCGGCGGCCATGACCGCGGCGCCGCCGAGCGCGGCGGTCACCCCGAGCGCGTCCGGTTCGGCGCCGGCCCGCAGGACCAGCAGGCTCACGCCCGCCACGCCCGCGATGCCGGACAGCACGGTGCGCAGGGTGAGCCGGTCGCCGAGGACGGCGGCCGAGAGACCGGCGGTCATCAGCGGCTGGACGGCGCCGACGGTGGCGGCGATGCCGCCGGGCAGGCGGTAGGCGGCGATGAACAGCAGGGCCTGGAACGCCCCGATGTTGAGCGCGCCGAGGACCAGGGAGCGCCACCACCAGCTGCCCTGCGGCAGTCGGCGGGTGAGGGCGATCAGCAGCAGCCCGGCGGGCAGGCAGCGGATGACGGCGGCGAGCAGCGGGCGGTGGGGCGGCAGCAGCTCGGTGGTGACGAGGTACGTCGTCCCCCAGACGGCGGGGGCGAGCGCCGTCACCAGCACGATGGCGAGGCGATGTCTTAGCACTAAGCCAATGTATCTCAGCGCTAAGGCATTCTCTATCGCCGCGGGCCGGTGACGTGGCTCACAGTTACCTCGCTGCTAAGGGATTCGGGCCCGATCGCCTACCCTGGAGCCGTGGCAGATCATGTGGACCGCGTAGTCGCGCAGTGGGCCGCCGAGCGCCCCGACCTGGACGTCTCCCCGATGGAGGTGTTCGGCCGGCTCAAGCGCCTCTACCGCCTGGTGGACACGGCGCTCAACCGCACCTTCGCCGAGCACGGCCTGGACGCCGCCTCCTTCGACGTCCTCGCCACCCTCAAGCGCAGCGGCCCGCCCTACCGCCTCACCCCCACCGGCCTGATGCAGTCCTCCATGGTCACCTCCGGCGCCATCACCCAGCGCCTGGACCGGCTGGAGGCCCGCGGCCTGGTCACCCGGACCCGCAGCGACCAGGACGGCCGCAGCCGCGAGGTCGCCCTCACCCCCGAGGGCCACGCCCTGATCGAACGCGCCCTGCCCGACCACCTCGCCACCGAGTTCGGCCTCCTGGAGGGGTTGGACGACGCCCGGACCGCCGCGCTGGTCGACGCGATGCGCGCCCTGCTGGTGGCCCTCGGGGACAGCCCGGACTAACGGCCGCCGCCGAGCGGGGCCGGTCCTCACGGGTTGACCGCGACCGCCTTGAAGAAGGTGTAGTGGAAGGTGCCGCCCGGCTCGGCCGCGCGGCGCAGCTCCGTGATGCCCCGGTCGAAGTCCTCCGCCGTGGCGAGCCCGGCGGCCAGCGCCTCCGCCCGGACGGCCTCGACCATCGCGACGAAGGTGCGCAGCGTGAAGCCCTCCGCCAGCGCCGGGCGGCCGCCGTCGGCGTAGACCGTCCGCGGGCGGACCGTCACGTCGGTGAACCCGGCCGCCGTCAGCAGCGGGTACAGACGGCGGCCGAGCAGACCGTCGCCGCCCGCCTCGGCCTGGAGGCGGACCAGGTGGTCGATCGTGCGGGTGGCGGCCGCGCTCCGCGGGTGGAAGAAGGCCGAGCCGTGGTCACCCTCGATCACCGTGATCGTCCCGCCGGGCCGCAGCACCCGGCGCAGTGCGGCCAGTCCGGCCGCCGGATCGGGCAGGTGCTCCAGCACGAAGCAGAGGAAGACGTGGTCGAACGCGCCGTCCGGGAACGGCATCCGGTGCAGGTCGCCGTGGTGCCAGGTGACCTCCGCGTCCGGTGCCTGCGCCGCCACCCGGGCGCGGGCCTGCGCCAGCGACTCCGCCGAGAGGTCCATCGCGGTCAGCAGCACCCCCGGGCCGGCGGCCAGCAGGTGCACCGTCTGCGCCCCCACCCCGCAGCCCGCCTCCAGCAGCCGGCTGCCCGCCGGGTACGCCGTGCCCGCGTGCAGCAGCTCGGCGAGGGTGTCCGCCTGGTCGCCGAGGCGCTGCGCCTCGGTCTCCGAGTAACCGTGGACGTAGGTCGTGTTCTCGTTCTCGTTCCGCTGTGCCGCGCGGGCCGTTTCCGTGGTCATGGCCACCACCCTCGCGTCACTATGGTCCGGTGAACAGGTCCAAAGCTGCCGCACCCGACCGGTCCAAAGAGGCGCACGGCCCCCGCGAGACCGGTGCCGACTTCCTCCAGCTCGACCCCGCCGACGCCCCACCGGGCGGCCTCACCGACTGGCTCGCCCGCCGACTGCGCGAGGCCGTCGCCGACGGCCGGCTCCCGATCGGCAGCCGACTGCCCGCCAGCCGGGTGCTGGCGGCCGAACTCGCCGTCTCCCGCGGGGTGGTGACCGATGCCTACCGGCGCCTCGCCGAGGAGGGGCAGATCGCCGGGCGGGGCCGCGGCGGCACCGTCGTGGTCGCCACCCCGGCCCCGCCCGCCGTGCCCGCCCCGGAACCGCGTCGACCCCCGGCGGCGACGGCGCCCGCCCTGTTCCGGGACGACCCCGATCCCGAGGTGTTCGACCTGCTGCGCGGCACCCCCGCCCGGATCGACCTCACCCCCGGCGTGCCCGACCTCGCCGCCTTCCCCCGCACCGCCTGGCTGCGTGCCGAACGGGCCGTCCTCGACGGTCTCGCCGCGCACGACCTGGGCTACGGCGACGTCCGCGGCACCCCGGCGCTGCGCCGGGCCGTCGCCCACTGGCTCGCCCGCAACCGGGGCATCCGCGCCGACCCCGACGAGGTGCTGATCGTCGCCGGCACGGCCCAGGCCCTCGCCCTGCTCGGCCGCGCCCTCGGGCGGACGGGCGTCACCGAGGTCGCCGTCGAGGACCCCGGTTCGCTCGGCGCCCGCCGGCACCTCGCCCACTGGCTCGCCGCCACCCCGCCCGTGCCGGTCGACGCCGAGGGCATCCGGGTCGACGCCCTGCGCGCCACCGGCGCACCGGCCGTCCTGCTCACCCCCGCCCACCAGTACCCGACCGGTGTCGTCCTCGGCGGCGACCGCCGCCGTGACCTGCTGCGCTGGGCGGCCGAGGGCGGCCTGGTCATCGAGGACGACTACGACGCCGAGCACCGCTACGACCGCCCGCCCGTCCCGGCGCTGCGGGCCGCGCTGCCGGACCGGGTCTGCTACGCGGGCAGCATCTCCAAACTGCTCGCCCCCGCCCTGCGCACCGGCTGGCTGCTGGTGCCCGCCCGCCTCCGGGAGGCCGTCCTCGACGCCAAACGTTTCGCCGACCTCGGCAACCCGGTGCTGCCGCAACTCGTCCTCGCCCGTCTGATGGAATCCGGCGAACTCGACCGCCACCTTCGGCTGCTGCGCCGCCGCCACCGGCGCCGCCGGGACGCCATGATCGCCGCCATCCGCACCCACCTTCCCGGCGCCACCGTCCACGGTGCGGCGGCCGGTCTCCATCTGATGCTCACCCTGCCGGAGGAACTCGGCTGCACCGACACCGAGTTGGCCACCGCCGCCCTGGCCCTGGGCGTGAAGGTCCAGCCGCTGTCCTGGCACGCCCGCCTGCCGTACCCGCCCGGTCTGGTCCTCGGCTACGCGGCGGGCTCGCCGCCCGAGATCACCGAGGGCATCGCCGTCCTCGGGCAGCTGCTCCGCCGGGCGGGGTGAGCGGGGCCGCCACGACCCCCGCCGGGCGCCGGGCGGCGAAACGAGTACGCGTACTCAGGACGGAAGCGGAGGGCTACTCAGGCGGTGGCCGGCCGGCTCCGGGCACGATGGCGATCATGGAGAACGGATCCCGAACCCGCGGACGCGCTCGCAATGCGGCCTACCTGTTCATCGGCCTGGGCCTGTCGACCACGCTGGTGTTCGGCGCGGTGAGCCTCGGCCGGGTCTGGCAGGGCGAGCCGTACCCGACGGCCGACCCGGCCGCCACCGCGGCACAGGTGAACGGCCGCCTCCTGGCCGTCTACGACGCGTTCGGCCTGTCGCCGGCTCCGGTGCTCGATCCGCAGTACACCCCCGCCGTCGAGGCCGACGTCTACGACTGCCACCGGCGGGGGCTCGCCCACGCCCTGGACGGCGTGGACGACTCCGCTCCGCACGAGCCCCGCACCGCCGCGATCCACGCGGGCTTCAGCGTCAAGGCGCTCACCGGTCCGCAGGCGGAGGCGGCGGTCCTGCGCGCGGAGCGAACGCTGAACGACCAGGGGTGGACGGTCACCTCGTCCCGGGAGCCGGACCGCGTCCGACTGCTCCTGGAGCCGCCGAAGTCGGGTGCCGCCGGGTCCGCCTCCGACGCGGTCTCGGCCACGGTGTCCGCTTCCGTGGACTACGCGAACGGCTACCTCACCTCAGTGCCGGCGCGGAGTGCGCCCGCTACCCCGGGGACACCCGGGTGGACGACGAGGGGAAGCCGGAGGGCCTGCCCAGCCTCACGCTCCCGGCGCAGCTCCGTCGGTCGTGACCGCCGGGGCCACCGGTCCTCGCCGTTGACGCGGACCCGCAGCTCGGCGGCGAGACGCCGCCCCGGCGGCAGGACCAGGATGTCCAGTCGATCGAACGTTCGGCCCACTCTCTGGCCCGAGGTGTAGCGCCGATCGGATTGTCGGATGAAGCTGGTGCGGGGAGGGACCGGCGGATCGGGCCCTGGGTACGCTGACGGGCCGTGGTCCGCCGTCGATCGACGCGCTTCAATCGTTCTGTCGCTCCATCGCTCCATCGCTCCATCGCTCCAGTCACTCCCATCGATCCAGGAGGCGTGATGGCCACCTTCCGACGAGCCGCCCGGTTCGGAGTGGTGCTGACGGTCCTGGGGGCCGCGCTCGGCCCCGTCCCGGTCGGATCGGTGTCCGTGGCCCGCAGCCCCCACACCGAGAGGACCGTCACGATGGCCGCCCAGGACCAGGAGGATTCGCGGGTGCTCGCCGGCCGGCGGATCGTGCTCTCGTACGCGGGTCCGACGCCGCCGCCCGAACTGCTGAAGACGATCCGGGAGGGCCGGGCGGCCGGGGTGATCCTGTTCGGCGAGAACATCACCAGCCCGGAGCAACTCGCCCAGGCCGTGGCGGAGTTGAAGCAGGCTGCGGCCGAGGCGCCGAATCCGCGCGGCCTGCTCCTGATGACCGACCAGGAGGGCGGCAAGGTCCGTCGGCTGCCGGGTGCGCCCGAACTCTCCGCCCGCCGCACCGGGTCGGCCGCGAACCCGCCGGCCGCCGCGGTGGAATCCGGCATCGGAGCCGCCCGGAACCTGGCCGACGCCGGCCTCAACGTCAACCTCGCCCCGGTGCTCGACGTCTACGACACCCCGGACAACTTCATCGACCACGCCGAGCGCTCCTACAGCCAGGACCCTTCCACGGTCGCCGAGTTGGGCAGCGCCTTCCTCGCCGCCCAGCAGAGCCTCGGCGTGGCCGCGACCGCCAAGCACTTCCCGGGGCTCGGCGCGGCCGCCCGCGGGGCCAACACCGACGAGCGCCCGGTCACCCTCACCGTCCCGCTGGAGCAGATCCGGGCCCGCGGCGAGGCCCCCTACCGGGCCGCCATCGCGGCGGGCGTGCGGCTGGTGATGGCGTCCTGGGCGGTGTACCCGGCGCTGGACCCGGAACGCCCGGCCGGACTGTCGCCCACCGTCATCCAGGGCGAGCTCCGTGGTCGGCTCGGCTTCGACGGCGTGACCGTCACCGACGCCATGGAGGCCGGTGCGCTCGACCCGTACGGCGACACCGGCGACCGCGCGGTGGCCGCCGCCGGGGCCGGCATGGACCTGATGCTCTGCTCCGCCCGTGACCCGCAGCAGGCCGAGGACGCCACCGGAGCCCTGGCCGCCGCCCTCGACGACGGCCGGCTCGACCGCCACGCCTTCACCGCCGCCGTCTCCCGGGTCGACGCCCTGCGCGACGCGCTCGGTTGAGCGGTTGAGCGGTTGGGCGGTTGAGCGGCTGGGCGGCTGGGCGGCGCACCGGAGGCTCGACGCCCGGCCCGCCCCGCGGCGCCGCTCACCGGTCGAGCAGCGTCCGCAGGTCGACGATGCGGTAGCCGCGCGCCAGTGCCCCGTCGATGATGCGCGGGAGTGCTTCGGCGTCGAGGCAGGTGTCCGGCCCGCCCTCGTCGGTGGCGCCGACGTGGAGCTGGAGGACGGCGCCCGGGGTCAGGGCGGCGAGGGCGCGCTCGACGGCGCGGTCCGCCGTCATGCCGTGACCGGGGCCCAGGTAGCCGTTGGTGTCGGCAGTGAACTCCAGGTCGGCGTAGCCGAGTTCGTTGACGGTGGTGATGCCCTGCGGGGTGGTCTCGCTGTACGGGAAGCGGAAGAACGGCAGCGGTTCCGTCCCGGCCGCGCGGCGGATCGCGGTCTCGGCGCGCCGGACCTCGGTGCGGGCCCGGTCGGCGGTGAGGTCGGGGAAGTGGGGGTGGCTGTAGGAGTGGTTGCCGAGGCCGTGTCCGGCGGCGGCGATGGCGCGGACCGCGTCGGGGTGGTGGTCGGCGAAGTCGCCGGTGGGGAAGAACGCGGCCGGGACGCCGCGGTCGCGCAGGACGGCGAGGACGGTGTCGAGCCCGGTCTCGTTCCAGGCGGCGTTGAAGGTGAGGGCGAGGACGCGTTCGTCGGTGGGGATCCGGCGGATCTCGGTGCCCAGGAGCTCGGCGGGCGGCGGGGCGGCGGCCAGCAGGGCGACGGCGGCGAGGACGGCCGCGGCGGCGGTGCGGAGTCGGTTCACCTGGGGTCAACGCAGACGTTGCCCGGCGGGTTATGGGTGTTCGCCCGTCCGAGGGTGATTGCGCCATTGAAGGTCTCGTTTCGGTCGAGGCGTTACTTCCAAGGGTGAAACCCACGCAGGCATAGGAATCGCATGGCAAAGTTTCTGTCGTGGGCCTATGAAATGTCATATGTGCCACGTCACCTGTCTCTGACCGTCCTCGCCTCCCAAGGAGAACCCATGAACCGCATCGCCAGGATCACGGCGGGCGCCGCCGGCGCCGTCGCCCTGTTCGCGTCGCCCGTGCCGGCGCTCGCCGCGACCTCGACGGCCGCCGCCCCCGCCGCTACCGTCACCACCTGCGGGTGGTCCGGCCTCCAGGCCGGGCTGTCCACCAAGGTCTGCGCCGACGTCACCGGCGACAGCGTCGTGCTGTACGGGCAGATCGGACTGGCCGGCCCGCCGTCGCCGGGCACCCCGTGGCCGCCGGCGCCGCAGGAGCTGCTCACCCGGCTGTCGGCCGACGTGACCGGCGGCAACTCGCTGGGCGCGGTGAACGGTCGCACCGTCTTCACGGTCAGCACCGTGCGCGTCGACGGGATCACCGCGACCGTGCCGTGCGGTTCGACCGTGCACGCATCCTTCTCCGTCGAGGCGATGTGGCGAGGACCGGCCCCGGTCACGGTCGATGTGCCTGTAGTCTGCTGACGGCTCGTCACCGTGACTGCCGAGCCCGGGAGTTGGCAGCGTCCCGGGCTCGGCGTCGGCATGCCCCGACGCGGGCGCAGGTGTGAGGTGGGTCACCCCTGCGCGCGGCGAGCGGGAGTCGTCGAGCTGTGACGACTTGAAGAAGTCTTCATCTGTCCGCGATGATGCCTACCGGCCGCGGCACGGACCGCCCGGCCGGGACGACCACCGAGCCGGACCCGAGCCGGATCCAAGGGAGGCGCGCGGACGATGCCGGTCCCGCTGTACCAGGCCAAGGCGGAGTTCTTCCGCACCCTCGGCCACCCCGTACGGATCCGGGTCCTGGAACTGCTCCAGGACGGACCCCGGCCGGTGCGCGAGCTGCTGGCGGAGATCGAGGTCGAACCGTCGAACCTCTCCCAGCAGCTCGCGGTGCTGCGCCGCACCCAGCTGGTCACGGCGACCCGCGAGGGCAACACCGTGGTGTACGCGCTCAGCACTCCGGACGTCGCCGACCTGCTGCGTGCGGCGCGCCGGATCCTGACCGAGCTGATCACCGACCAGGGCGCGCTGCTCACCGAGCTGCGCGCCTCCGGCGGTCGACAGCTCCGCTGAGCCCCGCCCGGCCCGTCCGACCGATCCGAGGAGAACCACCCACCATGAGCGACAGCACGAACGAGGAGAAGTCGCGCCGCAAGGCGATGATGGTCCGCGCGGGCATCTACATCTTCGCCACGCACCTGTTCGCCGGCTTCGTGCTGCTGCTGTTCGCGCTCGGCGGTCGGAAGTAGCGCGGCCGGGGTGGTCGCCGGGTGTCATCCTCCACCGCCGGGTGCCACCGCCGTCCGCCCGGTATCACCGTCCGCCCGGTGTCACCGCCCGTCGTCCGGAACCAGGTAGCGGTCGCTGGTGCTGCTCCAGGCCTGCACGCCCGCGACGAGTTCCCGGGTGCCGTCCAGGTACCAGCGCCCCGCCGGGTGTCGGCGCTGCAGGTCGCGGCGCAGCACCTCGCTCTCCCGGCGCAGCACCGCCACCCGGTCCCGTACGGCGCGGACGGCCCGGCTGCGGGTGCAGCCGAGGGCCCGCTGCAGGGTGAGCACGGTGTTGAAGGCGGCCGCGGTCTGCCGTTCCTCCCGTTCCAGCGAGTAGAGGTCGTTGATCAGGGTGGCGGCGTCGGCGGTGTGGGCGCGCAGGCGGTGCAGTGCGGGCTCCGCGTGCAGGGCGGCGGGGGCTTCGGCGCCGTGGACCCGTTCCAGTATGTTCATGAACGGGTAGAGGCAGCTGCCGTGCCGGCGCAGCCGCATGGTGTCCGTCAGGCCGAGGCCGTGGGCGGGCACCGTGCCGCGGGCGCGGTGGTCGGCCTCGGCGGGGAAGGTGGCCAGGCACTCCCGCCACTCGCGGGCCGCCCGGGCGCGCCAGGCGGGGGACATCGACGCGCTCTGACGGTCCCACAGTTCCCGCCAGGAGCCGAGGAGTTGGGACTCCGACGGGGTGTCGCCGCCGTCGAGGACGGAGATCAGCGGGTCCACGAGGGCGTGCGCCTCGGCGGGCCGGCGTCCGGGGGTGCCGTCGAAGCGGTCGTCCAGGATGGTGAACCAGCCCAGCATGTCCAGCAGCAGGTCGAGTTCGGTGCCCCGGGCGCGGGGGAAGGCGTGGCCGATCAGCTCCTGCAGGGCGTAGGAGCGGTAGCCGGGCAGCTCGGTGGGGGTGAGCAGGCCGTGGCGGACCGCCCAGTCGTCGTGCCGCTGCGCGGCGGCGTACAGCTCGCCGGGCGGGCGGGCCGGCGGGCTCGCCGCGGGGGCGCCGGTGGACGGACAGCGGCCCGGTACCGCCGGCTCGTCCCGGGAAGCCGCGGCACCCCGCCCGCCTGACGTCCGCGCGGCGCGGCCGGCGCGCCCGCCGCCGGGCGCCCGCTGCTCGCGCGGCGCCAGCCGGACACGCAGCCCCTGCGCCTGGACCGTCGTCCAGACCACCTCCCGGGCCCGCGAGCCCGGCACGGCCACCGGCTGCCAGCGGCGCAGGATCGCGGCCGCCGCGACGGTCAGTTCCGCCCAGGCGAAGGCCTCCCCGATGCACTTGTGCTTGCCCGCGCCGAAGGGCAGGAAGGACGGTCGGCCGGCGCCGCCGCCGTCCTGCCAGCGCTCGGGACGGAAGGCGAGCGGCTCGGGGTGGCGCACCGGGTCGCGGTGCAGCGCGGTGAGGCTGTACAGCAGCTCGGTGCCGGCCGGGATCCGGTACGGGCCGAGCTCGACCGGGACGCGGGCGGTGCGCATCAGGAAGGCGTTGGGCGCGTGCAGTCGCACCACCTCCTGGGTGACGCTCCGGGTGTACGTGAGCCGGGCCAGCGCCTCGGGGGTGGGGACGGCGCCGGCGGGCAGGTGCTCGTCCAGCTCGGCCAGGACGCGCGCCTCCACCTCGGGGTGGCGCAGCAGTTCGTCGAGCAGCCAGGTGAGCGTGGTGGAGACGGTCTCGGTGCCCGCGCCGAACATGGTGATCGCCTCGGACCGGACGTCGGCCTCGGTGAGCGGGCAGCCGGTGGCCGGGTCGGTCGCGGCGCGCAGCAGGGTGGGCAGGGTGCCGTGTCCGTCCTCCGAACCCGGCGTTCCGGAACGGCTGTTGACGGCCTGGTCGACGACCCGGTTGAGCACCCGCACGGCGGCGTCGAAGCGCCGGTTGACGGGCAGCGGCAGCCGGGCGAGCGACGGGTTCGGGTAGAGGGACTGGACGATCTGGCCCTTCACCATGTCCGGCAGCGCCCGGTGGAAGGCGAGCGTGGCGTCCTCGCTGAGCCGGGCGCCGAACAGTGAGCGGGTGACGATCTCCAGGGCCAGGTGGTTCATCTCCTTGGCCACGTCCAGGACCTGGCCGGGGTGCCAGCGCCCGGCCCGCTCCTCGGTGACCTGGTGCATCACGGCCAGGTACCCGCCCATCCGGTCCGGGCCGAAGGCGGGCTGGATGATCCGGCGCCGGTCGCGGTGGGCCTGGCCCTCGGACATCAGCAGACCGTCACCGAAGGCCGTCTTGAGGGTGTCCTGGACGGCGCCGCGCGGGCAGTCGTGGGCGAGGGCGACCAGCAGGGTGTGGACCAGCCGGGCGTCCGTGACCACGCAGACGGTGCGCGGTCCGAGGCGGATGCGGACCACGCCGCCGTGACGGGAGAGGGAGCCGAGGAAGCCGAGCGGGTCGCGGAGCAGGGCGGCGGCGTGTCCGAGGCCGGGGAGCGCGCCGGGGGCGAGCGGCGGGACGGCGGACCGGGCCAGGGGGGACGGGCGGGGCGTGTTTCTCGGGGGGACGATCCGCTTCCGGGACTCGGTCAGCAGGGACATGACACTACCTTCCACAGAGGGGCAGGCGCCGGGCGGTGCGGGTGGGCACCGGCGGGCCGACCGCGGCTCGGGGCCCGGCCAGCGCGGACCCCGCGCGCACCTGGGCGCTCGCCATGGCAAACGCGCCGGTCCCACGGGCGTTGCGCCGAACGCGCGGGGATCACTCCAACGGCCGATCGCGCCGCCTCTTCCGCGCCCTCCCGGAGATCCGGCTTGACCTGCGCGGATGGCGCGGGTCGGAAGGTCCCCGGCGGGGCCCGGCCGCAGGGTCTTTGGACCCTCGCCGCAGGGTCGCGCGAGGGCCAGCATGGTGGCGGGAGAGGGAGGAACCTGATGACCCGTTTGCGCCACCGGCCCGCGCTCGACGTCCGGGTGGAGATCCGCGGTGAGCTGCCGCGCGAGGACGCCGAGTACGCCAGGGCCCGGGCGCTGGACACGGCCACCGCGCTCGGCCCCGGAGCCCGCGCGCTGCGGCTCCGGCTCACCCGGACGCAAGACCGGTCGATCAGCCGGCCCGCGCTCGCGCAGGCGGATGTCGAACTGGACGACGCCGGGCCGGTGCGGGTGCAACTGGCCACCGGAACGGCCCGGGAGTCCGTCGACCTGGTGCTGGGGACGCTCGTCGGGCGGGCCGTCCGGCTGCGCGAGCAGGGCGACATCGGCTTCGCCGCCACGTACGAGAGCGCCTACCGCCCGCAGTACGTCGACCGCCCGCTGGCCCGGCGGCGGATCGCCCGGCACAAGACCGTGGTGCTCGCCCGCCGCACCCCCGGGCAGGCCGCGCGCGAGCTGATCGCGCTGGACCGGCGGTTCCACCTCTTCGCGGACGTGACGACCGGGTGGGACGGCCTGGTGCACCGCTGCCCGCTGAGCGGGGCCGTGGAGCTGTGCGCCGCGGGCAGCGGGGCCCTGCCGCGGCTCGACCTCGCGGAGGCAGGCCGCCGGCTCTGGCTCGGCGGCCGCCCCTTCGTCGGCTACACGGGGCCTGGAGACGACCGGGGCCGGGTGCTCTACCGCCGCTATGACGGCCACTACGGATTGATCGAGCCGGTGTCGGGCGGCCGGATCGGGGCAGGAACCCTGTCGGCGCGGAACTGAACACGACGACGGCACCACCGCACACGGGTTTCCACGAACTTCCAGTACTCCACGAACTCCACGACAGGGGACCGGGACCATGGACTGCGACGAGGTCATGCTGACCGTCCGGATCACCGCGGCCGAGCGGGCGCTGCTGCGCGAGCTGGCGCGCGGGCACGGCGGCGACGTGTCCGACGTGGCGGTGGACGGCCTGTTGGAGGTCATCCCCGCCCTGCACGACGACTCGTCCGTCCTGCCGCTGCTGCGCGTCCTGGCCCGGCCCGCGCCCTTCGCCCTGACCCTGTGGCTGCCCGCTCCGGTCGCGGACCTGCTGCCGCTGCTCGGTGAGCGGCTCGCCCGCACCGGCGGGCCGTCGGCCGGGCCGGCCAGCGCCGCGCTCTCCGCGGCCCTGCGGCTCTGGCTCGCCGGGGACCGCGTCGCCCTGGCGGGCGCACTGGCCCGGCTGCACGGCGGCTGCGGCGCCGCCGCGGTCGCGGCGTCCTTCGGCCCGGGAGCCGTGACGGCCGCGGCCTGATCACTGCCCGGGGGTGACCGGCCGTCACACACCGGCCGAGTGAGCTCCTCGAATCCCGCCCAATTCGGACCGGTCCCTGTCTGAGCCGGACCGGTTCCTGTCCATGACTGACCGTCTCTTGCCCGCACCGGGAACGTTCCCTGCCTGGTCATGACCGTTCTCCTGCCCGCACCGGACCGCTCCTGGCCTGCGGCCGGACCCGTACCGCTGCTTCGCATGCCACCGGGCCCGAGCCGACGGCCCGGTCGAACGGGTCGAAGAAATTCGCAAGAGGTTTCTGTTATCCCCTGCCGTCCTGTTCGCTCTCCGGAGTGTCGGAAGGCCCGAGCCCCCCTTCACCACAGGGCGCGGGTCGTCGCACGAGGAAAGGAACGCGATGGGACACCGGAGCAGCGAGCTTCGTCGGCGCAAGCGCCGCAGGCTCACCCGCAGGAGCGCCCTGGTCGCCGCCGTGGTGGCGGCCGGGCTGGTGGCGGGGACGCTCGGCATCCGCACCGCGCTGGAGCCGACGGGCGCGCAGAGCGCCGTCACGGCCGCGGCGGACGCGGTCGACAACTCGGGGTCGCAGGCCGGACTGGTCGGCGACGACGGCGGGCCGGGGGAGACCGGCACCGCCGAAGGCGCCACCCAGGCGCCCGCCCCGAAGCGCGACCAGAAGGCCGTGCCGCTCAAGGCGATACCCAAGGACGAGCCCGATCGCGGCCTGGTCTACGCCGGATTGAGCCTGCCCAGCAGCGACCGCTGTGGCGGCACGCTGGAGGTCACCGGCAGCACCCAGTGCAGCCACGGCCCGGACGTGCCGCCCAAGGGTGTGGACGTCCGTCAGGACGTCGCGCCGGTCGCGGCCCCGGCCGCGCAGGCGCCCGCGCTCACCCCGGCCGCCGGTGCCCAGCCGCCGGCCGCCGCCGACCTGCTGAAGGGCGGCGCGCCCGTCCTGGACGCCACGCAGAAGACGCTGCTCGGCGGCTCCGGCAGCGCCGCCGCGGATGCCGCGCCGGGCGTGCCCGCCGCGCCCGCCGGTTCGAAGGTCGTCTGCGACGGCGACGGCAGCAGCGGCAACCGCGTCCAGGTGGTGTACGTGCACTCCCCGAGCAGCGACCGCTTCGCCCAGTACCTGCCCTCCTTCAAGAAGTGGGCCGCCGACGTCGACGTCATCTACAACGCGAGCGCCGCGGAGACCGGCGGCGAGCGGCACGTCCGCTTCGTCACCGAGTCCGACTGCACCGCCTCGGTGCTGAACGTGCAGATCTCCGACGCCGAGATCCAGGACTTCAACGCGACCAACCGGGCCGTCGCCGCGCAGGGGTTCAACCGCAAGGACCGCAAGTACATGATGTTCACCGACGCCAAGGTGTACTGCGGGATCGGCACCTTCGCCGGGGACGAGCGCCCCAGCCAGGACAACCTCAGCAACTTCGGCCCCTCGTACGGCCGGACCGACTCCGGCTGCTGGAGCGGCAGCACCGCGGCGCACGAACTCGGCCACAACCTGGGTGCGGTGAACAACAGCGCCCCCAACTCCAGCAAGGCCGGGCACTGCGTCGACGAGTGGGACATCATGTGCTACTCGGACGCCCCCAACTACCCGCAGATGCGGACCGTCTGCCCGGACCGCGCCCATGACGACCGGCTCGACTGCAACCACGACGACTACTACAACACCTCGCCCGCGCAGGGCAGTTACCTCACCACGCACTGGAACGTCGCCAACAACCGCTTCCTCATCGCCGGTGGCGGCAGCAACCCCAACCCCAACCCCACGCCGACGCCCTCGCCGACCCCGACCCCGACTGCGACGGCCACGCCGACCCGCACGCCCTCGCCGTCCCCGACGCCCACCGGCGGCACCACCCCCACGCCGACCGGATCCCCGACCCCGACCCCGACCGCGACGCCGACGACCGGCAACGCGGGCCCTGACGTCGGTGTCAGCCAGATCACCCAGAACTCGGTGATGCTGAGCTGGAAGGCGGCTCCCGCCGCGGCCGGCTACGACGTCCTGCTGAACGGCCAGACGATCGGCACCGTCCGTTCGACCGTGGTCGGCCTGGTCCGCCTCGCCCCCGGCACCTCGTACACGGTGGCCGTCGCCGTCCGCGACGCCGCCGGAGCGGTCGGCAAGCCCGGCCGCGCCGCCACCTTCCGTACCGTCACCGACGCCGGCCGGCCGCAGCCGGGCGCGAACTACACCATGGTCAACAGCCTCACCGGCCAGGCGGCCGACCTGTGGGGCAGCTCGATGAACGACGGCACCGTGGCCATCGCCTACCAGCGCACCGGCTACGCCAACCAGAAGTGGCAGTTCGAGGACGCCGGGAACGGCGCGGTGCGGATCAAGTCCGCGCGCTCCGGCAAGTGCCTGCAGCTCGGCGGTGCCGCGGTCGCCGGCCAGTACGTCGCCCAGCAGCCGTGTTCCGACGCGGCCGCGCAGAAGTGGCAGCTCACCGCCGGTGACGGCGGGTTCACCGTCACGGCGGACGGCGGTTCGCTGGTGCTGGGGCTCAGCAACCGTTGGTACTACGGCGGTTGGCTGCTGGAGCTGCAGCAGCCGAACGGCCGGCCGTACCAGAACTGGTCGGTGCTGAAGACCTCGTGAGGCCGGCAGGACCATCGGCTCGCAGGCCCGCCGCACCGGCTCGCTAGCGCCGGCCGCCGGCCGCCGGTCGCACGTCGCCGAGCCCCGTGAGCCGTTTCGGACCGACACGCCGGGCGCGGCCGCCACTCACCCAGTGGCGGCCGCGCCCGGCGCCCCGCTTCCTGCGCCCGCTCCCCACACCGCCATGAGGAATCCCGCCATGCGAACCCGCCCGATCCTCGCCACCGCCGCCCTGGCCGCGGCGGTCGTCCTCGCCACCGCCACGCCCGCGGTCTCCCACGGCGACAGCGTCCACCTCGACGTCACCGGCCAGCAGAACGGTCACGTCAGCACCGTCGCCACCTGGGAGAACGACCACGACCCGGTCACCGAGGAGTTCGCCGGAACGCTCTCCGCCACCGCCGTGGACGGCCGCGCCGTCGGGCCCTGGCGCCTGGTCACCGTCCCCGGTCACCCGGGGACGTACACCACCCGGGAGATCCTCCCCGCCGGGCACTGGACGGTGACCGTGGACTGTGCCTTCCCCTCGCTGGGGCACGCCCAGCGCGAGCTCGACGTCGACGCCACCGTCATCAACGACCCGGTGCCCGCGGGCACCGCGGCCCACCCCACGCCGGGCGGACCCACCGCCGGGCCGACCCAGGGGACGGGCACCGGGACCGCCCCCACCCTGGTGCCCGTCCCCACGCAGACGGCCACCGCCGGTCCCGCCCCCACGCAGGCGGCCACCGCCGGCCCCGTCCGCGAGACCACGGCCGCCACCGTGCACGAGACCACCTCCGCCGGCGCCACCTGGGCCGCCATCGGCACCGCCGTCGCGGCCGTCGTGCTGACCGCCGCGGGCCTCTGGTTCCGGCGCCGCCGGGCCTGAACCGCCGGGCCCGACCGCGGGGCCCCAGCCGCCCGGCCCCGGCCGTCGGGGCACGTGCCGGGGAACCAGCAGGGCACGAACCGACGTCCTCCTCGGTCATCGGGCGCCACCGGGCGCCCGGCCGATCGCAAGGGAGCGTCCGCGGATGAAGAAGGTGCTGATCACCGGCGGAGCGGGGTTCATCGGGAGCACGGTGGTGTCCGCCCTGCTCGACCGGGGGATCACCCCGGTCGTGCTGGACGACCTCTCGAAGGGCCGGGCCGAGTTCGTCGAGGACCGGGTCTTCTACCAGGGCGACATCGCCGACGGCGCCCTGCTCGACCGGATCTTCGCCGACCACCCGGACATCGACGCCACCGTGCACTGCGCCGCGAAGATCGTCGTACCGGAGTCGGTGGCCAAGCCCCTGTACTACTACCGGGAGAACGTCGCCAAGACCGTCGAACTCCTGGAGTCCCTCCAGCGGCACGGCTGTACCCGCGTCGTCTTCAGCAGCTCCGCCTCCATCTACGCGCCCACCCCCGACGCCCGCGTCGACGAGAGCTGCCCGGTCGACGCCAACAGCCCGTACGCGCGCACCAAGCAGATGATGGAGCAGGTGCTCCAGGACTGGACCCGGGGCGAGGGGGCCGAACGGCAGCGCGTCATCGCCCTGCGGTACTTCAACCCGATCGGTGCCGACCCGCAGCTGCGCACCGGCCTGCAGGACCTCAACCCCACCCACGCCCTCGGCAAGCTGATCGAGGCGCACACCACCGGCGCGCCGTTCACCGTGACCGGCGTCGACTGGGCGACCCGCGACGGCTCCGGCATCCGCGACTACGTCCACGTCCAGGACCTCGCCGAGGCGCACGTCGCGGCGCTGCTCCGGTTCGACGAGGTGGTCGCCCCGGGCGCGGCGGACCGCTACCGCGTGATCAACGTCGGGACGGGCGACGGCACCACCGTCCGCGAGCTGATCGCCGCCTTCGAACAGGCCGTCGGCGCCCGGCTCGACGTCCGCGAGGCGGGCCCTCGCCCCGGTGACGTGATCGGCTGCTACGCCGCCGTCGACACCGCGCGTGAGCTGCTGGAGTGGCAGCCCCGGCGCGGCATCGCCGAGGGGGTCGCCGACGCCCTCGCCTGGCGCGCCAAGTGGGCTGCCCGCCTGGGTGTCTGACCCGTCGGCAGCCCGGGGCCCGCCCGCGCGCCGCCACCGTCGCCGCGCGACGCCGGACGGGGCGGGCCCTACTTCACGGCCTCGCCGGACTTCGTCCAGTTGTCGCGCAGCCGGTCCAGGTAGGACTGCGCCTGGGAGCCGATCTTGACGCCCCGGGCGAAGGCCAGCATGTTGCCCGCGCCCGCGTTGTAGCCGAGGGCGACGAGTTCGTCGCGGCTCAGCGACACGCTCGGGCGGGCCGGGAGCTGCGCGGCGAGGTCGTGCAGGTGCCACGCGGCGGCCTGGACGGCCAGGTTGCGGTCGTCCGGGAGCTCCTCCCACTGGCGGGAGGCGAAGGGACGGCCGGGCTTGGTGTCGTCGAACGCGGCCCGGTGCATGTTGGCGATGCCGAACGAGGCGTCCGGCTTGCTGCGCTGCCAGGCCCGTTCGAGCTCCGGGTCGTGCGGCTTGTACGACTCGTTGTAGAGGATCGCCATCAGCAGCTGCGGGTTGACCCCGGCCTCGGCGGCGTACTGGCGCACCGGCGCGGCGTAGTCGGCGGGGTCGTACCGGCCCGGGGGCTTCGACGGTGCGGCCGAGGGGTCGGCCGACGGTGCGGCGCCGGACGGCGGGGCCGACGACGCCGCGGCGGACGGCGTGGGGTCGGCGGAGGTCGCGCCGTCGTGGCCGTTGCCGCGGATGAGGCCCAGTCCGGCCACGACCACGACACCGATCACCAGCCAGCGCCCCCACCCCGGGCCCTTCTGTTCCTCGCTCACCGCTGCCGGTCCCTCCCCGTTCGCCCGTGCGCTCGTTCGACCGCCGCACGGTCAGCCGTGTTCCGTCGGCAGGCTACTCGGCGGCCTCGTGGTCGCCGTCGAGGTTGCGGAGGAAGTCCTTCGCCTTCTCGACGCCGGTGTCGATCTGCCCGCTGTACTTGCCGTCCGTGCGGTCGTCGATCGCGTCGCCGACCTTCTCCAGGCCCTGCCCGATCACGTCACCGTGCTCGCGGGCGAGGTCGGTGGCCTTGTCCGCCAGGTTCTTCAGACTCTCAAACATGGTGACGCTCTGCTCCTCTGAGCCGTTCCTGATGGTGTGCCGACGTGGCGGGGATCATGACCATCCTAACGACGGCCGTCCGAACGGTTCGCCTGCTGCCGGTCGGCGGCGGGTGACTTTGGTGAGATGGGTTGTATGCTCCAGCCCGTCTTCTACAGGCGTGTAGAAGACGGCTGCCGGGACCGAAGGCGTCCCGGCAACCGCGGCGGTGCGATCGCGTCGCCGCAGCCGCAACGATCGAGGGAAGTGCGCATGGCCGGCCAGCGGGCGAGAACGCCGTACCAGGACGCGGGACCGCGCCCCGAGGACCGCGCCTTCCCCGCCCAGCGCTCCCGGGTGGTCGGGGCTCCGGGAGGCGCGGCGGACGCCGGGCACGCCGGCGCGCAGCGGTCGGCGCGGGCGCAGCGGACGGGGGCGGCGCGCCGCCGGCAGCAGGCGCGACGGCGCCGCGGGCTGGTGGCCGGGTGCGCGGCGGTCGGGCTGCCCGTACTGGGCGGTGTCGCCGACGAGTTGGGCGGGACCGGCGTCGGCCTCCTGTTCGCGGCGGGCTCGGTGCTCGGGACGGGCGTCGCGGCGGCGCTGTGCACCCGGCCGGGCCGGTGGTGGGTGGTGACGGCGGCTCCGGTGGTGGTGCTGCTCGCCGCGTCGGCCGTGGAGTACGCGGCGCACCCCGACACGTACCGGGGCAGGAACCTGGGAACCGGCACGCTGCGCTGGGTGGTCGAGGCGTTCCCGGTGATGGCTGTCGCGGTGGGAGCGGCGCTGGCGGTGGTCGTCGGCCGGGTCGTGCTCGACCGCCGGCGACCCGACGGTTCGGGTGTCGCGTCCCCGGGGGGCCGTCGTGGCTGAGCGCAACCGGAGCCGGGGCACGGGCAGTTCCGGCGGTGCCGGCGGTCGGGGCGGCAGCCGTACCGGTGGCACTCCACGTTCCAGTGGTACCCCTCGTACCGGCCGGGCCGGCGGCCCGCGCGGGCGCACCCCGCGCCGCGGCCCCGCCCCGCTGACCGTCGCCGGGCGCACCCTGGCCTGCGCCGTCTCCATCGCCGTGCTGGGGGCCAGCGGCCTCACCTGGTACGAGTACCGAAGCCTGGACGACGGCATGATCAAGTCCATGGCGCTGAGCGAGGCCAAGAAGAACGCCCCGCCACACCTCGACAAGTCCGTCAACCTGCTGCTGATCGGACTGGACAGCCGCAAGGACATGGACGGCAACGACCTGCCCAAGCAGTTCGTGGAGGACGAACTGCACGCCGGCTCCAGCGGGATCGGCGGCTACAACACCAACGCCCTGATCGTGCTGCACATCCCGGCCAACGGCGGGAAGGTCTCCGCGCTGTCCGTCCCGCGCGACGACTACGTGCAGACCGTCGGTGCCGACGGCAGGATGCACAAGATCAAGGAGGCGTACGGCATCGCGAAGGACGCCGCCGAGCTGAAGCTGGCCGGAAAGGGGCTCTCCAAGGCGGACCTGGAGCGGCAGAGCCGGGAAGCCGGCCGCTCGGCCACCATCCAGACCGTGCAGAGCCTCCTGGACGTCCCGATCGACCACTTCGCGGAGGTGAACCTGATCGGCTTCTACGACATCGCCAAGGCGGTCGAGCCGATCCAGGTCTGCCTCAACCACCCGGTGGACGATCCGATCATCGCCCGCACCGCCACCCACGAGGGCGGCGGCACCGGCCTCAAGCTGCCGGCCGGGATCAGCTCCCTCACCGCCGCCCAGGCGCTCTCCTTCGTCCGCCAGCGCCACCACCTCACCAACGGCGACCTCGACCGCACCCACCGGCAGCAGGCGTTCATCTCCTCCGTCGAGTACAGGCTCAAGCAGCAGGGGATCCTGAACGACTTCGGGCAGATGCAGAAGCTGTTCGGGGTGGTGAAGAAGGACGTCGTCATCGACAACGAGTGGAACATCCTCGACTTCGCCCAGCAGGCGCCCAACCTGACGGGCGGCAACGTCGAGTTCAACACCCTGCCGATCGCGGGCTTCAGGACGGTCGGCGGGCAGGAGGTCAACACCGTCAACCCGGACCTGATCAGGAAGATCGTCCGGCAGTTGTTCAACCACGAGCCGGCCGCCGCGGCCGTTCCCGCCGGGGACCAGCCGGGCGACGCGGGCGCCGCCCCCGCCGCCGCCTCCGCCGCCTCCGCCGCCTCCGCCGCCTCCGCGTCGGCGGCACCGGGCGGGCCGGCGAAGGCGGTGGTCGACGTCAACGCGGCGGCCGGCGCCGGCGCGGCGTCCAACGAAGCCAAGGCGCTGGCCGAACTCGGTTACCAGGCAGGCAGGATCGGTGACGCCCCGGCCCGGACCAGGGTCACCACCGTGGCCTACGGAAGCGGCGCGAAGGCCGATGCCCAGCAGCTCGCGGGCCGCTACGGCGTCACCGCCGCGCCCTCCGGCACCGTGGCGCCCGGCCACATCCTGCTCACCCTCTCGGCCGCCCGCACCCCCGGCCCCACCGCCGTGCCGTCTGGCGCCGCCGCGTCGGTTTCCGCCGCGTCGGGCGACCCGTCCGGCGATCCGGCGGTGGGCCTGCCGATGCAGGGGCCCGCGGTGAGGGCGGGCGGGATCCCCTGCGTGGACTGACGGGATCTCCTGCGTGGACTGAGCGGACGGCTCCGGCTCCGCGGGGCCGGACGACACCCGATCGCCGCACGTCACGCGGACGGAGCCTCCGTCGGTCAGGAGCGCGGGGCCTTCTCGCCGTGTACGGCGGTGTACTCGGCGGCGAGCCACGGGCCCAGGTCGTCGACGAGCATGGTGAGGACGTCACGGTCCGCGGCGCGGGTGCGGGCGGTGGCGGCGGCCAGGCGCATCCGGTCGGCGTGCTCGGGGTAGTAGGCGGCGAAGGCCTCGGCGGAGGCGGTGAGGTCGCTGGTCCAGCCGCCCCAACGGGGCATGACCAGGGTGAAGCCGGTGCGGACGACGCGGCGGGTGACCGTGCGGGTGAGGGCGCGGAGTTCGGCGTCCGTGGTGGCGGCGGCCGCGCGCTCACGCCAGCGGGGAAGGGCCAGGGCCAGATCGCCGTTGGTCTCCCGGGCGAGCAGGGAGGTGGGCCGGTAGCGCGGGAGCCGGGCGGCGAGGTCCGCGCCGAGCAGCGGGGTGCAGAGGCAGGCCACGAACCAGCCCAGGTCGTGCCGTTCGAGCTCGCTCAGCAGGGTGCGGGTGCCGAAGAGCAGCACGCCGACCCCGTCGACCTGCGCGAACTCCGCGTCCAGCGCGGCTTCGAGGGCGTCGGCGTCGGCCCGGTCCGCGGCCGTGGGCTCGTGGTGCAGGGCGAGCAGCAGGTCGAGGTCGGAGACACCGGGGACGGCGGTGCCGCGCGGGATGCTGCCGTAGAGGTAGGCACTGTGCAGCCGGTCGGGGCCGAAGGCGCCGGCGATCCGCTCGCGGGCCGCGCCGACCACCGGCGCGAACGGCGCCGGCATACGGGCGAGCGAGCCCTCCCGGGCGATGAATCCGTCGGCGTCCAGCCCCTGAGCGGTGGTCATGGAGGCACTCTGCCGCACTGTCCGCCCCGCTGACCAGCGAATATCCGGCGCTCCGCGGCCACCGGCCGGGAGTCGGACGGTGGCCGCGGGGCGGGGCCGGACGCCCGGTCAGCTCGGCGTGGCGGCCTGCGTGGTCGGGCAGGGCGGGAGGGTCGAGGGCGCCGTGCTCGCACAGGCCGCGGGCGGCGTCTTCGCGGTGGTGGTGGTACTCGCGGTCGTCGCGACGGTGGTGGTCGGTTTGGCGGCGGTCGTGGCCGTGGTGGCGGTCGAGGGCGCGGTGCTCGACGTCGACTTCGTCGCGGACGGAGTGCCCGAGGAGGTCGTCGCCGAGGAGGACGACGGCCCGCCCGACGAGGTGGTCGAGCCCGAGGTGGTCGAGCCGGATGTCGTGGAGCCCGAGGTGGTCGACCCGGAGGTGGTGGAGCCCGAGGTGGTCGAGCCCGAGGTCGTGGCCCCGGACGTGGTGGCACCCGACGTGGTGGCCCCGGACGTCGTGGAGCCCGAGCTGGTGGACCCTGAGGTCGTCGAACCCGACGGCGTGGTCGGCTGCCACGGCGCGGGCGGCGGCACGCCCGGCGCGAGCGGGCCCTTCGGCGGTTCGACGGGCTTGTCCACGATCTTGATCTGCCCGGTCGCCCGGGCGAACCAGCCGCCGGTGTCGATGTTCACCAGGACGATCGCGGTCACCGGCTGCGGCGCCGGCACCACCACGACCAGCGTGGACGGCTGGAAGCCCGTCCAGGCCTTCCCGGTGTACTTGGCGTTGCTCATCAGCTTCGGCGGCCCCAACGGGTTGCCGCAGGCGCAGCGCACCCGGGGCACGCCCTGGGCGTCCACCAGGACGGCGGTGCCCGCCTGCAGCGCGGACTGGTACTCGACCGCGGCCCCGCTCTTGTAGCTGTGGTTGGTCACCCGGGTGTCCACCCGCAGGTACGCCGGGGTGAGCGAGCGCAGGTAGCCGGGGATGTCGGGCTGCGCGATGCCGGCGCCGGAGGCCCAGGCGCGCCCGGTCTCCCCGGTCGAGACCATTCCGATCAGGCGCTCGGTGTCGCAGCTGGACTTGCCCATCGCGCCGCCGTACAGCCCGGCGGAGCTGCCCTCGACGCTGTGGAGGGCGGCCGACGGCTTGCCCCCGGACGTTGCGCCGCCCGGGTGGGTGGCACCGCCGGGCTGCTGCGCCGCCGAGGTGGCCGGAGCGGGCGCACTCACCCCCTGGGTTTCCACCGACGGGGTGAACGGGGCCGGCCCCGGGTCCGACGGCGCCTGCAGGGCGACCTCGTTCGCAGCCGGGATGGCCTCGGTCTTGCTGCCCTGGTTGCTGACGATCACCACGGTGGCCACCACGGCCACCACCACGGTGCCCGCCGCCAGCGCCAGCCCCTTCGGGGAGCGCCACCACGGGCGGTGCGGCCGTCCGCCGGAGCCGCTGGAACCGTTGCCACCACCGGACGGCGGCCCGGAGCCCCCGGGCGGGCCCGAGGGCGGCGGCGGCACGGACGACGGCCCGGAACTGCCGCCGCCGGACGGCGGACCGGCCAGCGGGCCCGACGGGGGACCGGAGGGAGGGCCGTACGGCGGCTCGGTCGGTGGTCCGGACGGCGGTGGTTGGGAGGTCATCGAGGCTCCGTTTCGCAGGCGGCCGGCGATCGCGTTCGGCACGGGAAGCTCCTGCCACTGGCTTCCATTTCTCTCCCGGCGCCCCGCCCGCCGCAACAGCAGGTGCCCGGGGCGTCGCCGAGCGTGCGCACCGGCCGTCGGCCACCCTGGAATCCGAGCGGGCCCGGAGAGCCGGAGGCCCGTCGAGCGACCAGGAGGCGGCATGGAGCAGCCCACGACCCGGGCCGTGGGCCCGCCCGGAGCCGTCCGCGGCTGGCTGGACGCGCTCGCCGTCGTGCTGGCCGGCGTGGTCGCGATGGCGGCGGTGGCCGCGCTCGGCCTCTGGCTGGCCGGCGCCGCCGACCTCCCGGACGGCGGCTTCGCCTCCGTGGTCGCCGGCACGCTGGCGCTCGCCGTCGGCGGATCCGTCCAACTCGACGGCGGCGCGGGGAACTTCGCCGCCGTCGACGCCGGGATCACGGCGATGCCGCTGACCGTCTCGGTGGTCGGCGCGGTCGTGATGGCCGAGGTGTTCCTGCGTCAGCTGCGCTTCCGCGCGGTGGCCGGCGGGGGTGAACTGCTGGGCCGGATCGCCCGGACGGTCGTGCTGTGGGTGCTCACCCTCGTCCTGCTGACCGTCGCCGCCCGGCACAGTTTCGTCGTCCCGCTCGGCGGAGACCTCGTGGAGTCGATCGGCGGCGCCCTCGGGCTGACCCCGGAGGTCGGCTTCCACGCGGACGGCCTCAGCACCGTCGGCATCGGTCTGGCCTGGCTGCTGGTGGTGCTCGCGGTCACCTTCGCGGTGTCCCGGCGCGCGCCGCTGCCGCCCGCCCTGGTGCGCCACCAACTCGCCGTCCGCCCGGCCGCGTTCGCCCTCTGGATGGTGCTGCTGGCGTACCTGGCGATCGGCGCGGCGGCGGGGGTGCTGACCGCGATCGTCAACGGCAACGCCCGACAGACCATGGCGGTGGTGCTGCTCGCACTGCCCGACCTCGCCTGGATGGCCTTCGGCCTCGGGCTCGGCGCCGAGTGGCAGGGCAGGTTGAAGGGCGCGCTCGGCCTGCCCGTGCCCAAGCCGCTCTCCGAGGTGCTGCGCGTGCCGGAGGGGCAGGAGGCGACGGTCGACATCGGCGCGCTGGCCGACCAGGACGCGCGCGCCTGGCTGCTGCTGCCGCTGGCCGCCGTCCTGCTGCTCGCGGCCGCCTTCCTGGCGGCCCGCCGTGCGCCCCGCACCGTCCGGCTCTGGCAGCACGCCGTCCGGTTCGCGCTGGCCTGCGCCGTCACCATGCTGCTGGTGGGCCTGTGGACCCGGATGGACGCCGAGTACGGGCTCTCCGTGCTCGGCGTCGGGCTCGGGCAGGGCGGCGGCCTGGACGACCTGATCGGCTCCGTCCTCGGCGGCTCCAACCCGGTGGCAGGCCTCGGCAGCGGCAGTCTCACGCTGCACCCCTCGCTGTGGACGGCCGTCCCGCTCGCGGCGGGCTGGGGCCTGGTCACCGGCGGCCTCGGCGCGCTGCTCGCCACCCGGGCGCGGCACCGGGGAGAGGTCACCGAGGAGGGGTCGTCGGGGAGCTGACGGGCCGGGCGGGGCTCAGAACAGCCGGTGGCCCTGCACCAGGGCGGTCTTGGTGCCGTCGTCGCGGACGAGCCGGAGCTTCCTGACGCCGCTGTGCATCTTCGCGCTGAACAGCAGCGAGGGGCCGATGATCACGCCCGCGGCGGCCAGGGCGAAGAGCAGGCCGATGTTCTCGGTGCTCCGGTCGTCGCCCTCCTCGACGGTCTGGCCGCCCAGGTGGATCAGCATCGGGACGGTGGCCAGCAGCGAGAGCAGCAGCAGCCAGCCCAGCGCCCGGTGCACCAGCTGCTTGGCCCTCGCCCGGGCGGCGCTCTCCACCCGGACGGAGAACGCCCGGGTGCAGCGCGGGCAGATGAGGGCGATGTCCCGGTCCCCCTCGGCGGGCCGGGGCGCGCCGCCCTCCGGCACGTGGGAGACGCTCCACCTGACCGTCGTCGTGGAGGGTCCGTGTTCCACGCCCGCCCTGCAGCCGAGGCTCACCACGTATCTGTCGCCGATCGTGGACTGCGCCACCCTGCCACCCCCAGACGCCGCCGCGACCGTCACGGGGCACGCGGATTGTAGCCGCGCCGACGGTCCGTGAAACAGGTGATGACCCGTCAAAAGGCCTCGGACAGCAGGATCACCGCCGCCGGAACGGCCTGGCCGAGCGCCCCGCGCCACAGCCTGGGCTCCGAGACGAACAGGGTGATCCCGCCCGCGACCATGAAGGCGGCGATGTAGAGGATCACCGCCCGGCCCGAGCCGGCGTGGCCGGAGTGCAGCAGGACCAGGCCGGTGACCAGGCCGAGCGCCAGGAACAGGTTGTAGAAGCCCACGTTGAAGCGCCACAGCCGGACCTCCGGGGCGTCCGCCGTGTTGCCGGTGAGCAGGTAGCGCACCCGGGGGTGACCGTAGAGGAAGCTCTCCAGCGGCCACGCGACGAGGTGGATCGCGGCGGCGACCATGGCGAAGACCTGGCTCACGGCGTCCATGACGGGCGGCTCCCTCCGGATGCGAACGGTGACGGCCACGCGGACGGCGGGTGGACGACCGGTCGGGCCCAGGTGGGCGGCTCCGGCACTGCGCGGGGCACGCGCGGGTCGAACGCCGGGACGACCTGGGTGGGCGGCCCGCCGCCGCCCCACCGGGCCGCGTCGGGGGCGGCGGCCCCGGTGGTCGCCGCGCGCAGCTCCGCGACGAACTGCAGGCAGCTCGCGTACCGCTCCTCCGGCGTCTTGGCGAGCGCCCGGGCGACCACCGCCGTCACCGCGGCCGTCAGGTCGGGCCGGTGCTCCTCCAGCGCGGGCGGCGGGTCGTTGAGGTGGGCCCAGAGCAGTGCGAGGTCGCTCTCCCGGCGGAACGGCGGGGTGCCCGCGAGCATCTCGAAGACCACGCAGCCGAGGCTGTACTGGTCGCAGCGCCCGTCCAGCGGCCGGCCGGAGATCTGCTCGGGCGCCGCGTAGTCCAGCGTGCCGACGATCTGGCCGACGCTGGTCAGCCCGCTGAGCGACAGGGACTTCTTGGTGAGCCCGAAGTCCGCCAGGTACAGGTGCTCGGGGTGCTCGCTGTCCGTGCCGGCGGCGACCAGCACGTTGCCCGGCTTGACGTCCCGGTGCACCAGGTCGTGGTCGTGCGCGGCGTCCAGCGCGGAGGCGATCTGCAGGGCCAACCGGGTGGTGCGCTCCACCGGGAAGGGGCCGCCCCGATTGATCAGGGCACGCAGGTCGCCGCCCTCGACGTAGCGCATCGCGATGAACAGGATGCCGTCGTGCTCGCCCGCCTGGAACACCGGGATGATGTGCGGGTGGTCGATCGCCGCGGCGGCCTCGGACTCGTGGATGAAGCGCTGCCGGAACACCTCGTTGCGGGCCAGCTCGGGGGCGAGCAGCTTGACCGCGACGGTCCGGCGCAGCCGCAGGTCCTTGGCCCGGTAGACCACGGCCATGCCGCCGCGCCCGATCTCGCTCTCCAGCCGGTACCCCGCGACCTTCCGCCCGACCAGGCCGGCGGGCAGGCTCGGGGCGGACGGCTGTTCGGCGGAGGTCACGGCTCGCCGGCCTGGGTGGGCGCGTACGGGCCGCCCACCGGCGACGGCGACGGCGAGGCCCCGGGCACGGGCGAGTGCGCCGGTGTCGGGGTTGTCGGCGTGTGCCGAGGGGAGGGCTCCGGTGCGACGGGCGGCTGCCGGTCGGTGGCCGCGTACGTCTGCAGCTGCAGCCCGTCGCAGTAGCACCAGCGGTCGTGCACCGGGTCGAAGACCCAGAGCGCCTCGCCGTCCACCACCAGGCCCACCCGCAGGCCGCGCGTGCGCTCCCGGAAGGACTCCAGGTCGAGGGTCCCGGCCGCGAGGTCCTCCAGCAGGGCGCGGTAGCGGGCCAGCGCGGCCTCGGCCTCGGCGAGCGCCGGGCGCGGATCGGCCGTCCGGGCGGGCGGGCCCCCGGCGGCGGGCGGCGGCTGCGGCAGGGCGACCAGCAGGCGGCCGTCGACCCAGGCGCTCCAGCCGTTGGAGCACAGGACCTGCGCCCAGTCGCCCTGGCGGCCGAGCAGCTGCAGCGGGAGCAGCGCGTCGAACCGGGCGGACGGCCGTTCCGGGTCCGGGGCCGTCCAGGAGGCCAGTCCGCCCGGCGGGGCGACGTGGGTGGGGTTGAACGCGAACTCGTCCATGGGCGGCTACATTTCCTCCGCCGCGCGACCCCCGCCGCGCGCGGCACGACTCGCTCCACAGGGTCGCTTCCCACTCTACCGGCGGCGGCCCGACCCGGCGCCGGTCGCGGGTGCACGCCCAGGCCCGGTCGCGGGTGCATGCCCAGCCCGGTCGCGGGTTCACGCCCGCACCCGGGCCCGGTCGGCGGACCACCCGGTCGGCGGACTACTTGCGCATGACCGAGGGCTCGTGCCGCCGCAGCAGGGCGAGCACCGCGAGCCCGTACGCCACCGAGAGGCCGAGCATCGCGCCCATGCCGACCAGCCAGCCGGTGCGCTCGTGGCGGAACATCGGGTCCTCGGTGATCGGGGACGGGACAGTCAGTCCGTTCAGCTGGACCGTCCGGGCCATGGAGGACAGGCCCCACCGCGATGGGAACAGCCAGGCGAACTGCTCCAGGCCGGGCACGCCGTCCAGCTTGAGCATCAGACCGCTGAGGACGATCTGGACGATGGCGATGAGCACCAGCAGCGGCATCGTGGTCTCCTCCTTGTCGACGGCGGCGGAGACCACCAGGCCGAGCATCATCGCCGTGAACGCGAGCACCGCGACCGCGATGATCAGTTCGGGCAGCTGCGGCATCAGCACACCGGTCGTCACCGGTGGCGGGGAGCCCGGACGCGGCTGTGCGGAGAGTTTGACCCCGCCCAGGCCGACGATCGTCAGCACCGCGGCCTGCCCCACCGTGACCGCCCCGAGGACCACCACCTTCGAGATCAGGTACGCCGATCTGGACAGGCCGACCACGCGTTCGCGCCGGTAGATCGCGCGTTCCTTCACCACCTCGCGCACCGAGTTGGCCGAGCCGGTGAGCACACCGCCGAGACAGAGCGTGAGCAGGCAGTTGATGGCGTTCTCGTCGGTGAGCCGCGAGCCGGCCATCACCCGGCACATCAGGCCGATGATGAACGGCAGCGCGATCATGACGGTGAGGAAGAGCCGGTCGGCCGAGAGCACCGCGGCGTACCGGCGGACCAGGGTGCCCAGCTGGGAGAGCCAGCTCTGCGGCTTCTCGTGGCCGATGGTCGGCGCGGTCGCCACGGCGTCGTGCGCCGGGTGGGCCGCCTCGGCCGTCACGTAGCGCTGGTACTGCGGCGAGGCGCGGAACCGGTCGCGGGCGACGCCCTCGGTGTCGCTCTCGAAGGCCTCGAAGGCCTCCGGCCACTCGTCCTGACCGAAGTAGTCGAGCGCCTCGCCGGGCGGCCCGTAGTACGCCGTCCGGCCGCCCGGGGCCAGCACCAGCAGCCGGTCGCAGACGTTCAGGCTCAGCACGCTGTGCGTCACCACGACCACCGTGCGGCCGTCGTCGGCCAGCCCGCGCAGCATCCGCATAACCGAGCGCTCCATGCCCGGGTCCAGCCCGGAGGTCGGCTCGTCGAGGAAGAGCAGGGAGGGCTTGGTCAGCAGCTCCAGGGCGACGCTGACCCGCTTGCGCTGGCCGCCGGAGAGACTGGCGATCACCTGGTCGGCCCGTTCGTCCAGGCCCAGTTCGTGGATCACCTCCAGGACCCTGGCCTCCCGCTCCTGCGGGTCGGTGTCGCCGGGGAAGCGCAGCTCGGCGGCGTAGGTCAGCGCGCGGCGGACGGTCAACTGGGTGTGCAGGATGTCGTCCTGCGGGACCAGCCCGATCCGGCGGCGCAACTCGGCGTAGTCGCGGTAGAGGTCGCGTCCGTCGTACAGCACCGTGCCCTGGTCGGCGGGGCGCAGCCCGGTGAGCGCGTTGAGCAGGGTGGACTTGCCCGCTCCGCTGGGGCCGGCCACCGCGAGCAGAGTCTTCTCGGGAAGCGGGAAGCTGACGTCGTCCAGCAGGACCCGGCGGTCCGGGCCGACGTGGACGACCAGGTGCTGGACGTCCAGCGAGATCTCGCCGGTGTCGGTGTACTCGACCAGTCGGCCGTCGACCAGGCACAGGGCGGAGTGGCCGATGCCGACGATGTCCGCGGGGCCGACCGGGCCGCGCTTGACCGGGCGGCCGTTGAGGTAGGTGCCGTTGTGGCTGTTCAGGTCGACGATCTCGTGGCTGCCGTCCGGCAGTTCGCGCAGCTCGGCATGGTGCCGGGAGACCACCAGGTCGTCCAGCACCAGGTCGTTGTCCGGCGAGCGACCGATCCGCACGGCGCGGCCGGGCAGCTGGAGGACGGCGCTCGGACTGCGGAAGACGCCGGAGCTCTCCGGGGCGACCAGGACCGTGCGCTCGTCCGGCGCCGGGGCGGGCAGGCCGGCGAAGGTCGCGGACGGGCCGTCGGCCGGATCGCCGAACCGCAGCAGGGTGCCCGGGCCGACGTCCTCGCGGCTGACCCGGTGGCCGTCGTCGAAGGTGCCGTTGGTGCTTCCCACGTCCTCCAGCAGCCAGTGGCCGTCGGTGGCGCGCAGGATCGCGTGGTGCCAGGAGACCCGGGGGTCGTCCAGCACGATCTCACTGGTCGGGTCGCGGCCGACGTGATAGGCCCGAGCCGGGTCGATCAGCTGGGAGTCGGTCTCGGTGACCAGGACGAGGGGTGGCGCAGTGAGTGCGCCGACGCGCTCTCCCATGTTGCGCATTCTATCGCCGGGAGGCGCGAAGGGCCTTCCCGGACTCCGGGATTGGACTGGACCACTGTGCCGGGGCGGCACTATCGTTCGGCGTGCCCGCGCGTCGCCGAGCGTCGGGTGTCGGGTGTCGCCGGGCGTCGGGCGTCACCGAGTGTCATCGAGTGTCGTCGAGTGCTTCGGAACGGAACACATGAGCATCTGGCCCCAGTTGCGCCGATCCCGGACCGTCCGAGCCGGACGCGCCACCGGCCGGGTGCTGCGCTGCGGCCTGATGGACGCCATGCTCGCCGACCTCGCCGTCTCGGTCGTGCTCTGCTTCGAGCAGCCGCTGGACGACGACCGGCTCGCCGCCGGCCTGGCCCGCGCCCTGGAGCGGGTGCCGGTCTTCGCCGGGCGGCTGCGCACCGTCGACGGCGTCCTGGAAGCGGTCTGTGACGACTCCGGCGTGCCGCTGGAGGTCTACACGGTGGACGGCACGCTCGCCGAGGCGATGGGCCGGGTCACGGCGGTCGGGTCCGAACTGGTCGACCGGCTGGACGCGCAGGGCGCCCGCACCGGCGATGCCCCACTTCTCACCGTCCGGATCACCCGCACCGCCGACGGCGGGACGCTGCTCGGCTGCTCCTGGCACCACGCGATCGGCGATCTGCACAGCTTCATGCTGTTGCTGCGGATCTGGTCGGCGGCGGTCGAGGGGGAACCGCTCCCGGAAGCCGAACTCGTCGGCGACCAGGACGAGTTGCTGGACGCGACGCTGCCCGCCGAGGACTGCGGGCGGCCCGGGTTCCGGGTGCCCTCGCCGGTCGAGGCCGAGCTGTTGGCCCGTGCGGTGGCGGCCGGGCCGCGCGCCAACCGGACCGTCCAGATCGCCTTCACCGACGCCGAAGTGGCCCGGATGCGCGAGGAGTTCGGTGCCGCGGCCGGGCGCCGGCTCTCCGCCGGGGACGTGCTGTGCGCACACCTCCTCGGCACCCTGAGGGAGTTGGACGGCGACGACGTCGAGCGGATGCTGACCGTCCCGGTCAACGCGCGCCGCTGGCTCGGACTCTCGCCCGCCCTGGTGGGAAACCTGCTGAGCGAGGTGCACGTACCGCACCGGCCCCAGGACGGGCCGGCGGCCCTGGCGGGCGCGCTGCGGGCGGCGGTCGAGGAGTTCCCGACCGCGCACCTCAACCTCCGTGCCAACCTCGGGTTCCTGGCCGCGCTCGGCCGCTCGCGGCTGCGCGAGTGCGTGCCGCTGGGCTTCGACCCGCAGGCGCGCCGGTTCAGCTTCTCCAACTGGAGCCGCTTCGGCGCCTACGCGGTCAGCTTCCAGGGGCAGCACCCGGTGTTCTTCAGCCCGGCCGCCAACTACCCGCTGCCGTGGGTCAGCTGGACGGTCGAGGGATTCCGCGGCGAGGGGTGGCTGACCACGGTGGTGCTGCCGGCCCGGCTCGCCGCCCGGGTCCGCGGCGCGGAGGGCCGGGCGGCGCTGCACCGGTTCCGGACGGCGGCCGACGAGCCGCCCGCGTCGGCCGCCGTGCTGCCGAAGGTGATCTGAGCGCCGGAAGCTACCGGAAGGACCGCTCGATCGCGGTCCACAGCCGGGAGCGCGCCTGCAGCGCCGTGCGGACGGTCTCGGCGCAGGAGTCCCACTTGGCCTGGTCGTCGCCGCACAGGTCGATCAGCATCTGCATCGCCATCGGGGTGTGCTGCTCGCCGTCGACCTCGATGTGCCGGGCCAGGTAGTCCTTGAAGACCGTGAGCAGGCCGTCCGGGTCGTCGATCGCGATCACCTGGGCGAACATCTCGGGGATCAGGTCCTCGCGGCCGAAGGCGAAGGCGGCGGCCCGGCAGTGCACCGGGGCGTTCTCGATGACGGACCAGGTCGCACTCGTGAAGTCCACGGCCGCCTGCGGGACTTCGGCGGCCTTCAGCGCCTCCGGCACGGCGGAGCCGGTGCCCAGCAGGGCCAGGAACGCCTCCATCGGGCGCGGGTCGGCACCGGCCCGGCGCATCCCCTCCAGGTACAGCTCGAAGTGGCTGGTGTAGCCCTCGCCGAGCTCGTCGCTCTCCTCGACCAGCACGATCTCGTTGATCAGTCGCCGGCTGGCCGTCGGGCCGCTCGGCACCCACGGGACCTCGACGCAGGTCAGGTCGCGCTGCAGGCTCTTCAGCAGCGACATGAAGTCCCAGACGGCGAAGACGTGGCTGTTCAGGAAGGTGCGGACGCGCTCGATGTCGGTGAGCGCGGGGTACACGGAATGGCCGACCACCTCGCGGCGCAGCGGGTCGATGGCCTGCTGCAGGCTGGTCAGTCCGGGGTGCGAGCGGTCCCAGTGGTAGCGGTTGGCGGACATGCGGGCTCCTTGTCGGTCACGGGGGCGTGGCGGTCGCGGGGAGTGCTGTGGACGGGCTGTGGGACGGACGGGTGTCGGTCAGGGGTGCTTCATGACGGCGTACAGCGCGTGCCGCAGCTGCTCGCGGCTCGGCTGCACGGCCCGGTCGAGGACGGGGGCGAAGGGCAGGACGGCGCCGTCGGGCCGGGTGATCCGGCGCGGCGGGGCGATCAGGCGCATGTCTTCGGCGGCGGTGGCCAGGACCTCCGCGCCGAAACCGCAGCTGCGGTTGGAATCGTCGATCACGACCAGCCGGCCGGTACGTTCCAACGAGGCGGCGAGCGCGGCCCAATCCAGGGGGTACACCGTGCGCGGGTCGAGGACTTCGACGGAGATGTCCTCGGCGACCTCCTCGGCCACGGCGAGCGCGTCGTGCACCAGGTGTCCGACGGCGACCACGGTGACGTCGGAGCCCGGGCGGTGGACCCGGGCCCGGCCGAGCGGCACCGGGGCGAGCTCCCGGGTGACGGTCTCGCGCACCGGCAGGGCGGCGGCGGGCGCGAACACCACGACCGGGTCCGGGTCCCGGATCGCCGAGCGCAGCAGCCCGTAGGCGTCCGTCGGGGTGGCGGGCACCACGGTCTTCAGCCCGGCGTGCGCGAACAGGCTGTACGGGTGGTCGGAGTGCTGCCCGGCCCAGCCGTCCCGGGAGCCCGACCCGGGGACCAGGCAGGTCAGCGGCACGGCTGCCTGACCGCCGGTCATCAGCGAGAACTTGTGTGCCTGGTTGACCAGTTGCTCGAAGACCAGGAACAGCAGCGAGGGGATCTGGAACTCCAGCACCGGGCGCCGGTCGGCCAGCGCGGCGCCGACCGCCATCGCGGTGAAGGCCTGCTCGGACAGCGGGGTGTCGACGATCCGGCCCGGGCCGAAGCGGTCCAGCAGGCCGAGCGTCGGTCCGGCGAGGCCGGCGCCGATGTCCTCGCCGAAGACGCAGACCGCAGGGTCGGCGGCGAGTTCGTCGGCCAGCGCCCGGTTGAGCGCCTTGGTGTACGAGAGCCTGGTCACGGTGTCACTCCCGCCCGGGGCCGCAGCCCGTCGGCGTACAGGTGCTCCAACGCGCCCGCCGGGTCCGGGTGTTCGGAGGCGAGCGCGAACTCCTCGGCGGCGGTCAGCTGTTCGGCCACCGACCGGTCCAGCTCGGCGAGCGCCGCGGGGTCGACCAGGGCGGCGGCCCGGGGGAGCGGGTCGCGCCCGCGCCAGGCCTCGACCTCCTCGGGGGAGCGGTAGCGCAACTTCATCCGGCGTTCCATGGTGTGGTGGCCCTCGTAGCGGTAGGTGCGGCACTCCAGGAAGCCGGGGCCGCCGCCGTCGCGCGCCCGCTCGACGGCGCTCAGGGCGGCGGCGCGGACGGCCTCGGTGTCCATGCCGTCCACCTCCTCGGCGGGGATGCCGAAGGCGGCCGCCCGTCCGGTGGCGCTGCCCGCGACGGCGGTGGCGGCGGGCAGGGTGGTCGCGTAGCCGTTGTTCTCGCAGACGAACAGCACCGGGAGGCGCCACATCGCGGCGAGGTTGAGCGACTCCAGCAGCACACCCTGGTTGAGCGCGCCGTCGCCGAAGAAGGCCACCGCCACCGGGGTGCGCCCGGGCGGCCCCTGACCGGGCTGCGTCTGCCGGTGGGCCTGCGCCTGCTGACCTGGCTGTTCCTGCCGGTCCGCCTGCGCCTGCCGGGCCGCCCAGGCGGCGCCGACCGCGATCGGGGCGCCGGCGCCGACGATGCCGTTGGCGCCGAGGATGCCCAGCGAGACGTCGGCGGCGTGCATGGAGCCGCCCCGGCCGCCGTTCAACCCGCCCACGCGGCCGAGGAGTTCCGCGAGCAGTCGGTGCGGCGCGGCGCCCCGGGCGAGGACGTGGCCGTGGCCGCGGTGCGTGCTGGTGAGCCGGTCGGCCGGGCGCAGCGCCGAGCAGACGCCGACCGCGACGGCCTCCTGCCCGATGTACGGGTGGATGCCGCCGGGGATCGCGCCGGACTTCACCAGGCCGAGCGCCAGCTCCTCGAAGCCGCGGATCAGCCGCAGCATCCGGTAGCGCTCGGCAGGCGTGCCGAGCGGGGCCGGGACGCCCGGCGCGCGCACCGCCTCCGGGGGAGCGGTCACGGCCGTCCCCGCCAGACCGCCGGGCAGAACTGCGGGTCGGCGTAGTCCGGCCGGCCGTCGGCGGTGCGGCGCACCAGGACGTCGTGGTTGTACACCACGGGGTTGCCGTCCGCCCGGTCGTGCCGCCGGTACTCGTTGGCGCCGTCCTGCAGGTGCAGTGAGACGGCGCGGCGCGGGTGGGAGGCCAGGTTGGGGCCGCTGCCGTGGTAGGTGCGGCAGTGGTGGAAGGACATGTGGCCGCGCGGGATCGGCATCGCGACCTTGGTCACCTGCTGCCCGTTGTGGGCGGCGTTGGCGGCCAGGATGCCGTCCAGTTCGGAGCGGTCGCGGTCGGCGAAGTGCCGGGTGGAGTCCTCGCCGGAGGGCAGCTCGCGCCAGCGGTGGCTGCCGTCGACCATGGTGATGGTGCCGTTCTCCTCGCGGCAGTCGTGGAACGGGATGAAGGCGGTGAGCATCTCCGGGGAGGTACAGGTCTGCCAGTAGTGCTTGTCGAAGTGCCACGGCACCCGGTTGCTGGGCTCCTCGGGGACCGGCGGCTTGTAGATCAGGGTGGCCTGGAAGATCCTGATCTCCTCCGTGCCGGCGAGCAGTGCGGCCACCGCGCCGACCAGCGGCTTGCGCAGGGCCGCGCCGATCGCGTCGCTCTCGTAGTGCACGTAGTCGTTGTGCCGCTGGACGGGTCCGTCCGAGGGCTGCCAGGACGCCAACCGGGGCGGTCGGACGGGCAGTTCGCGGTCGCGGTGGCCCGCGTAGTACAGCTCGGTGGCGGCCTGCAGGGTGTCCAGTTCCTCGTCGCTGAACAGCCGGCGGGACAGGTACCAGCCGTGCTCGCGGTAGTGGGCCACTTCGTCGGGGGTGGGCAGCAGGGCGCGCTCGGCCTCGGTGAGCCGGAACTCGGCGGTCGTGGTCATGGTCGGCCTCCTTCGGAGGTGCGGGGTGGTCAGGCGGAGGCGGCGGAGCTGTGCCGTTTGATGGCCTCGTACAGGGCCTTGATGTTCGCGGTGCCGAAGGTGCCGGCGCCCTGACGCTCGATCAGTTCGAGGAAGTAGGTGCGCCGGGGGTGGGTCGAGCGGGCGAAGATCTGGAACAGCTGGCCGCCGTGGTCCTGGTCGACCAGGACGTGCAGGTCGCGCAGGGTCTCCACCGGGATGGCCGTCTCGCCGAAGCGCTCGGCCAGGACGTCGAAGTAGGCGCCCGGGGTGGTCAGGAACTCCACGCCGCGCGCGCGGATGGTCCGGACGGCGGTGGTGATGTCGTGGGTGCTGAAGGCGAGGTGCTGCACGCCGGCGCCGCCGTGCGCGGCGAGGAAGTCGTCGATCTGGCCGGGGCGGCGGCCGGGGTCGGGCTCGATCAGGGTGAAGGTGACGGCGCCGGAGGCGCTCTGCACCACCTTGGAGTCCATGGCCTGCTCGCCGACCTCGATGTACTCCTCGAAGATCGTGTGGAAGCCGAGCGCGGCCTCGCAGAACCGTACGGAGGGGGCGAGTTCGCCGGCCGGGAGGCAGATCGCGACGTGGTCGAGCGCGTCCAGCAGGCGCGGCTCCGGGGTGGGTTCGTCGGTGCGCGCGTCGGTGCGTTCGTCGCTGGGCCCGTCGGTGGGTCGGTCGCCGGGCCCGTCGGCGGGCAGCGGGACGAAGCGCAGCGCGGTGTCGCCGAAGCCGGCGATCAGGGCGCCGGCGCGGTCCAGGACGCGGGCGCCGTGCCGTTCGGCGCGCTCCAGCGCGGCCTGCGGGTCGGCGCAGCCCAGGGCGAGGACGGCGACGCCGTCCCCGTGCCGGGCGACGAAGTCGGCCACCGGGTGCTCGGGTTCGGCGGCGGAGGCCAGCTGCAGCCGGATGGTGCCCTGGCGCAGCTCGACGGTGCGGGTGCCGTCCGGCGCGGTGGCCGGGGCGTCGGCGGTGAAGCCGTAGTCGGCGCAGAGTCCGGCCGCGGCCTTGTCGGCGTCGGCGCAGTGGAACTCGGCGTGGGTGATGGTCTGGACGGACAACGGGATCTCCCCCCGGAGGGATGGCAGGTCGTGGGTCGGCGTACGGTCCGGCAGGCGGCTACCGGGCGGCCCGCGGCGCTGGGCCGAGGACGAGGCTGAGGTTGTGGCCGCCGAAGGCGAAGGCGTTGCTCAGCGCGGCGCGCACCGGGGCGGGCCGGGCGGCGCCCCGGACGTGGTCCAGGTCGCAGGCCGGGTCGGGGTCGGTGAGGTTGAGCGTGGGCGGCAGCGTCCCCCTCGCCACCGCCAGGGCGGTCACCGCCGCCTCCAACGCGCCCGCGGCGCCGAGGAGGTGGCCGGTGGCACCCTTGGTGGAGCTGACCGCGGGCGGGTGCGCGCCGAAGACGGCGTGCAGGGCCGCGGTCTCGGCCACGTCGCCGAGCTTGGTGCCGGTGCCGTGGGCGTTCACGTAGTCGATGTCGCCCGGGGCCAGGCCCGCGTTGGCGAGCGCGGCGCGCATCGCGTCGGCGGCGCCGGTGCCGTCGGGCCGGGGCATGGTCGGGTGGTGGGCGTCGGTGGAGGCGCCCCAGCCGATGACCTCCGCGTAGCCGGCGGCGCCGCGCGCTTCGGCGTGCGCCGCGCTCTCCAGGACGAGCACGGTGCTGCCCTCGCCGAGCACGAAGCCGTTGCGCCGGGCGTCGAAGGGCCGGCTCGCCTGCTCCGGTTCGTCCCAACCCTGGGCCAGCGCGCGGGCGTTGGTGAAGGCGGCGGCGATCGTCGGGTGCAGCGAGGACTCGGTGCCGCCGCACACCACCACGTCGGCGTCGCCGGCCCGGATCAGCCGCAGGCCCTCGGCGATCGCCTGGGCGCCGGCCGCGCAGGCCGTCACCACGGCGGAGCTGTACCCCCGGATGCCGTGCTTGATGGCGACCCGGGCGGCGGCCATGTTGGAGAGCATGCCGGGCAGCAGGTACGGGCTGACGCCGGGGCGGCCGCGCTCCAGCCGGCGGTGCGACTGCTGCTCGAAGGTCTCCAGCCCGCCGCCGCCCGTCGCCAGCACCACGGCGGTGCGGTGCGGGTCGGCGTCCCGGCCGACCACCAGGCCCGCGTCGGCGAGCGCGTCGTCCGCGGCGGCCAGGCCGAGCAGCACGAAGCGGTCCACGCAGCGGGTTTCGGTGGGCGGCAGCACCTCCCGGCCGTCCACGGCGGGGGCGATCCCGGCGGCGGGCAGCCAGCCGTGCGCGGTGTGGCCCTCGGGGACGGCGCGGATACCGGAGCGGCCGGCGGTCAGCGCCTCGAACACCTCGGCGGGCTTGCGGCCGAGCGGGGTGACCAGGCCGATGCCGGTGACGACGGCGCCCCCGCGCCCGGTCACGCGCCCACCGCCGCGAGGTGGCGCTGCCGCAGCAGGACCTTGCGGACCTTGCCGGTCGGGCCGAGCGGGATGTCGTCCCCGGAGACCACCGACACCCGGCGGACGGTCGCGGCGGTGGGCCCGTCCAGGGCGGCGAGGACGGCCCCGGTGCGGTCGACCGTCGGGTCGGCGCCCTCGGTCAGGAGGAGCAGGACGTCGGTGACCACCCGGTCGCCGTCCCGGAACGCCACCACCGTGCAGTCCAGCACGTCCGGGTGGGCGGCCAGCACCCGTTCCTCCGACATGGCGGTGAACAGCCGTCCGCCGTCGCCGAGTTCGACCGAGTCGACGGCCCGGTCGACGTGGTAGTAGTAGCCCTCCTCGTCCCGGTACATCAGGTCCCCGGTGAGGAAGCGGCCGCGGATCCGGGTGCGGAAGGTGGTGGCCGAGTCGTTCCAGTAGCCGAGCGCCAACGTCGGTGAGGCGGTGGCGAGTTCGCCGACCTCGCCGGGGCCGAGCGGCTCGCCGTCCGGGCCGAGCACCGTGCAGTCGACGAAGGCGTGCGGGCGGCCGACGCAGCGGCCGTAGCGTGCGGTGCCGGGGCCGTGGGTGATGAAGAAGTGCGAGTGGCCCATCTCGGTGGAGCCGAGGCCGTCCACGAACTGCGAGCCGGGGACGCGGGCGCGGCCCGCGCGGGTGACGGTCTCCCGGCTACCGGTGGCGATCAGGCGGCGGATGTGCACCTCGTGGGCGCAGTCGCCGGTGTTCCACCAGAGCGCGACGGAGGTGAGGTCACGGGCGGTGAGGTCGTGGCGGGCCAGGTCGGCCCAGGTGGCGGCGAAGCCGACCACCCCGGTGGGCCGCCACCGCTCGATCGCCGCCAGGACGCCGTCACCGGACTGCCGGGACAGGAAAGCGAGTCGGGTGTGCGAGCTGAGCGCGAGGTTGAGCGCGATCAGGGTCGCGGCGTGCGGCGCGGGCAGCGCGCTGAGCATCCGGTCCTGGCCCTGCGGGCGGGGCAGCCTCAGCCGGTGGCGGATCGCCGCGTACAGGCTCGCGTGCGAGTGGACGACGGCCTTGGGCATGCCGGTGGTGCCGGAGGAGTGGGTGATCGCGACCGGGTCGCCGGACCAGTGCCGGTACGGCTCCGGGGCGTCGTCCGGGTCGCCCGCGCCGAGGGTGCCGATCTCGGGCAGCAGGGGCGCGCCGGGCTCGTGACCGGCCAGCGCGGCGAGGTGGGCCGGGTCGGCGAGGACCCCGGCCGCGCCGAGGCGGGCGATGTAGCGGGCGGCGCGCTCGCCGTCCAGGTTCGGGTTGAGCAGGGCGGGGATTGCGCCGAGCCGGGCGAGGGCGAGGAAGGCCAGCACGTGGTCGGCGGCGTCGCTCGCGTAGACCACGACCGGGTCGCGCCGGGTGATGCCGAGCGCGTGCAGGGCGGCGGCCCGGGCCCGGACCGCCCGGTCGAGCTCGCGCAGGGTGAGCGGCTGCCAGGCCGGGTGGTCGTCCACCGGGGTGTCGAAGGTGAGCAGCGGCTCGTCGACGTCCAGCCCGAGCGCGATCCGGGCGGTCAGGACGTTGCCGGCGCCGACGTCGGGGTCGTCCGCGAGCAGGGTGCGGAGACTGCGGATGGTCACGGGGGTGGATCCCTCCCTCGGGGCCGGTGGACGGCCCGGGCGGCTGATCGGATGTGGCAGGGGCGGTCGGCCGCACGCGGGCGGCGGGGGTCGGGCGGCATGGGTCGGTCGGTCGGCCGGGCGGCGGCGGCCGGGCAGGGGCGTCCGGCGTCGGGTCCGTCCGCTCAGGGGCGCTCGGGACGGTCAGCGGACTCATGGAGTTCAGGGCGTTCAGGCTGTTCAGGCCGTCAGGCCGTCGGGCCCGCGAGCAGTACGGCCGCGGCGTGGTCGCCGTCGGGCGTCTGCTCGGCGGCGACGACCAGCACCCGGTCGGCGTCGCCGTCGGCGAGCAGCAGTGCGGCGAGCTCGTACGCCTCCGCCGGGACCCGGCCGGGTTCGGCGGCGGCCGGGCAGATCGCCACGACGGGGCCGGTCAGGCCCCAGCGGGCGGCGATGTGCCCGAGGACGGCGTTGGGGTTGGACTGGAAGAACAGCAGTGGGCCGGTCCGGCGCCCGGGTTCGGCGCTCTGCTCGATGGCCCGCGCGGTGGCGAGGTCGCCGCTCGCACTGGCCAGCAGCAGGGCCGTCCGTCCGGGGGCGGGTGGCGCGCCGTGGTGCCGGCGCAGGCAGCGGTCGGCGGTGTCGGCGACCAGCGGGTTGAATCCGGAGGCGGCGAAGCCGGGCAGTGGTGGCGGTGGCCCGGCCAGGCCGGGGGCGGGGCGGCGGGCCTCGGCGAGGACCCGCAGGCCGTGGGTGTCGTCGGCAGCGGTGGTCATGGTGGTGTCGGTGTCATCCGGGGGCCAGCAGCAGCGCGGTGTTGGCGCCGCCGAAGGCGGAGTTGAGGCTGAGCGCGTAGGCGGGGCGGGCGGTGCGCGGGCCGTCCAGGACGAGGTCCAGGCCGACGTCCGGGTCGGGGCCGAGCCAGCCGGCGTTGACCGGGAGCAGGCCGGTGCCCAACGCGCCGACGAGGACAGCGAGTTCGAGTAGGGCGGAGGCCTCCAGGGCGTGGCCGTGCACGGACTTGCTGGAGCTGACCGGCAGGTGCTCGGTGTGCGGGCCGAACACCCGCCGCAGGGCGCGGGCCTCGGCCTGGTCGGACAGCGGGGATCCGGTGCCGTTGGCGTTGACGTAGCCGATCTCGGCCGGCGCGACGCCCGCGCGGGCGAGCGCGGCCTCGATCGCGCGGGCCACTCCGGTGCCGTCCGGTTCGGGGCGGCAGACGTGGTGGGCGTCCCCGGCTCGGCCCCAGCCGGCCAGCCGGGCGAGCGCGGACGCACCGCGCCGTTCGGCGGCCGCCGCGGCCTCGACCACGACGGCGGCGGCCGCGTCGCCGAGCAGGGTGCCGGTCCGTCCGGCGCTGAACGGGCGCAGCTCGCCGTCGCGGGCCAGCGCGCGCCCGGCGTCGAAGACGGCGAACACGCCCGGTTCGACCAGGTGGACGGCCGCGACCAGGACCCTTTCGTGCCGTCCGGTGGCCACCGTGACGGCGGCATCGGCGACGGCGGTCGCGGCGGCCACGCAGGCGCCGGTGTACACCCGGGTGACGCCTGCGGCCGTCCGGTCGGCGCGGAGCCCGGCGGCCACCGCGTCGACGGTGGCGCGGGTCCGCTCGTCGCTGTGCAGGGCGAGCAGGACGGGCAGCTCGCTGCCCTCGGCGGTCAGACCGGCCTGCCGGCAGGCCTGGGCGATCGCGTCGAGCAACGCCGCGGCCGAGGCAGCCGCCGGCTCGGAGCCGGACAACAACGGGGAGCCGGACAACGGTGCGCCGGCCGGCAGGGCGCCGGGCAGCAGCGCGGCCCGCCCGGTCCGGCGGGCGCTCACGTCGAAGCGGGTGACCGGGCCGAACGCCGCCTTGCCGTGCGCGGCGGCGTCGGTGAGCTTGGCGAGCCCGCGCCCGGCGGCGCTGAGCACACCGACACCGGTGACCACCGGCCCTGCCCCGCCCGGCGGTCCGGACGGTCCCAGTGGCTCGGGCGGCACGGGCGGCACGGGCGGCTCGGGCGGCCCGGGCGGCCCGGCGCCGGTGGCGACGCCGCTCACGGCTGGGCGCCCGCGGGCTCGGCCGGACCGGCGCGCTCGGCCAGGACGGCGTCGCGCAGCAGGGCGGTCGCGTCGTCGACCGTCCGCACCGCACCGAAGCGCTCGTCGTCCAGGTCCAGCTGCAGGCCGTAGCGCTGCTCGAACTCGGCGACGAGCCAGGTGAGTTCGAGCGATCCCAGTTCCTCGGGCACGGTGTCGGCGGCGCGCTGCCCGAACGCCGCCAGCATCGTGAGCACCTCGGCCCGGTCCGGTAGGTCGTCCGGACGCGGGGTGCCGGTCACGCGGCGCTGCCGGAGGTGGCGGCGAGGGCGTCGATCCGCCGGGCGACGTCGGCGGTGAACTCGTCCAGCGTCATCATCGCCGTGGTCTCCATCTCGTCCAGGTCGAACTTGATCCCGTACTCGTCCTCGACCTGCACCGAGAGGTCGGCCAGCGCGAGGGATTCGAGGTCCAGCCCGGCCGGGCCGAGGTCGGTGTCCCCGGTGACCTCGGAGACGTCGTACTGCATCTCGGTCAGGGCGGCGAGGACGAACGCGCGGATGCGGTCCTGCATGGGTGGTGCTCCTTGTCGGGGTTCTGGTGCGTACGTGCGGGGGTGCGCGGCCGTGCGTGGTTCAGCGTGAGCCGGCCGCGCCGGCCGTGGCGGTGTCGCGCAGGGCGGCCGGGTCGCGCAGCAGCTTTCCGGTGGCGGTGCGGGGGAGGGCGGGGAGCAGGGCGAGGCGACGCGGCCGCTTGTAGGCGGCGAGGCGGCGCTCCAGTCCGGCCCGGAGCAGGGCGAGGTCGGCGTCGGGTTCGGTGGCCAGGTAGGCCTCGATCGCGCCGTCGTCGAAGACGACCACGGCCTCGCGGACCTCGGGCAGTGCGGTGAGGGTCTGCTCGACCTCGGTGAGGTCGACCTTCAGGCCGCCGATCGACACCTGGGAGTCGAGTCGGCCGAGCACGGTGACCAGGCCGTCGGCCTCGTCCAGCTCGGCCGCGTCCCGGGTGTGCAGCCAGCCGTCCGACCAGCGCGTCGGGTCGTCCGGTCCGGGGTAGGGGGAGGACGCCGCGCCGAGCTGCAACTCGCCGTTCACCAGGCGCAGTCGCATCCCGTGGACGGGGCGCTTGGCCGGGTGGAGCGTGCCGTCGAGGTCGGTGGCGATGACCCCGGTCTCGGTCATCCCGTACATGGTGCCGAGCGGGACGCCGTAGCGATCGGTGAACAGCGCGGGCAGGCCCGGGCGGACCAGTTCACCCGCGACGATCATCCGTCGCAGCCGCGGCAGCGCCGGGGGAGCGACCGCCCCCGCCAGCAGTTCGGCGTGGAACGGCACCCCGACGACGGTGGTCGGCCGGTCGGAGCCGGCGACCGCGGCGAGGATGCCCGCCGCCGTCATCCGCTCCGGCACGGTGAGCGCGGCACGGGCGTACAGGCCGTTGAGCAGCCCGCCGACCAGACCGAGCACGTGCACGACCGAGGAGAGCAGGACGACCCGCTCGCCCTCGCCGGGGAACCCCACCAGCCTTCGGTAGCAGTCGAGTTCACGCAGCAGGTCGGTGGCGGTACGGGCGATGACCTTGGCCGGACCGGTCGATCCGGAGCTGAGCTGGATCAACGCGTGCCCGGTGCGGGCCAGTCGTCCGTCCGGCAGCGGGACGGCCACCGGCTCTACCTCGGAGAAGCCGCGCAGTGCCGCCGCGGGCCGGTGGGCGGAGCCTACCAGCACCTGCGGGGCCAGCCGCGCCACCGCCGCGTCGATCTCGTGATCGGTCAACCGGTGGTCGAGCAGGGCGACTTGGGCGCCCAGCCGCCAGCATGCCAGCAGTACGGCGACGAACGCCACCGAGGGGGGCAGCCGCAGCGCCGCCGTCCCGCCGGGGCCCAGCCCGGCCGCCGCCAGCCGCACGGACTGCTCGTCGACCAGGGCGCGCAGGGCGTCCCGGTCGAGCGGGGCGCCGAGGTGCAGGCACTCCTCGCCGCCGGGGCCGGCCAGCAGCAGGCGGTCGACCCAGTCGTCCGGTGCGTCGCAGTGCGGCGGTGTCGCGGAAGGCGGAAGTGAAGAGGAAAAGCCGGTCAACGCGGCTCCACACAAGTGAGGGGATTTGACATGAACGCCGTTCACAACCAAAGCGGTCAATTCCGTTGCCAGACCATGGCACAGACGTTTGGTCAAATCAAGGTCTATACCAATGTGGCTGTTGCTCCTACGCTGCCGAACCGGGACTGGCCCGCGCGTGGCCGTCCGGGAACGAGGAACGCCCGTGGGAGTACTCACTCTGGCCGGGATCGAGCGCACGGCGCGCGAACAACTTCCCCCGGAAATCTGGGATTTCATCGAAGGCGGCAGCGGCGCGGAACGCACCCTGGCGGCAAACCGGGAGATGTTCGGGCGCTATGCGCTGCGTCCGCGCACCCTGGTCGACGTCTCCGCCTGCGATCCGGCGCTGACCCTGCTCGGCACACCGCTCGCCCTCCCGCTGGGGATCGCCCCGATGGCCTACCACCGCCTGGTCGACCCGGAGGGCGAGGCCGCCACCGCGCGCGCCGCCGGCCGCGCCGGCGCCCTGCTGGTCGCCGGGATGTTCGCCAGCCGCACCCTGGAGGAGATCGCCGAGGCCGCCACCGGCCCGCTCTGGCTGCAGCTGTACTGGCTGCGCGAACGCGCCGTCCTCGCCGCCCTGGTGGAACGCGCCGAGGCGGCCGGCTACCGCGCACTGGTGCTGACCGTGGACGCCCCCCGGATCGGCCGCCGGCTGCGCGACCTGCGCAACGGCTTCGCCATCCCGACCGCCGTCCGCGCGGTCAACCTGGACCCGGCCCTGATGGCCGCCAGTCACCGGGCCGCGAACGGAAGTTCGGGCATCGCCGAGCACGCCCGCGAGCAGTTCGACCCCACCCTGAGCTGGGGCGACCTCGCCTGGCTGCGCGGGCGCACCCGGCTGCCGCTGGTCCTCAAGGGCATCCTCACCGCCGAGGACGCCCGGCTCGCCGTCGAGCACGGCGCCGACGCCGTCCTGGTCTCCAATCACGGCGGACGCCAACTCGACGGAGCCGTACCAGCCCTGGCCGCCCTGCCCGAGGTCGTCGAAGCCGTCCCCGCCGACCTGCCCGTCCTGCTCGACGGCGGTGTGCGCACCGGCGCGGACATCGCCGTCGCCCTCGCCCTCGGTGCCCGCGCCGTGCTGGTCGGCCGTCCGGCGTTCTGGGGCCTCGCCACCGACGGCGAGGCCGGCGTGCACCGGGTGCTCGACCTGCTGCGCGAGGAACTGGAGCACACCATGGCCCTGTTGGGCCGACCCCGGCTCGCCGACCTGGACCGCACGGCCCTCGCCCCCTGGCCCTGCGCCCCCTGGCCCGGCGCCGTCGGCTGAACCGCGCGACACCCGCACCACGTACCTTCGAGAGAGAGACCCGGATGACCGAGCAGACCGACCGATTCCCCGGCTGGGACTGGGACGACCCCGACGGCCTGGCCGCCCGCCTGGACGCCTTCAGCGCGCAGGTCGCCACCTGCGAAACGCTCGAAGCGCACCCCGGCGGACTGCCGCACGACCACCCGGACTTCCGTGAACTCGGCGTCACCGGAATCGAGTTCGCCGCATTCCGGACCGCCCACCCGCACGGCCTCGGCACCGACCTCGGCGCCCTGCGCACCGGACCCGGCAACGGACCGGAGGCCACCGCCGAGCCCGGCACCCTGTACCGAGTCGACGGCGACCGCTGGTTCACCCGGCTCGACATCGCCGAACCGCTGCCCTTCGCCGACGCCAGCGTCGACTGGGTGTACGCCGAGCACCTCATCGAGCACGTCACCATGCCCGTCGCGGTCGGCTGGCTGCGCGAGGCCCGTCGGGTGCTGCGCCCCGGCGGCGTCCTGCGCCTGACCACCCCCGACCTCGCCCGCTACCTGGTCGGCTACGCCACCGGCGACGGCTTCCTCGCCAAGCACCGCCGCCGCCTGACCACCCTCGGCTTCGGCCCGCCGATGCCCGCCCGCCCGGCCTTCCTGGTCAACCAGATCTTCCGCCACTTCGGCCACCAGTGGATCTACGACCTGGACGAGCTGCGGCACGTCCTCACCCTGGCCGGCTTCGCACCCGGGCAGATCCGCCCCTGCGCCTACCGGCAGGGCGCCCGGCCGGACGTCGCCGACCTCGACACGGCCTTCCGCACCGACGAGACCATCTACGTCGAGGCCGACCGCTGACCGCCCGCCGACCACCCCGGCCGGCCGCCCGACCACCCCGCTGAACCGCCCGCCTCCCACCGACCCCCCCGCCGCTCCAGAACGGGACCACCCATGCCCCTGCACCCCCAGGCCGAGGCCCTGCGCGCCCGGCGCGCGAGCAGCGGCGCACCGCCGCTCTACACCCTCACCCTCGCCGAGGCCCGCGCCGCCGACCTCGCCGACATCCGCGCCGCGGCCGGCACCCCCGAGCCGGTCGCCGCGGTCGAGGAACACCGGATCAAGGGCCCCGACGGCGAACTCGCCCTGCGGCTCTACCGCCCCGAACCGCCCGGCCGCGCACTGCCCGCCCTGCTCTACCTGTTCGGCGGCGGCTGGACCCTCGGCTCGCCCGACACCAGCGACGCCGTCTGCCGCCGGCTCACCAACGCCGTCGGCTGCGTCACCGCCTCCGTCGGCTACCGGCTCGCCCCCGAACACCCCTTCCCCGCGGCCCTGCACGACTGCCGGGCCGCGCTCCTGCGCCTGGTCGAACGCGCCGAGGAGTTCGGCATCGACCCGGAGCGCCTGGCGGTCGGCGGCGACAGCGCCGGCGGCAACCTCACCGCCGCCCTGACCCTCGTGCTGCGCGCCGACGGCGGCCCCGCCCTGCGCCACCAACTGCTCGTCTACCCCAACACCGACCACCGCGCCGACACCCCCTCGCTGCGCGAACACGACGACCCGCTGTTCTTCAACCGCCGCTCCGTCGCCTGGTACTGGGGCCACTACCTGGCCGACCCGGTCGACGGCACGTCCCCCTACGCCTCCCCGCTGCGCGCCGCCACCCTGGCCGGCCTGCCGCCCGCGACCGTCCTCACCGCCGAGTACGACCCGCTGCGCGACGAGGGCGAGCAGTACGCCGAGGCGCTGCGCGCGGCCGGGGTCCCGGTGGAACTGCGCCGGTTCCGGGGCGTGCCGCACGGCTTCTTCGCCATGACGGGCACCCTGGACGCCGCCGCCGAAGCCCAGGCGTACGCCGCCGAGCGGCTGCGGGAGGCCCTGCGGTGAGGCTCCCGCTGGAAGACCTGCACGCCTCCCTCGCGGACCCGCTGCTGGACGCGATGACCTTCCTCAACGAGGTCACCACCCGCTACCCCGGGGCCGTCTCCTTCGCCCCAGGCCGCCCCTACGAGGGCTTCTTCGAGCCCGAGGACGTCCCGGCCCACCTGGACCGCTTCCTCGCCCACCTCGTCGGGCGCGGGCTCGACCGGGACGCCGTACGCACCGCGCTGTTCCAGTACGGCCCCACCAAGGGCATCATCGCCGACCTCGTGGCCCGCACCCTCGCCAACGACGAGGGCCTGACCGTCGACCCCGAGTCCCTGGTGCTCACCGTCGGCGCCCAGGAGGGCATGCTGCTCACCCTGCGCGCGCTCTGCGCGGGCCCGGACGACGTCCTGCTGGTCAGCTCGCCCTGCTACGTCGGCGTCACCGGCGCCGCCCGGCTGCTCGACCTGACCACCCGGCCGGTCCCCGAGGGCCCGGACGGCGGACCCGACCCGCAGGCCGTGCTCGCCGCCGCCCGGGCCGTCCGCGCCGAGGGGCGCCGCCCGCGCGCCCTCTACGTCGTCCCGGACTTCGCCAACCCCTCCGGCACCAGCATGCCGGTCGACGCCCGCACCCGGCTGCTGGAGGCGGCCGCCGAGGAGGGCGTCCTGGTCATCGAGGACAACCCGTACGGCTTCTTCGCGCGCACCCCGGGCCTGCGGCCCACCCTCAAGGCGCTGGACCGCCGCGGCCAGGTCGTCCACCTGGGATCCTTCGCCAAGACCTGCTTCCCCGGCGCCCGGCTCGGCTACGTCGTCGCCGACCAGGAGGTGGCCGGCCCGGGCGGGCGCAGCAGTCTGCTCGCCGACGAGCTGGCCAAACTGAAGAGCATGACGACGGTCAACACGCCCGCGCTCAGCCAGGCCGTCATCGGCGGCATGCTGCTGGCCCACGACTGCCGCCTGCGCGCGGCCAACGCCCGCGCCACGGCGCACTACGCGGCCGGCCTGGACACCCTGCTGCGGGAGCTGGACCGGCACTTCCCGGCCTCCGAGCGGCGCCGCCTGGGCGTCTCCTGGAACCGGCCGGACGGCGGCTTCTTCGCCGTGCTGACGGTGCCCTTCACCGCCGACGACGCGGCGATGGAGCGCTGCGCCCGCGACCACGGGGTGCTGTGGACACCGATGGCGCCGTTCTACCCGGCGGGCGGTGGCGAGCACCGCCTGCGGCTCTCCATCAGTTCACTGACGCAGGCTCAGATCATCGACGGTGTCGCGAAGTTGGCGGCCTTCATCACCTCCTGAGCGTCGCGCACGCCGACGGGGCCCGGCTCGCCGCGAGCCGGGCCCCGCCCTGTGCCGTCTCCGTGCCGGTCCGGGCGACCGTCTGGGCGCCAGGCTCAGCGCCCGGCTCAGCGCACCCGGGTGGAGAACAGCCGGGCCGACCAGTACACCGCCAGTGCGGTCATCACCACGACCACCAGCAGCCCCTGCCAGACCGCGCTGTCCCCGGCGTGCCCGGAGAACAGCGCGCGCATGCCCTCCACCGCCCAGTAGAAGGGGTTCCACCGGGCGAGCTGCTGCAGCCACTCCGGCGCCAGGGTGAGCGGCAGCAGCACCCCGGACAGCAGCGCGATCGGCTGCGCGATGGTGTTCACCACCGGCGCCATCGCCGCGTCGGCCGGCACCATCAGGGCGATGCCGAAGGAGATCGCCGAGGTCATCAGCGCCAGCAGCCCCAGCAGCAGGTAGGCGAGCAGCAGGTTCAGCGGGCTCACCCGCAGCCCGAACGGCAGCGCGATCAGCGTGATCAGGACGGCCTGCACCAGCAGCGCCACCATCTCCCGCAGCGCCCGTCCGAGCAGCAGCGCCAACCGGCTCACCGGGGTCACCCGGGAGCGTTCGATGATCCCGGCCTTGAGCTCGCCGAGCAGGCTGAAGCCGGTGAACAGCCCGCCGAAGATGCACAGCACCGCCAACAGGCCCGGCACGTACACCTGGTAGGCGTCGGCGTAGCTGTTCGCGCCCTCGGGGGCGAGTACCTTCTTCAGGAGCGGGGCGAACAGCAGGAGGTAGAACAGGGGCTGGATGATGCCGACGGCGATCCAGACCGGGGTGCGGATCATGAGCAGCAGCTGGCGCTGGAAGACCAGCCAGGTGTCGCGGGCGAGCTTCACGGTCTCCCCAGGGGGTCGTACGGGGCAGGGTGGCGGGCGCGGGTCAACGGGTGTCGGCGCGGGTCAGGACTGGCGCAGGGAGCGTCCGGTGCGGGCCAGGAACACGTCGTCCAGGCTGGGCCGTTGGAGCTGGACGGTGCCGGGCGTCACGCCCGCCGCGTCCAGGGCGCGCAGCAGCTGCGGGACGGCGGCGGCGCCGTCCTCCAGGTACAGCCGCAGCCCCTGGTCCCCGTCGGGCTCCAGCCGGTGCAGGTACGGCTGCGGGCGCAGGACCTCGGCCGCCCGTTCGGCGGCGCCCTCCCCGGCGTCCAGGCCGACCAGGACGACGTCGCCGGAGATCTCCCGTTTGAGCGCCTCGGGGGTGCCCTCGGCGACGACGTGGCCGTGGTCGACGATGGCGACCCGGTCGCAGAGCGCGTCGGCCTCGTCCAGGTAGTGCGTGGTGACCACGACGGTCATGCCCTCGGTGCGCAGCCGGCGGATCTCCTCCCAGACGTGCGCCCGGCTGGCCGGGTCCAGTCCGACCGTCGGCTCGTCCAGGAACAGCACCCGCGGCCGGTGGATCACCCCGAGTGCGATGTCCACCCGGCGGCGCTGGCCGCCGGAGTAGGTGGCGCACGGCCGGTCGCCGAACTCGCCGAGGTCGAAGGCCTTGAGTGCGTCCTCGGCGGCCCGGACGGCCTGTGCCTTGGCCGCGCCGTACATCCGGCCCTGCAGCACCAACTCCTCGCGGGCGCTGACGTTGTCGGTGGTGCCGCCGCCCTGGGCGACGTAGCCGATCCGGCGGCGGACCGCGGCCGGGTCGGTGAACAGGTCGGCCCCGGCGATGACGGCCCGGCCGCCGTCGGGGCGGATGAGGGTGGCCAGCATGCGCAGGGTGGTGGTCTTCCCGGCGCCGTTGGGGCCGAGGAAACCGTAGATCTCGCCGGCGGCGACGGACAGGTCGATGCCGCGCACGGCGTCGACGGTCGGGCTGTCGCCGCTGCGGCGGGAGGTCTTCTTGCGGTAGGACTTGCGCAGTCCCGTGGTCTCGATCAACCGGAACTCCCGTACGGGGATGGGCCGCCACGGCACCTGGGAAGGCGGTGCTCGGCACCTGCGGAGGGCGGTGCTGCTGCGACACCCTAGGGCGAACTCCGGCCCGGAAACAATGGCCTAGACCAATGGACGTGTGATCTCCGGTTCTGCTAAGGGGACTTCCGGGCCGGCCCGGTCAGCCGAGTGCCTCCAGCCGGTCCGCGGCGGCCGGCGCACCGCCGCCGGCCAGCAGGTCCGTCCCGACCCGAACCGCCGCGTCCCGATGGCCCGTTGTCCCCAACACGGCCCCCAGTGCGTCCGCCAGCCGCTCCGGGGCGACCCGGGCGAACGGCACCCGGAGCCCGGCCCCGGCCGCCGCCACCTGCGCGGCGACGAACGGCTGGTCGTGCCGGATCGGCGCGGTGACCAGCGGCAGACCGTGCGCCAGGGCCTCGCCCACGGTGTTCATCCCGCCGTGGCACAGCACCGCGTCCAGCACACCGCGCGCCATCAGCGCCGGCACCGGCGCCCGGTCCACCGCGACGGCCCGCGCCGGGAGTTCGGGCAGCAGCTCGGGCGGCGCCGCGAACACCGGCTGCACGTCCTCGCCGCACAGCTCCAGCGCCCGTGCGGCCCGGGCGAGGAAGTCCGCGCCCAGCTCCCCGGCCAGCGTCCCCATGGTGACCAGCACCCGCCGCCGGCCCGGCAGCAGCCGCTCCCACGGGAACCCGGGATCGTGCGGCCGCGCCGCGATCACCGGCCCGACCTGCGCGTGATGCGCCGGCGCGGCGCGGCCGGTCAGCGCCGGGCCGGTGGTGGCCAGCACCAGCGCGGGCGAGAAGCGCGGGTCGACGTACTCCTCCGCCGGCAGCCGGGCGCGCTCCCACAGCCCGCGCAACAGGCCGGTCATCCACGCCTCGACCTGCGGCAACGCGCGGTAGGGCCGGCCCAGTTCCATCGCCCCGGGCGCGAAGCTCGCCCACGGCAGGCCGTGCCGGTGCGCGACCAGCGCGCCCGCCGGGGTGTGCTGGTCCACCAGCAGCACGTCCGGCCGGTACTCCCGCACGACCGCGTCCAGCGGCTTCGCGGTGAACCGCGCGTACGGGACGATGAAGCCCTCCCAGAGCGAGCGCAGCGCGGCCAGCCCGTGCCCGCCCTGCGCCCGGAACGCCCGGGTGCCGGTGCCGAGGACGCGGGCCCCGTCGCCGAGCAGCGGGCGCAGCACGGACTCCGTACCGGTCCAGGCGACCGCGTGGCCGCGCGCGGTCAGTTCGGCGGCGATGCCCGCGGCCGGGTTGACGTGTCCGGTCAACGGGGGCATCACCAGCAGGAACCGGGTCACCGGGCGCCGTCCTCGGGGAGCAGTCGCTGCAGGTCGGCGACGGTCAGTGCCTCCAGGCCGGCCAGGTCCAGCCCGGCACGCAGCGCGGCCAGGTCGGCGGCCGGGCCGAAGCGTTCGCGCAGGCGCTCGGCCAGCGCGGCGAGTTCGGCCTCGTCCAGCAGCAGGTCGCCGTCCAGCCGGGCGTCCGGGGTGACGTGGCGCGCCCAGCCGGGCGGCGCGCCGGCCACCTCGACCACGAGGGCGACCAGCTCCGGATCCAAGGGCTGGGCGGATGGCGGGCGTTCGGGATGCGACATCAGGGATCTCCCACCTGCTCGACGGCGCGGGGGTGAACGCGACCGCACCGGAGCGCAGTTGACGGCTTCCGGAGCGCGGTCGCAAGGAGGTTCGAGGACGGGCCCCGGGCCCGGTCTCGGATTCGAGATCACTTGTGCGACCCGGCGGGCGTCGGAATACTAGCCCGCGTGACCGCACTGGAGGCAGTGGCCGTTCACCTCCCCCCACACGCCGTCCCCATCGAGGCGGTGGGCGAGCGCATCGGCCTGACCCCACGTCAACTCCGTCTCTTCCGCCGCTTCCACGGCCTGGACCAGCTGCGTCTGGATCCGGCCGGGACGCTGCCCGACCTGCTCGAAGCCGCCCTGGCCGGCCTGCCGGAGCTGCGCGGACGCGAACGCGACATCCGCTTCGTGATCCACGCCCGCAGCATGCCGGTGGCGGTGCCCCACCCGCTCAACCCCCTGCACGAGCTGCTCGCCGCGCGCGGCCTCGGGCACGCCAACGCCTTCACGGTGACCCACCACGCCTGCGCGGTGGGCCTGCTGGCCATCGACCTGGCCGGCCGCGTGCTGACGTCCGACCCCGACCCGGCGGCGCTCGCGCTGGTCCTGGCGGGGGAGAAGACCTTCACCAGGGACGCCCAGGTGGTGCCGGAGACCGGCATCTTCGCCGAGGGCGCGGCCGCCTGCCTGGTGAGCGCCGGGGGCGAGCGGCACCGGGTGCTCTCCTTCGCGGTGCGCCAGCGCCCGGAGTACGACGGCCGGTTGGCCGAGGACCCGGACCTGCTCGCCCGCTACCAGCGCGAGTACCCGGACGTCATGGTCGAGGCGATCGAGGCCGCCCTCGACCGGGCCGGCCTCGGTCTCGGTGACCTGGCCGCGATCCTCCCGCACAACGTCAACCAGGCGTCCTGGCGGATGATCGCGCGGCGCATCGGCTACCCGGTCGAGAAAGTCGTGCTGGACAACGTGCGGTCGGTCGGGCACAGTTTCGCTGCAGACGGCCTCATCAATCTTCACACCGCCATCACGCGGGGGCTGCTCCGCCGCGGCGACCGCTACCTGATCGCCGCCGCCGGTGTCGGAGCCACCTTCTCCGCGATGGCGATGCAGTGCTGACGACCTGCCGATGATCTGCCGACGACCTGCCGGGTGACCTGCCGGTTGCCGGTCGGCCGCCCGGGATCGTCGGCCACACCCCAGAGCCCTCCGGGCGCACTTCCCACGTACGACGGGACGGTACCCCCATGTCAGAACCCGTGGTCCAGACCACTGACCCCGAGCTGCGCGAGCGCGTCCTGCACGGCATCGGCGAACTCCTGCCGCGCGTCCTCAAGCGCGAACTGCCCGAGATCCCGCAGGACGCCTGCCTCTTCGACGACCTCGGCCTCACCTCCGCCGGCACCATCGAGCTCATCCTGGAACTCGAGGAGTCGCTGGACATCCAGGTGGACGTCGAGCAGATCACCGAGGACGACCTGCGTTCGGTCACCAGGCTCGCCGACTACGTCGCCGGGCACGTCATCCCCGAGGACTGACCGGGTGCCCCCCGGCCCCTGCGGCCTGCGGATCACCCGGGCGCTCGCCCGCCGCTTCGACGGCCGCTCGGAGACCTCGCTCGACCCGGACCTGCGGGTGTTCGTCTCCGATCTGGTCCGCCCCTACGGCCTGCCGCTGCGCGAGGACCTGCTGCGCGAGGGCGTCGGCCACTCGTACGAGGAGCTGGCCGCCGGACTGCTGCGCGAGGCACTCGCCGAGGACGAGCCGGTGGACCTGCTGATCCTCGCCTTCGACACCCCGGACGTCCGCCCCGGCGCGCCGTCCTCGCTCGCGCTCGGCCGGTCCGTCCCGGGCGAGCCGCTCGCCTTCGCCATCTGCGACCAGGGCACCGCCGCGGCGTTCACCGCGCTGCGGCTGGCCGCCGACCACCACCGCACCGGCGCCTGCCGTCGGGCCGTGGTGGTGCTCGCCGAGCAGACCGCGCTGCACTACCGGCCGTCGGAGCCGGTCCCGTTGCCGGAGCGGCACGCGGCGGTCGTGCTGGTCTGCGAGGAGGCCCCCGGCGCCGAGCTGGCCGTTCGTCAGGCCACCGGTGCCGGTCCGCCGGAGGACGCGGTGCGGGCACGGGCCGCGGAGCTGGGGGCGCGGGCGGTGGTCGTGCGCGACGGCGGCTTCGACGCCGGGGAGCCGCCCGCCCAGCCCTTCACCGGTCTCTGGGCTCAGCTGGCCGGACACCTGCCGCGGTGGCGGCGGGAGGAGCGGCCGGTCCTGCTCGCCGGGTACGACCGGCGACTCGGGGTGCTCAGCACGGTGGCGCTGTCATGAGCGGGGCCCCGGGCGAGGTCGAGTGCTGGCTCATCGACACCGGCCCGCCCGCGGAGGTCGTCGCGGACCTGTGGCAGCTGCTCGACCCGGAGGAGCGCGCGCGGGCCGACGGCATGGACCCGGTGCTGCGTGACCGCTTCACCGTGGTGCGCGGCGCCGTCCGGCGGGTGGTCGGCGCCCGGCTCGGCCGGCCCCCGGCCGGGGTCCGCTGGCAGCGCGGCCCGAACGGCAAACCCGAGGCCGCGGACGCCGGTGGCCTGCGGGTCAGTTGGTCGGCCTCGGGCGAGCTCGCGGTGCTGGCCCTGGCCGAGCAGCGGGCGGTCGGCGTCGACGTCGAGCGGCTCCACGAGGTCCGGACGGCCGAGCGGATGGCCGCGCGCTGGTTCCCCTTCGAGGAGCAGCGCTTCGTCGCCGAACCCGGCGAGCCGTCCGAACGGGCGGCCCGCTTCACCGGGCTGTGGTGTCGCCGCGAGGCCTGCGTGAAGGCGTACGGCGGGCGGCTGGCGCAGTCCTTCGGCGTGTCCGTGGTGGGTCCGTCCCCGGTGCTGGTGGCCGACCCCGGTGGGCTCGGCGTCGGTCCGGCCACGGTCTGCGACGTGCCCGTCCCGGGGCCGTTCCGGGCTGCCGTGGCGCTGCTGGGCGAGTCGCCGTTACATGTCAACCCTCTCGTCTGGCAGTCGAGTTGACGGATGACTGGATCCGGCGAGCTTTGGTCTGGACCAGTCTGCGGGTCGCTGGTAGCGTCCCGATCACACCCCCGCTGAGCCCCTCCCGGCGAGCCGAAAGGCACGTACGACGTGACTCTGCACGACCTGATTCTCCGCGAGGCGGCTCCGCGCAAGACGCCTCCGCCCGACCCGGCCGAGCCCGACCCGGCCGAGCCCGACCCGCGACCGGCCGCTGGGCAGTTCGCCGTCCGCTTCGCCGCCGCGAGCAGCGGATCCGGCCCGCTCACCCGCGGCCAGGACAACATGATCCGCTGTATCCGGAGCGACGCCCCGGAGCGGATCAACAAGGACTCCGTGTGGCCGGTGCCGCCCGGCACCTCGGTCCCGGCCGGCCTGGTGGCGCTGAGGCTGCTGGTCGAGCGACACGAGTCGCTGCGCACCTCCTTCCCGGCGGGCCCCGGCCCGGACGGCTTCCCGGTCCGCCAAGTGGTGCACCCGAGCGGGCGTTTCACCGTGACGGTGGTCGAGGCGGACGACCACGACGACGGCCGGCTGGACTCCCTGGCGGGCGAGCTGGGACGCGCCGGCGTCGCCGTCCCGCTGGACCTGGCGGTGGCGCCCCGGGTCCGGTTCACCCTGGTCGCCCGGGGTGAGCGGCTGCTCCGACTGGTGGCCGTGGTCTGCCACGCGGGCGCCGACGGCGCCGCCACCGCCGTGCTGATCCAGGACTGGTACGCCCTCGCCGCCGGAACGGAGCTGCCGCCGGTCGTGGCCCCGACGCCGCTGCGGCTCGCGGCCGCGGAGCAGAGCCGACAGGGCCGCCGCAAGGCGGCGGCCGGACTGCGGCACTGGGCCCGGGTGCTGGGCAGCGGCCCGCAGACCGTCTTCGCGGACCCGCGCGTCACCGGCCCGCCGCGCGACCACACCGCGCTGATGGTGCGCTCGACCTCGGCGGCCGACCACCTGGCCGCCGTCTGCCGCCGGGTCGGCGCCAGCCCGTCCGTCGTCCTGCTCGCCGCCTTCGCCGCGCTGGTCGCCCACCGGGCCGGCCGCCGGGGAGAACTGGTGATGTCGGCGCTCTCCGCCAACCGTCACCAGGCCGAGCTGATCGACCACGTCGGCACCCTCGCGCAGGACGCGCTGATCCTGCTGGACGCCGACGCGGCCGATCTCGACCAGCTGATCGGCCGCGCCAAGTCGGCATCGCTGAAAGCCTATTGGAACAGTGTCCTGGACGCCGAGCAGGTCTGGCAGCTGGTCGAGGACGTCGCTCATCAGCGCGGCTCCCGGTTCGCCCGCCAGGTGGTCGTGAACGACCTGAGCCTCACCGTCCCGCCGGCCGTCGCCGACGCCCAGCCGCCGCCGTCCGTCGACCCCGAGCTGACCCCGCTGCCCGGCCCACCGCTGCCGGTCCGGCTGATGCTGGCGATCCTGCGGATCACCGGCAGCCTGGACTTCGTCCTCGTCGCCTGCCCCCAGGTGCTCGACGCCGAGGAGACCGAGGGCTTCGCCCGGGCGCTGCTCGCCGTGCTCGCGGCCGCCGCCGACGGGCCGGTGCTGCTCGCCGACCTGCCCGCCGTGCTCGGCCCGCCGGCCGAACGGCTCGGCGGCGAATGGCGGCTGGTCGACGGTTCCTGGATCGACCTCGCGGCCGTCCGCGCCCTCGTGGACACCGCCGTCGGCCCCCACCGACTGTCCCTGGCCGAGGGGAGGCTGGTGGCCGAGATCGCCACCGACGATCCCGCGCTCGATCCCGCCACCGCGCACCGCGCCGTCGTCGCCGCCCTGCCGGGCCGGGACACCGCGATGGCGCCGCACCACTACGTGGTCCGGCGTGCGACGGCGGACGGCGAGGAGGTGTTGGCCGGAGACGGGCGCGACCCGGAGATCGTCGCCCGGCTGTCCGCACTCACCTGAAGGGATGATTCCGGGCGGGCGCGGGCCGCTCACTCCAACGAGTCCGCTGCGGGTACGCCACCGCGTCCGGTGCGCTCACCCCGGCGACTCAGCCCCGTGATTCCTCGCCGTCGTCGCCGAACCCCCACGGGAGGTCCCACGAGCACGCGGAGGTGGCCCCCGAGGTGAGCCCCCACGGGCTCGGGACCTCCTCCGCGTCGTCGCCCTGCAGCGGCAGCCGGTCGATCACGGCGACCAGTGCGGGCGGCAGTTGCGGTGCCAGCCCCCGGTGCACCCGGGACAGGATGTCACGCCGGACGTCCGCCGGCAGCAGCGGTCTGCCCATCCGCAACGGCCTGGGCCCGGGCGCGCGTTCAGCCATGGACAGCTGGTCCGACCAGGCCCGCCAGTAGTCGGCGTCCTCGGTCTCGCCGAGCATCAGGTGGTGCAGGTGCAGGCAGTACGCGGCCGTCCCGCTGCCCGAGCCCGCCGCGAAGCGCCACCAGAACTCGGCGCCCTCCTCCTTGCCGGTGGCGTACAGCAGCGCGCCGAACACCTCCGCCCCCTCCGGCTGGATCCGGCGCGCGTTCACCAGCAGGTCGAGCCCGCGCGAGGCGTCCGGCGCACCCAGTACCAGGGCCACCACCAGGCCCAGCTCGAAGGTGGCCTGCTCGTACTCGGACGGCAGGTGGGTCGGCGCGGCGGTCAGCCGGGCCTGGCGCACCGCCGCGATCCGCTCGGCGTGGGCGCGTTCGGGCCGGGGCACGTGGATCACCGCGCGACCCCCGCCCGCGGTGCGTGGCCCGCCCGTCGTGCCCGGTCCGCCGGTCGTGCCCGCCCCGCTCGGCGCCTCGCCCGCCCGCCGGTCGGTCACAGTTCACCCCCGCGGTCCGGGAGTTCGCCCACCCCGAGGCGGCGAGCCAGCCGTTCGCGGGCGTGCCGCAGGTTGGAGTGCACCGTCGCCACCGGACGCCCCAGGTACGCCGCGATCACCTTCACGTGCAGGCCGAGCAGATAGCGCAGGATCACCACGTCCCTTTGCCGGTCCGGGAGTTCGAGGATCGCCGCGTAGAGCCGCACCTCGTCCGCCTCGCTCTGCAGCAGCCCCTTCGCCACCTGCTTGAACGCGTTGATCACCGCCGCGAAGGTGACCGCCTCCACCTCCACCGGCTCCTCGGCGGAGACCCAGTCCGAGACGTGCCGGTTGGCCAACCGCCAGGTGTACGCGGCCGGTTCCTCGAACCGCAGCACCTGGGGCCAGCAGCGGGCCAGGTCGGCCTTCACCGCCTCGACCACCAGCGTGGCGTCGGCCCGACTGCCTATCCTGGTCAACGCGAGGGCGTGCCAGGCGGGTTCATGCGTCTCGCAGAACGCGGCGTAGGTGAGGTCCAGGCGGAGGCCGAGATCTGTGCCGAGCCCTCGGTCCGGCCCCGCCGCGCCGGTGCAGTCCACTGCCGTCCCACCCCGGTACCCGCGCACGGGGGCACCCCTGTCGATCGTCATCGAGCCTGCTTTCCGTGGCCGTCGGCTGCTCGCCAGGCCACCCGAGGGTCGGGCTGTCCGTGCCCATCCTCATTCCACCAGGCCTGTCACTCCAGGCTGCAAAGCAAATACGGATTGTCATCTCATCTGATCCGACGGCTCGTTGAATCGATCCGGCCGTGGTTGGTTCCCGGTTCCCGTGGGCAGCAATTCGATCGGTTGCGAGCAATGCGAGCGATACGGGCGATGGACCGAGGGGGAACGCGATGGGTCTCTACGACGGGGTGGACCTGCGGCTGAACGTGCCGCACTCGGCCCGGATGTACGACTACTTCCTCGGCGGCTTCACCAACTTCGCCGCCGACCGCGAGGCCGCCGGGCACGCCCTCGCCGTCGCGCCGTGGCTGCGCAGCGGCGCCCGCGCCAACCGTTCCTTCATGCACCGCTCCACCCGCGCCCTCGCCGAGGCCGGCTTCGACCAGTTCCTCGACATCGGTACGGGCATCCCCACCTCGCCCAACCTCCACGAGGTCGCCCAACGCGTCGTGCCCGGGGCCCGCGTCGTCTACGCCGACAACGACCCGATCGTCCTCTCGCACGCCCAGGCCCTGCTCACCGGCACCCCCGAGGGCCGCACCGCCTACGTCGAGGCCGACGTCACCGACGTCGCCCGGCTGCTCGCCGCCCCCGGGCTGCGGGACACCATCGACCTCGGCCGCCCCGTGGCGCTCTCCCTGAACGCCCTGCTCCACTTCGTCCCCGACGCCCGCGGCGCCTACGAACTCGTCGAGTACCTCAAATCCGTCCTCGCCCCCGGCAGCGCCCTGGTGATGACCCACGTCACCCCCGACTTCGCACCCGCGGACATCGCCGACCTGGTCCGCATCTACGAGTCCGCCGGGACTGCCGTCCAGGCCCGCACCCGGTCCGAGTTCGCACGCTTCTTCGAGGGCTGGACCCTCCTCGCCCCGGGCGTCGTCCCCACCCCCCGGTGGCGCCCGGCCCCCGACGATCCGCCCGTCTCCGCCCCGGAGGCGTCCGCGTACGCGGCGGTGGCCATCCGGTCCTGACCCGTTCGGGTCATTCCCGCCGCCGGTTTCCGCCGTTGACGAACCATCGAGGCGCGAGCCGCGTCCTGTGACTCAGGAAGCGGCTCCGGCCGCGACGTTCGGATAGAGGGGGATCATGTCCACACAGTCATCGGTAGCCCGTCACAGCCGCCGCGCCGTCCTGGGGCTCGGCTTCGGAGCAGCAGTCGCCGTCACGGCCTCGACCAGCGGTCCGGCGTACGCGGAGAGCGGATCCGATACCCACCGCTTGCTCGCCGCGCTGGAGCAGGAGCACGGCGTCCGCCTCGGAGTGTTCGCCCAGAACGTGTCGACCGGCGAGACGGTCCGCTACCGCGCGGACGAGCTGTTCCCGATCTGCTCGGTCTTCAAGACCCTCGCTGCCGCCGCCGTCCTGCGCGACCTCGACCACGACGGCGAGTTCCTCGCGCAGCGGATCCACTACACCCACGATGACATCACGAGGTCCGGCGGCGAGGACAGCTCGACGGTGACCAAGGGCCACCTGGCGGACGGCATGACCGTCGCCGAGCTCTGCAAGGCGGCCATCGACCACAGCGACAACACCGCCGGAAACCTGCTGCTCCGCGAGCTCGGCGGCCCGACCGCCGTCACCGGCTTCTGCCGCTCGATCGGCGACCGCATCACCCGCCTGGACCGCTGGGAGTCCGAGCTCAACTCGGCCGAACCGGATCGCATCACCGACACCACCACCCCGCGCGCCGTCGCCCGCACCTACCGCCGGCTCGCCCTCGGCCACGCCCTCCCGCGCGCCAAGCGCGAACAGCTCACCACCTGGCTGCGCGGCAACACGACCAGTACGAACCGGTTCCGCAAGGGCCTCCCGGCGGACTGGGCCCTCGCCGACAAGACCGGCTCCGGCCGGTACGGAACCGCCAACGACGTCGGCATCGCCTGGACCCCGTCCGGCGCGCCCGTCGTTCTCGCCGTCCTGACCACCAAGCCCGACGAGGCTGCTGTGAGGGACGAGCCCGTCGTCGCCAAGACCGCGGCGCTGCTCGCCTCCGTGCTCGGCTAGCGCGACCCGGCCCGCAGGTACCAGGGGCGGCGACAGCCCCGAGCTGTCGCCGCCCCTCGGCGGTGGGCAGCCCCTCCTCCCGGCTCGGCCTCCCCCCGGCGGAGCGCCCTCGCGGCCCCGGCCTCGCCGCCGTCCACCGGGCCCGCCCCGTACGCCCGTCCCACCCACCCGTGCGCCCCCGCCACGCCGGGGACAGACTGGTGGTGGACCGATGCTGCCCCGCGACGCTGGGAGACGCATGCTGCTGGGACTCACCACCGCGTTGGTCGCGACCGTCTGCTTCGGCTTCGGGGCGGTCTTCCAGGCGCGCGGCGCGCGGTCCGCCCCGCGGGCCGACCGGGTGCGGGCGGGGCTGCTGGCCGCGCTGGCGCGGTCGTGGCAGTTCCTGATCGGAACGCTGGTGGACATCGTCGGCTTCGTGCTCAGCATCGTCGCCCTGCGCAGCCTCCCGCTGTTCCTGGTGCAGGCCGTCACCAACGCCAGTCTGGCCGTCACCGCCCTGGCCGCCGTGTGGCTGCTGGGCGCGCGGCTGCACCGGAACGACATCGCGGGCATCCTCGCCGTCGTCGTCGGCCTGACCCTGCTGGCCCTGGGTTCGGGCAAGGAGGGCCGGAACCACGCCCCGGACGCCTTCCACTGGGCGCTGCTCGCGACCACCGCCGTCATGCTGCTGGCCACCCTCGTCCTGGTGCGCCGCAACGGCGCCGCGGCGGCGGCCGGGCTGGGCCTGCTGGCCGGGGTCGGTTTCGGGGTGACCAGCCTGGCGGTGCGGGTGATGGACGCCTCCAGCCTGGTCGCCATCCTGACCGATCCGGCCACCTACGCCCTGGCCGTCGGCGGTCTCGGCGGCTACCTCGCGTACGCACTGGCCCTGCAGCGGGGCACGGTGACGGCCGCGACCGCCGCCGGGACGGTCGCCGAGACCTTCGGCCCGGCCCTGGTCGGCGTGGCGGCGCTCGGTGACGCCGCACGCCCCGGCTTCGAGTGGTGCGCGCTGACGGGCTTCGCGGTGGCGGTGGGCGGCACCTTCCTGCTCTCCCGCTTCGGTGAACTGGAGGGCCAGTCGGCCGAGCTGTCGAGGCCGCACCCGGGCGCCGAGGCGGAGCCGGCCGTCCCGCCCCGGTAGCCCGGGCGGCTCCGCCGTGCGAAGGTGACTTGCCGGACAAATCGGACGGCAAAACGGCCTCAGAGCGGCAGGTGCGCGATGGCGGAGGAACCCCGATCGGAACCCCACCCCGGATCCCGGCGGGCGGCGTCGCCCGAGCGTCCCGTCGCGCTGATCACCGGGGCCTCCTCGGGGATCGGCCTCGCCACCGCCACCCGACTGGCCGAGGCGGGCTGGCACACCCTGCTCTCCGGCACCGACCGCACCCGCCTCGACGAGGTCGCCGACCGCACCGGCGGCCTGGCCCTGCCCGAGGACCTGAGCAAGCCGGACGGTCCGCGCCGCCTCGCCGAGGCCGCCCTGGCCGAGGCCGGCCGGGTGGACGCCCTGGTCGCGAGCGCGGGCCTCGGCTGGCGCGGCCCGTTCGCGGAGACCCCCTCCGACACCCTGGACCGGATGATCGAGGTCAACTTCGCCGCCACGCTGCGCCTGGTCCGCCTCCTCCTGCCCGGCATGCTGGAGCGCCGCCACGGCCGGATCGTGCTGCTCGGCTCGATGGCCGGGCAGGTCGGCGTGCGCGACGAGTCGGGCTACGCGGCCACCAAGGGCGGGCTGACGATGTTCGCGGAGAGCCTCTGGTACGAGCTGCGCGGGACGGGCGTGGGGGTGCGGCTGGTCCTCCCGGGCGCGGTGGACACCCCGTTCTTCGACCGGCGCGGCACGCCGTACCAGCGGGAGCGGCCGCGCCCCGTCTCGGCGGAGCGGGTCGCGGACACCGTCGTCGCGACCATCAGCACCGAGCGCGACCGCCTCTACGTGCCCCACTGGCTGGGCTTCCCGGCCCGCATCCACGGCGTCGCACCGGGCGTGTTCCGCCGGATGGCCTCCCGCTTCGGGTGAGCCCGGGGTGACCGTCGCGACCGGAGCCCTCGCCGCCGCGGCCGCCGTGGAGTTCCTGCACCTCGCCCCCGCCGCCGTCCGGCTCCCCCCGCTGCGCCGCACCCTGGCCCGGCGCACGGCCGGCCACGGCACCGCCCCGGGCCACGTCGCCCTGACCTTCGACGACGGCCCCGACCCGCGCAGCACCCCGTACGTCCTCGACGCGCTGGACGAACTCGGCGTCCGCGCCACCTTCTTCCTGCTCGGCGCGATGCTGGAACGCGCCCCCGAACTCGGCGCCGAGCTGGTGCGGCGCGGCCACGAGGCCGCCGTCCACGGCTGGTTCCACCGGCAGCAGTGGTACCCGGCCCCCGCGCGCGACCTGCGCGAACTGCGCCGCGCCGGCGAGGCGGTGACCGACCTCTGCGGAGTCCGCCCGCTCTGGTACCGCCCGCCGTACGGCGTCCTGACGGCCGGTCCGGCCCTGGCCGCCCGCCGCCTCGGTCTGCGCAGCGTGCTGTGGACCGCCTGGGGCCGCGACTGGACGGCGGACGCCACCGGGGCCTCCGTCTACGCGACCGCCCGCCCCGGCCTGACCGGCGGCGCGACCCTCCTGCTGCACGACTCCGACTGCACCTCCGCCCCCGGCTCCTGGCGTGCCACCCTGGCCGCCCTGCCCCTGATCGCCGCCCACTGCGGCGCCCGCCACCTCACCCTCGGCCCCCTCCGCGACCACGGGGTGCCGTGCTGAACGGACCGGAAGGCTCCGCCCCGCCGGTCCGGACCGGCCCGGTGGTCGGGGGCGGTCGCCCCGGTGGTCGGGGTCGCTCCGGCGCGAAGGGGGCCACAGCGCGTCCGCCCCGTCCCGCAGGGTCCGCGTCCCGGGCGGATCCCGCTATCCCAGCCCCACCCGGCGCAGGGCTTCCCCGAATCCGGTGCGCCAGCCCTCCGGGGTGGCGCCGGTCGAGGGGGCGGGGGAGGGGCGCTTCAGTGCCGCGAGGGCGTTGCGGACGACCTCGGCCGGGCGGGCCGAGGTGACGTCGGCGTGGCCGAGTTCGAGCTCGTGCTGGAGGTTGTCGCGCCCGTGACCCTGGACCACGTCGAGGAGCAGCAGTCGTCGGCCGAGCGCGCGCGCCTCGCTGCAGGTGTCGCCGGAGCTGGTGACGACGAGGTCGGCGGCGGTCATCAGCGTGGGGACCCGGTCGGTGTAGCCGAACGGGTGCAGCCGGGGTTCCCGGCGGGCGGCGGCGCGCAGCCGGCGCTCCAGTTCCCGGTTGCGCCCGGCCACCGCGAGCACGTGCGGCCCGGCGGCGGCGAGGGAGGCGGCGGTGCGGGCGAGCGGCCCGAGCCCCCAGGAGCCGGACATCAGCAGCACGCACCGGGCGTCCGCCGGCACGCCCAGTCCTGCGCGGGCCCCGGCCCGTTCCGGCGGGTGGTAGAACGGCTGCCGCAGCGGCGCCGGCACGACGGCGATGTCGGCGTCCGGCCGGTAGCGCCGCACCGCGCAGGCGGCGACCTCCGAGGTGACCAGGAACAGGTCCGTGCCCTCCTGCACCCAGAGCCGGTGCGGCGTCACGTCGGTGCAGAACACGAAGTGCCGGAACTCCCGCCCCTGCCCCCACTCCTGCAGCCGGTTGACCGCCGAGGTCGCGGTCGCGAACACCGAGACCACCAGCTGCGGCCGTTGTGCCTCGACCAGCTTCCGCAGCGCCGGGACGAGCCGGGTGCGGGCGGCCGCGTCGGCGAGCAGCGCGAGCCGCGCGCCGGGCCGCAGCGCCGAGAAGTGGAAGGCGTCGTACACCCCGGGCAGGTCGAGCAGCCGGCGGAAGACGGCCTCGCCAGCCGCGCCCGAGCGTTCGCCGAGCAGGGCCATCGCGTCGACGGTGTCGGTGGTCCAGCCGCGTTCCCGCAGGGTGTCCGCGCAGGCCTGGGCCATCACGTCGTGGCCCTGGCCGAGCGAGCCGGAGATCAGCAGGGCGTGCGGCATCGGGCGGCCCCGGTCAGGTGGCGGTGGACGCGGCGGCGGCCCGGTACCAGTCGGCATACCGCCGCACGCCCTCGGCGAAGTTGGTCCGCGGGGACCACCCGAGCAGCCGCTTGGCCTGGGCGGAGGAGATCCGCCGCCCGGTGTAGTCGGCCTTCCGGCCGCCGATGTGCTCGATGCTGACGGGCCCGAGCAGGTCGTCGACGGTGTCGGCGATGTCGCGCACGGACACGGCGGTGGATCCTTCCAGGGCGAAGGTCTGGTCCTCGGCGGCGGGGGAGAGGGCGCGCACGTGGGCGTCGGCGAGGTCCTCGACGTAGACGAAGTTGCGGCTCTGCCGCCCGTCGCCGGCGATGGTGATCGGCCGTCCGGCCAGCGCGGCCTGGACGAACCGGGCGACGACCAGTTCGTCGCGCATCCGGGGCCCGTACGGGATGCCGTAGCGCAGGATGGTGAAGTGCTGCCCGTACAGCTCGCGGTAGCTGTGCACGAGCATCTCGGCGGAGAGCTTGGTGGCCACGTACAGGTGGCCGCTGTGCTCCAGCTCGATCGGTACGTGCTCGTCCAGCTCCTGCTCCTCGCCGCCGAGCTGCTCGCCGGCGAGGGCGGCGCCGTAGACCCAGACGGTGCTCGCGAGCACGGTCCGGCTGAGCCCGCTGCGCCGGGCGGCCTCCAAGACGGCCTCGGTGCCGTCGATGTTGGTCCGCACGGCGCGGACCGGGTCGGCGGAGACCTGTTCGACGTCGGCCATCGCGGCGAGGTGGTAGACCACCTCGCTGCCCGCCAGCGCGGAGGTGAGGGCCTTCAGGTCGAGGACGTCGATCCGCGCGTGCTCGGCGTCGGGGTTGAGGTACTGGTCGGTGGTGTCCACCGCGAGGACGTCGTGGCCGGCCGCGATGAGGTGGTCCACGACGTGTGAACCGATGAATCCGCAGCCCCCGGTGACGGCTATCCGCACGTTCTTGCTCCCTTCGCTCCGGCCGGCTAACCGACCAGCTGCCGGTACACGGCCGAGACGGCCTCGATGACCTGCTCCGTCTCGTCCTCCGTCATGTCGGAGTGCACCGGCAGGCAGACCTGCCGGGCGCAGAGGTCCTCGGCGACGGGCAGCGGCCCGCGCCGGTACGGGGCGAGCACCGGCTGGAGGTGCAGCGGCAGGTCGTAGACCTCGCCGGACAGCCGCACGCCGTGCTCCTCGGCGACCGCCCGCTTGAACGCCGCGCGGTCGGCGCCGGCCGGCAGCAGCGCCACGTACTTGTAGTAGTTGCCGCGGCAGCCGGGCGGTTCGAGCACCGGTTCCAGGCCGTCCAGCCCGGCCAGCGCCGCGTCGTAGCGGCGGGCCACGGCCCGGCGGGTCTCGATGAACTCCTTGAGCCGGCGCAGGTGCACCGCGCCGACCGCGGCGTGGAGCTCGCTCATCCGCCAGGAGTAGCCGAGCAGCACGTGGTGGTTGGTGGTGAAGGAGCCCTTGCCCTGGTCGCGGTAGATCCGGGCCTCGTCGCGCAGCTCCGGCGACTCGGTGAGGATCATGCCGCCCTCGCCGCTGGTGGTGACCTTCGTCGGGTAGAAGGAGAAGGCCCCGGCCAGCCCGAAGGTTCCGGCGGCGCGCCCGCCGACGCTGCTGCCGTGGGCGTGCGCGGCGTCCTCGACCAGCGGGATGCCGCGCTGGTCGCAGAGCGCGCGCAGGGCGTCGACCCGCGGGGTGACGAGGCCGCCGATGTGCACCAGGACGACGGCGGCGGTGTCCGGGGTGAGGGCCGCCGCGAGGGTGTCGGGGGAGAGCGCGAGGGTGGCCGGGTCGACGTCGGCGAACACCGGGCGCCCGCCCGCGTGGACCACCGCGCCGGCCGTCGCGTAGAAGCTGACGGCGGGAACGACCACGTCGCGGTCCCGGACGTCGACGGTGCGCAGGATCACCTCCAGCGCCGCCGTGCCGGTGCTCACCGCGACGGCGTGCGAGGCGCCGTGCTCGGCGGCGAAGGCCTGCTCGAAGCGTTCGGTCCAGGGACCGAGGGTGAGCGCGCCGGTGGTGAGCATCTCGGTCACCGCCTCGGCGACGGCCGCGCGGTCGCTCTCGTCGAACACGATGCGGGCGGCTGGAACGCCCATGGGGCACCTCCGGCGGCTGGCTGCGGAAGCAGCACCGATCAGGTCGAATCCTCCCGAACCGCACGAACAGCGGTCGGGCCAGGCACATCACGCTACTTCGCCCGGCCGGGTCACGGCCCGTCGTCGCCGCCCGCACGGGTGACCCGACTGCTTCCTCCGCAGGTAGGAGGGCTACTCCCGACGCCGGGCGTGCGCTCCTCCGTACGGGGGAGGGCCGTACTGCGTCCGCAGTACGCAAACGGCCTGCGCAGGGACGACGACGGAGCAGGGGTCGGCGATCAAGGATTGGTCACGCTGCGGCGGACCTCGCCCTCGGGGGGCGTACGGCCCGCCCGCACGCGCCCTGTACCGAGCACCGCACCGAAGGAGTCCGCTCTCCCGTGGCCACGTTCCTCTACCGCCTGGGCCGATGGGCCTTCGTCCGGCGCCGGCTGGTGACCCTGCTCTGGGTCGCCGTGCTGGCGGTCGTCGGAGTCCTGGCGGCCAAGGCGCCCGCCGCACCCGACGACGGCTTCTCGATGCCGGGCACGGAAGCGCAGCAGGCCTTCGACCTCATGAACGAGCGCTTCCCCGGCGGCCACGCCGACGGCGCCTCGGCCCGGCTGGTGTTCGTCGCGCCCACCGGGCAGAAGATCACGGCCGCCCCCAACCAGCAGACGGTCGAGCGGACGGTCGACGAGCTCGCGCACGCCGAGCAGGTCACCGGGGCGGTCAGTCCGTTCAAGGCGGGCGCGGTCTCCAAGGACGGCACCACCGCGTACGCCACGGTCAGCTACTCCGCCAAGGCGGGCGAGCTGTCCAAGGGCGCCACGGCCGCCCTGGAGCAGGCCGCCCAGCACGGCCGGGACGCCGGGCTCAAGGTCGAGGTCGGCGGCAACGCGCTGATGGCCAAGCCCGACGCGGGCGGCAGCAGCGAGGCGATCGGCATGGCGCTGTCCGCCGTCGTCCTGGTGATCACCTTCGGCTCGCTGGTCGCGGCCGGGCTGCCGCTGCTCACGGCGGTCATCGGCGTCGGCCTCGGCATGTCGCTGATCACCGCGCTCGGCAGCACCCTCGGCCTGTCCGGCACCACCGGCACCCTCGCCATGATGCTCGGCCTCGCGGTCGGCATCGACTACGCGGTGTTCATCGTCTCCCGCTACCGGGCCGAGCTGACCGAGGGCCGGACACCGCAGGAGGCGGCCGGCCGGGCCGTCGGCACCGCCGGCTCCGCCGTGGTGTTCGCCGGCCTCACCGTGGTGATCGCCCTCGCCGGGCTCTCCGTGGTCGGCATCCCGATGCTGGCCAAGATGGGCATGGCCGCCGCCGGGACGGTCGTCATCGCCGTGCTGGTCGCGCTCACCCTGGTCCCGGCGCTGCTCGGCTTCATCGGCCGCAAGGTGCTGCCGCGCAAGGTCCGCAAGGCCCGCGGCGACGCCGACCGGGCGTCGACGAAGGAGAACGGCGGCTCCCGCTGGGCGCGGTTCGTGCTGCGCCGCCCGCTCGCCGTGCTGCTCGGCGGCGTGATCGGCCTCGGCGTCCTCGCTGCCCCCGCGCTCGACCTGCGGCTCGGCCTGCCCGGCGACGAGGCCAAGCCCACCTCCACCACCCAACGCCGCGCCTACGACCTGCTCTCCGAGGGCTTCGGCCCCGGCTTCAACGGCCCGCTGACCGTCCTGGTGGACGCCAAGGGCGTCGCCGACCCGAAGGCCGCAGCGAACGAGGTGTCCAAGAAGCTCTCCGGCCTGCAGGGCGTCGTCACCGTGACGCCGCCGATGTTCAACAAGGCCGGTGACACGGCCCTGCTCAACGCGATACCGGCGACCGGCCCGAGCGAGGCCGCGACCAAGGACCTCGTGCACACCATCCGCGGCGACGCGGCCGCCCTGAAGTCGGCCACCGGCGCGACGGTCCTGGTCAGCGGTACGACGGCGATGAACATCGACGTCTCGCAGAAGCTCACGGACGCTCTGGTGCCCTACCTCGCCGTGGTCGTCGGCCTCGCCGTCCTGTTGCTGCTGGTGGTCTTCCGCTCCGTGCTCGTCCCGCTGAAGGCGGCGCTCGGATTCCTGCTCTCGGTGGCCGCCGCCCTGGGCGCCGTGGTCGCGGTCTTCCAGTGGGGCTGGCTGGCCGACCTGATCGGCGTGGAGCAGACCGGCCCGGTGATGAGCATGATGCCGATCTTCATGATCGGCGTGGTCTTCGGCCTCGCCATGGACTACGAGGTGTTCCTGGTCACCCGGATCCGGGAGGCCTTCGTCCACGGCGAGCAGCCCGGCGAGGCGATCGTCACCGGCTTCCGGCACAACGCCCGGGTGGTCACCGCCGCGGCCTTCATCATGATCGCCGTCTTCGCGGGCTTCATCGGGATGAGCGAGCCGATGATCAAGATGATGGGCCTCGGGCTCGCCGCAGCCGTCGCGTTCGACGCGTTCGTGGTCCGGATGACCATCGTCCCGGCCGTCCTCGCCCTGCTCGGCCGCCGCGCCTGGTGGCTGCCGCGCCGGCTCGACCGGCTGGTGCCGGACGTGGACGTCGAGGGCAGCAAGCTGCAGACGCCCGCCGCCGAACCCGCCCCGGCCCGGGAGCCGGTCACGGTCTAGCCGGGCCGAGATCCGCACGCCCGACCGATTACCGTTGCACTCAGGGGCCGTCGCCGCTCGCGCCGACGGCCCCTGACTCGCGACCCGGAGACCAGCACCATGACCACCACCTGGCAGCGCCTGCGCCGGAACCACCCCCGACGATTCGACGTGATCGGCGGCGCCGTCCTGATCACGCTCGTCGGAATCGGCGCCACGATCGACCAGACCGGCCACATCAGCAGCCTGGAACCCGTCTCCGGACTCCTCGGGCTGGTCTCCGCGATCGCCCTGTTCGCCCACCGCCGCCACCCCCGTACGGTCACCGCCGTCACCCTGACCTGCACCGTCGTGCTCGCGTTCACCAGCCCCCGGCTGACCGTCGCGCTGGCCGCCCCGCTGCTCTGCGCCCTCTACTTCCTGGCCGTTCGCACCGACCGCGCCACCGCGCTGCGCGCCTCCATCGGCAGCGCCGTCCTGCTCACCGGGATCGCACTGTCCGTCGGCACCGGCGGCTCCCTCGGCGAACGGCTCGGCGTCCTCGCCTGGGCCCTGCTGCCCGGCGCCCTCGGCGACTCCATCCGCAACCGCCGCGCCCACCTCGCGGCCATCGAGGAGCGCGCCGAACGGGCCGAGCGCACCCGCGAGGAGGAGGCCCGCCGCCGGGTCGCCGACGAGCGGATCCGGATCGCCCGCGACCTGCACGACGTGGTCGCCCACCACATCGCCCTCGCCAACGCCCAGGCCGGCATCGCCCTCCACCTCATGGACAGCCACCCGGTCCAGGCCCGCGAGGTGCTCAGCCACATCACCGACGCCACCGGCTCGGCCCTGCAGGAGCTGCGGGCCACCGTAGGCCTGCTGCGCCGCGCCGAGGAGCCCGCCCCACTCGAACCCACCCCGGGACTCGACCGGCTGCCCGAGCTGCTCGGCTCCTTCGAACGGGCCGGGCTGCCGGTCCGGCTCACCGTCCGCGGTGAGGCCCGGCCGCTGTCGCCCGGCGTCGACCTCACCGCCTTCCGGATCGTCCAGGAGTCGCTGACCAACGTCGCCAAGCACGCCCACGGCGCCGACGCCGAGGTCACCCTCGCCTACAGCGAGAGCCGGATGTCGGTCAGCGTCGCCAACGGGCGCCCGACCGCGACCGGACGCCCCCGCGCCGCGCTGCTGCCCCAGCCCGCCCCGGGCGAGAGCGGCTTCGGCCTGATCGGCATGCGCGAGCGGGCCGGCGCGGTCGGCGGCCGGCTCGCCGCCGACGAGCGGCCCGACGGCGGCTTCCTGGTCACCGCCGAGCTGCCGCTGCGCACCGGCGCCCGCGACGACGGCCCCGCCCAGGCCGTTGCGGCCGGAGCCCGCGGAACCGGAGCCCGCGTCACCGGAGCCGGCGAAACCGGAGCGCCGGGCGCCGGAACGTCGGGGGCCGGTGGACAGGAACGCGCCGTTCGGGGGAGCGGTGGCACACCCTTCTGTGGCCCCCGGGGCGCCCGCGCCGCCCGTACGCACGATCCCGAAGGACAGGACCGCGCCGCCCGGCAGGGCCGCGCCGTTCGAGAGGACAGGGAGCACGCATGACCATCCGGGTACTGCTCGCCGACGACCAGGCCCTGCTGCGCGGCGCCTTCCGCGTGCTGATCGACGCGGAGGAGGACATGGAGGTGGTGGGCGAGGCCGCCGACGGGCGCGAGGCCGTCGAGCTCGCCCGGGCGACCAGGCCCGACATCGTCCTGATGGACATCCGGATGCCCGGTGGCGACGGCCTCGGCGCCACCGCCGCGATCTGCGGCGACGAGGACCTGTCCGGCACCCGGGTACTCATCCTCACCACCTTCGAGATCGACGAGTACGTCGCGCAGGCGCTGCGCGCGGGCGCCGGCGGCTTCCTCGGCAAGGGCGCCGACCCGAAGGAACTGCTCGCCGCCGTCCGGACCGTCGCGGCCGGTGACGCCCTGCTCTCGCCCGCCGCCACCCGGGCCGTGATCGACCAGCTGCTGGCCCAGCCGGACCCGGGCACCGGCGGTCCGACGAGGGAACGGCTCGCCGTCCTCACCGCCCGCGAGCGCGAGGTGATGTCGATGGCCGCCACCGGCCTCACCAACGAGGAGATAGCCGAGCGCATGGTCGTCAGCCCCTTCACCGTCCGCACCCACGTGCACCGGGCGATGTCCAAGCTCGACGCCCGCGACCGCGCCCAACTCGTCGCGATCGCCTACCAGTCCGGTCTCGTCCCGCCCGGCCGGCCGTCCTGAGCCGTCCGTCCTGAGCCCTTCGCCTGAGCCCTTCGCCTGAGCCCGTCCGTCCTGAGCCCGGCGCCTCCGGCCCTCCGGGCTTTCCCGGCGGATCAGGACCGGCCGACTCGCGCCGTTTGGGCCGGTTGAGGACTGAGTGTTCGTCAAAATTCAGCGCCGGAAACCGATCAAGTTCCGGGCCTGGCCGAAAACGACCTCCGAACTGGTGTATCGGCGAGTAGTCTGCCGATGACTCAGAATGAGGAGGATGTTCGTGGAAACCAAGGACACGGCCGGCGAGGTGCGGATTCTCCAGCCGTTGCCCGGGCGTACGGCGGACGAATCGCAGGCGTTCGACCTTCGGCTCGCACGTTTGCTCCGCCTGATCGGGACCGAGGTCGCGGTCGGCCCCGACTACCAGAGCGCGGCCCGGTGGGAGGTCCACAAGGCGGTCGCCGGGCGGTCCGAACTGCCCGAGGAGTACTTCGAGGCACTGCTGGAGGCGGCGGTCCACGACCCCAACCCGAGCTTCAACCGGCGCTTCGTCGAGCCGGCCCTGCTCGCCTTCGGGCAGCGCCGGGTCCGCCTCGCCCTGCTCGGCTACCTGCGCACCGGCACCAACCCCGAGCGGGCGGGCGCCGCGCGGGCCTGGTACTGGACGGCCCTGTCGATCGGGGACGGCAGCAACGGCGCCGCCGCCGACGAGGGCGCGAGCGTCCGGGACACCTGGTACGAGACCGCGCTGCGGGAGTTCGTCGCCAACGAGGACCTGGACGTCCGCCGCTGCATCCTCCCCGGCCTCCCACTGGTGCCGCGCGCCTACCCGGCGGAGCTGCACGGCCTGGTCGAGGCGGCGGTCGCGATCGCCCGCTCGCACCCCGACGAGTACATCCGGCACCGCGCCGAGATCCAGGTCGGCCTCTGACCCTCGGGCGCCCGCGCTCCGGGCGCACGCCTCGACGTGTGTGCCCGGAGCGGGATTTCCCACCGGCCGATCAATTCGCCCACGATTCGGCGAATCGCGCGCCAACTGGCTTTCTCCGCCCACCGATTCATGAGCTTGTCGTCCGGTCATGACAATTCCGATCGGCCGCCACCGATCCCGGGGCCCTGCCACCATGGCGGGATGACCGAAGACCTGAAGCCCGAGGCCGCGACGACCGGGCCCGTCGACGTCGAACTCCTCGAACCCGCCGGTATCCGCCTGCTCGAAACCCCCGCACCTCCCCTCCCGGAGACGGAGCGGGCCGCGATGGACCGCGCCTGGGGGCAGGCCGTCCGGTCCAACCCCGGGCTCTTCGACGGCCCGGTCGTCGCCTGCACCGGCCTCGTGCAGGACGGCCCCGACACGCTCGTCGTCCACTGGGCGCGCATCGGCTACCGCCGCTTCGCCCTGCGCCTCGTCCCGGGCGCCACCGGCCGGGTGAGCTCGCTGTACGTCGCCGTCGTCCAACCCGCCGACGACGGCCGGATCCTGGTCGGCCGGATGGCCGGCCCGACCGCCCGCCCCGGCCGCTGGGGCCTGCCGGGCGGCTGCGTCGAACCGCCCCCGCTCAGCGACCCGCTCGACCCGCCCGCGCTGCGCCGCCACGCCGCCCGCGAACTCGTCGAGGAGACCGGCGTGTTCACGCCCCCGGAACGACTCACCCGCTGGCTGCTCGTCCGCGGCGAGCACGGAAGCGTCGGCGTCCTCCATCTCGCCCCACCCCGCCCCGCCCGGGAACTGGCCGAGCGACACGCGGAGTTGTGCGCCGCCCACCGGTCACTCGGCGCGGAGCCCGAGTTCGACCGGATCGCCCTGATCGGTTCCCCGGCCGAGGCCGCCGCCCTCCCCGGCCCGCACGCGGACCACCTCGGGCCGGTGCTGCGCCGCCTCTTCGCCGGCTGAGCGCTTCGAGCCGACGCCGGGACACGGCACGTCACAGCAGGGCCAGCGCCTGCCGGAGGTTGTGCTCGGCGATGCCGGCCATGGCCTGCCGGTCGGGGAAGTCACCGTCGAGCAGGCGCAGCGGGCCCGCCGTCAGCGACAGGCGTTGCGCGAGGGCGTAGAACGCGAGCCGGTCCTCGTCGAGTCCGTCCACCGCCAGGGGCCGGTAGGCGTCGTGGAAGCGGATCCGCAGGAAGACGTGCTCCCACTCGGCGTCAAAGTACATCGTGCCTTCGACGTCGATCACCACCGGCTGCCCGGCCGTGCCCACCAGGACGTGGTCGGGCCCGAGTTCGCCGTGCACCACCGCGTACTCCGCGCGTGGCCGCACGGCCGCCGCCAGGTCGTGCAGCCGCTCCTCCAGCCGGCTGCGGGCGCGGGCGATCCGTCGGTCCCGCGCTGCCGCCTCGGCGAGGTCCCGCAACGCGCGGTCCAGGACGACCCCCTCGCAGGACGGCCCGTGTGAGGCGCCCCCGCCGTCGATCACGGCCACCTTGCCGTACCCGGGCGCCCGGTGACTCCGCATCGCCTCCAGCGCCTCGCCGAGCCTGGTCAGGACCGGGGCGGCGGCGCGCGGATCGCGTGCGAGCAACTCCTCCAGGTTCCCGCCCCGGACGTCTTCGACGATCGCCAGTCCGGCCGGGCCGTGGACGCCGTCGGGGGCGCCGTCGGGGTCGCGGTCGAGCAGGCGGATCGCCGGGACACGGACCCCGAGCGCGTCCAGCCGTGCGTGCGCGGCCTCGAACAGGTCGAGCCCGAGACCGGGTGAGAACGGGTCGGTGAGGTCATCGTCCCCTTCGGCCGCCGGCCAGTAGTTCTCGGCGTCGCTCCACCGGTAGGCGATCGCCGTCGTGGCGTCGTCCATCACCAGGCGGTACACGCCCTTCTTGCTGCCGCCCGCGAGCCGCTCGACGGCCGCCAGCCGCCGCCCTCCGCCCAGCGCGGCCCGCGCCGCACCCGCCAACTGCTCGGGCCCGACCGCCCCGTGTGCCACCACGTTCCGAACCACCCTCTCCACGACCACGATCCGCGCACGGTACGGGAGCTCCGGCGCGGAGGCGAACGGGATTCCGCAGCCACCGCGGCCCGGCAGCCACTGCGGCCCGGCAGGCGCGCGCCGGAGCAGGACGGTGGCCGACACCTGCAGCGCGCGGTCCACCGGCGGAGCCCGGTCGGACGGGGCCGACGCCCACCCCGGGCTCAGGGCTTGCGGGCCACCGCCCCGTACATGCTCACGTGGTCGGCGCCCGGGGCGGGCGGGGTGTCTGGGCGCCAGAGCGGGACGGTGACCACGCCCGGGTCGAGCAGGTCGAGGCCGTCGAAGAAGGTCCGTACCTCGGCGCGGGTGCGGCCGACGAGGGGGGCGGTGGCCTTGTCGTAGACACCGGTGACGCGGTCGCGGACCACGGCCGGGATGAAGTCCGCGGTGCCGTGCGAGAGGACCAGGTGGCTGCCGGAGGGCAGGGCGTCCAGCAGGGTGGCGACGGCCCGGTACGGCTCGTCCTCGTCGCGCAGGAAGTGCAGGACGGCCGCGAGGACCAGCCCGACCGGCCGGGAGAGGTCGAGCAGGTCCACCGCGCGGACGGCGTCCAGCAGCGCGGCGGGCTGCCGCAGGTCGGCCTGGATGACGGTGGTGCGGCCGTGGCCGGAGCCGGCCATCAGGGCGCGGGCGTGGCTGAGGACGATCGGGTCGTTGTCGACGTAGGCGACGCGGGCGCCCGGGTCGGCCGTCCGGGCGATCTCGTGGGTGTTGCCGACCGTCGGGATGCCGGTGCCGATGTCGAGGAACTGGTCGATGCCGAGGTCGGCGACGCAGCGCACCGCGCGGGTGAGGAAGCCCCGGTTGGCCCGGGCGGTGGACCGGAACTCGGGGTTGGCGGCGAGCGCCTTCTCGGCGGCGGCGCGGTCGGCGGGGAAGTTGTCCTTCCCGCCGAGGTAGTAGTCGTACATCCGGGCGGGGTGCGGGACGTCGGGCCGCAGGTCGGCCGGGTGCCCGACCCCGTCGGGCCCCCACATGGACTCGTATCCCACGGCTGTTGCCCCCTCCACCCGGAACTCCGCCCGCAAGAATCTGATGATCGACTCGCGGTCTTGCCGGCGGCCAGCCTAAAGCCCAGGTCATGGCTCCGGCGCCGGTTGGTCGGGTCACCCCCGTATGTCCCTTTCGTCTCACCGCGCCGCAGCGCGGCCGACCGTTCACGCCACGGAACCGGCCGCGTGCCCCGCTCGCGCCCGGGAGCCCGCCGCGCGCGGTCGCCCCTCGCGGCGCAGGATGGAGGATCGGGGAATGGCAGTGGAACATCCGGCGACGGGAGGTTCGGGCCGTGGGAATCGCAATGGCAGACATCCGGGAGTGGCGGGGTCACTCCGTGGTCGACGAGAAGAGCCACCGCATCGGCAGGCTGGAGGCGGTCTACGTCGAGACGGCCAGTGACGAGGCGTTCTTCGCCACCGTCGCGGTCGGTTTCGCCGGCCGGCGCCGCCTGGTGTTCGTCCCGTTGGTGGGCGCCGTGGCCGGGCCGGACTACGTTCGGGTGGCGTACCCGAAGAGCCTGGTCAAGGGTGCTCCGGCGATCGGGACCGATGACATCCTGCCCGCCGAGGACGAGCCCGCGGTGTTCGCGCACTACGAGGTGCCGTACGCGACCGGCGCCGGTGGCGAGCGCCGGCTGGCCCGTCGCTGAGCGCCTCGGAGGGGGCGATCGGGGTACGGGCTTCGTCCACCCGGGAATGAATACCCCGCGGGGTACACTTGTCCATCGACAGTCGATGCGAAAGGCGGCCCCGACATGCAGGTGGACGAGGAGGCGGTCGGCGCGATCCTGAACCGGCTGCGTCGCGCCCAGGGCCAGTTGGCCGGAGTGATCGCGATGATCGAGGCGGGCCGGGACTGCAAGGACGTGGTCACCCAGCTCGCCGCCGTCTCGCGCGCCCTCGACCGGGCCGGGTTCAAGATCGTCGCCAGCGGCATGCGCCAGTGCATGGCCGCCGCCGACGAGGACGCCCCGCCGATGAGCGAGGCCGAGCTGGAGAAGCTGTTCCTCGCCCTGGCCTGACGTCCGGCCCGATGCGTCGGCCTGGCACCCGGGGCTTGACGTCCGGCCCGATGCCCCGGCCTGGCGCCCCGGCCTGGTGCCCCGACCCCGCGCCCCGGCCTGACGCGCCCCCATGGGTGCGAACGGGCCTGGTTGCACGTACCGGAGGGTCGCGACGGTTCATCCGTCGCGGCCCTCTTGGCGTGCCCGCTGAAGTTCCCGTGCCGCCCGATGACCCGTCACGCGTCGTTCATGTCCCGGTCGCTGACCTCCAGGTGAATGAGGCCACCCGCAGTTGTACAGCCAACTGTGCGGACAGCCCGCAACTGTCCGTACAGCCGACCGCGGCGAACCCTCCCTCCCTGACTCCGTGACCAGCCGCACCCGACCCCGTGCACCGTCCCCCGGCGGACCGGGCCCCCGGGGCGGCGGACAGGACAACCGTGGCCGCAGGCAGCGCCCTGACCCTCACCTCATCCTCCAACCCCACCGAAGGTGACCGGCTCACCTTCCACTGGAGTACCGACGCGCCCGACGCCAAGAACTGGGTCGGCATCTACGACGGCAGCCGACAGCCCGGCAACGGCTCCTCGCTCCTCTGGAAGTACACCCCGGCCGCCGCGGGTGACGTCCAGCTCGACACCTCCGCGCTGACCGGCGGCCCGTACACCGCCTACCTGCTCGCCAAGGACGGCTACGGCATCCTCGCCCAGAGCGCCCCGTTCGGCTTCCGCCCCAAGCCCGCGGTCGTCCGCCCGCACGCCGTCGTCGACGCCCTCACCGCCACGCCCGTCGCCCCCGGTGCCGCGGTGCAGGTCAAGCTCGGCGGCCTCTGGTCCCGCCCGGCCGGCAACGCGAGCGGCTCCGCCACCTTCCGCAAGGTCAGCGGCCCGGCCTGGGCGTCCGTCAGCGCGGACGGCATGCTGACCGGCACCGCGCCCGCCACCGCGGGGAAGAACCCCGAGGTGGTCGTCGTCGGCGTCAAGGACAGCGCGGGCGCCGCCGACACCGTCACCGTGCTCGTCCCCGTCGTCGACCCGGCGGCCAAGCCCCGGCTCAAGGCCGCGAGTTGGAACCTGCACAACGCGGGCTCGGCCTACACCGACGCGCTGGAGAAGCAACTGCGCGTGGTCCTCGCCCAGGGCCTGGACGTGCTCGCCCTGCAGGAGACGGCGGGGGAGCGCGCCAAGACCCTGGCCGACGCCCTCGGCTGGTACGCCTACCAGAGCCCGGGCAGCGTCGGCATCCTCAGCCGCCACCCGCTCGCCGACGTCACCCCGCCGACCGCCGCGCTGCCCGCCGCCGCGGCCACCCTCCAGCTGCCCGGCGGCCGCGCCGTCCGCTTCTGGGCCGCCCACCTGGACGAGGCCGGCTACGGTCCGTACGCCGTGCAGGACGGCGGCACCGCCGCCCAGGCCGTGGCCGCCGAGAACGGCTCGCTGCGGCTGAAGCAGGCCAAGGCGCTCGCCGCCGCGGTGCGCGCGGACGCCGCCCGGGGCGTCCCGGTCGTCCTCGCCGGCGCGCTCTCCTCGCCCTCCCACCTGGACTGGACGGCCGCCACCGCCGCCGCGCACGGCGGGGTCGGCCCGCTCGACTGGCCGGTCACCGTGGCGCTGCAGGCAGCCGGACTGACCGACACCTTCCGCGAGGAGAACCGCGACCCGGCCAAGGCCCCCGGCGCCACCTGGTCGCCCACCCGCAAGCGGCGCGGCGACCGGCCCGAGCCGCAGGACCGGATCGACTACGTGCAGTACGCCGGCCCGCTGAAGCTGGTCGAGGCGCACACCCTGGTCGCCGACTGGCCGCAGCCCGAGCCGAACACGGCGGGCAACGAGTGGCCCTCCGACACCGCCGCCGCCGTCGCCACCTTCCAGCTCTGAGACCCACAGCCCCGAGAGGCCAGTTCGTCATGCCCGAGCTCTCCCGCCGCACCTTCGTCGGCGCCACCGCCGCGGCCGGCGCCACCGCCCTGACCGGTCTGGCCGGCGCGCCGGCCGAAGCCGCCCCGGCCCCCGTGCCCGGTACCGCCGCCGCCGCCCCGCTGACCGGCACCGTCAAGGACGTCAAGCACGTCGTCGTCCTGATGCAGGAGAACCGTTCCTTCGACCACTACTTCGGCACCCTCGCCGGTGTCCGCGGCTTCGGCGACAAGCAGGCGCTGCAGTTCCCGGACGGCACCGACGTGTTCCGCCAGCCAGACAGCCGGCGCAGCGACGGCGGCGTGATGCTGCCGTACCGGATGGACACCGCCAAGTACAACGCGCAGAACGCCGGCGGCCTCGCCCACGACTGGGCGACCGGCCACCAGGCCATCAACAACGGTGCGATGAACAAGTGGATCGCCGCCAAGGGCGAGCGCACCATGGGTTACTTCAACCGGGACGACATCCCCTACCAGTACGCCCTGGCCGACGCGTTCACCATCTGCGACGCCTACTTCACCTCCCTCGCCGGCCCCACCGACCCCAACCGCCTCTACCTGTGGACCGGAACCTCCGGCCCCGGCCGCGACGGCACCACCGGCCCGTGGATCGACAACACCCCGGTCACCGACAACCCCGTCGCCGACTGGACCACCTACGCCGAGCGCCTGGAGGCGGCCGGCGTCACCTGGCGCGTCTACCACAACCCCAGCAAGGACGACCGCACCGGCGACTACGACGACAACGCGCTCTCGTACTTCAAGCAGTTCCACGCGTTCCCGCACGACGACCCGCGGTACGTCAGCGCGATGACCAAGTTCGACCCGACCGACTTCGACAAGCACTGCAAGGACGGCACCCTGCCGACCGTCTCCTGGCTGGTCGCGCCCTACCTGTTCTGCGAGCACCCGGACGCCGGCCCGGCCTACGGCGCGCACTGGGTCGACCAGGCGCTGCAGTCGCTGATGTCCAACCCGGACGTCTGGCGGCACACCGTGTTCCTCGTCATGTACGACGAGAACGACGGCTACTTCGACCACATGGTCCCGCCCACCCCCGAACCCGGCACCCCCGAGGAGTTCACCCAGGGGCGGGCCATCGGCCTGGGCAACCGCGTTCCGCTGTGGGTCATCTCGCCCTGGTCGCGCGGCGGTTGGGTCAACTCCCAGGTCTTCGACCACACCTCGGTGCTGCGCTTCATGGAGCAGGTCACCGGGGTGGCCGAGCCCAACATCTCGGCCTGGCGCCGGGCCGTCTGCGGCGACCTCACCAGCTGCTTCGACTTCGCCGCCCCCGAGTACTCGATCCCGACGCTGCCCGACACCAAGGCCCTGATGGCCAAGGCCGACGCGGGCGCCAAGCTGCCCGGTGTCGCGCTGCCGGCGGCCGGCGCCCAGTCCATGCCCGTCCAGGAGCGGGGCGAGCGCCCGCACCGACCGCTGCCGTACCAGCCGTGGGCCGACGTGGAGGTGGACCGGAAGACCGGCAAGGTCACCTGCACGATGAGCAACGACGGTTCGGTGGCCTTCCCGTACACCGTCTACCCGAACATCGTGCTCCCGTTCGCGGGCACCCCGTACACCGTCGCCCCCGGCGCCACCGCCCGGTACGTCTGGGACGCGTCGGCCACCGACGGACGCTACGACTTCACCGTCCACGGCCCGGACGGCTTCGTCCGCCGCTTCGGCGGCACCGTGGTCCGGGACGGCCAGAACGACATCGGCGTGCCGATCGTCACCGCCGACCTGCGCGGCAACGGGAAGTTCACCCTCCAACTCGCCAACGACGGCATGACCGACGTGGCCTTCACCGCAGCGCCCAACGACTTCGCGGGCACCGCGCAGACCGTCTGGGTCAAGCCGGGCAAGCAGGCCAACCTGGCCTGGCCGCTGGACAAGCAGGGCCGCTACGACGTCGCCGTGACCGCCCACACCGGTCAGCGCTTCACCCAGCGGTACGCGGGCTGGGTGCACTGATCCGCGGCCGGGCCGCGGCCGGGGGCGCCGAACCGGTGACCCCCGGCCGTGGCTCGGCCCCCGCGTCGGACCCCGCCGCTACCGTCGGGCGCATGCAGAACATCAGCACCTTCCTCTGGTTCGACGACCAGGCCGAAGAGGCCGCCGCCCTCTACACCTCGCTGTTCCCCGACTCCCGCATCACCCGGGTCACCCGCTACGGCGAGGCCGGTCCCGGCGTGGCCGGCTCGGTCATGACCGTCGACTTCGAACTCGCCGGCCGGCCGTACGTGGCCCTCAACGGCGGCCCCGAGTTCACCTTCACCGAGGCCGTCTCGCTCCAGGTGGAGTGCGACGACCAGCAGGAGGTCGACGAGCTCTGGGGCAAGCTCACCGCCGAGGGCGGCCAGGCCGGCCCGTGCGGCTGGCTCAAGGACCGCTACGGCCTGTCCTGGCAGATCACGCCGCGCGTCCTGCTCGACCTGATCGGCGGTGAGGACCGGGCCAAGGCCGACCGCGTGATGGCGACCATGCTGCGGATGCAGAAGCTGGAGATCCGGCCCCTGCTCGACGCGGCCGAGGGCTGATGCCGTGACCGCCCCCACCCACCGCGCCGTCCTCTACCTGCGGGCCACGCCCGAGCGGGTCTGGCACGCGCTCACCAACGCCGACGAGTCCGGCCTCTACTGGGGCCACCGCAACGTCTCGACCTGGCTGCCCGGCGCGCCCTGGTCGCACCAGCGCACCGACGACTCCGGGATCGCCGACGTGGTCGGCACGGTCGAGGCCGCCGACCGACCGCACCGGCTGGTCACCACCTGGGCCGGCCCGGAGGAGCGGCGCCCGGGCGGGCCCTCCCTGGTCACCTTCGACCTCCACGGCTGGCGGGACCTCACCCGGCTCACCGTCACCCACGAGAACCTCGCCGACGAGGCCGAGCGGGTGGACGCCGAACAGGGCTGGTCGGCGGTGCTCTCCAACCTCAAGACCTACCTGGAGACCGGCCACCCGCTCCCGCAGCAGCCCTGGCTGATGCCCTGACGCCCTCGTGCCCCGGCGTCCCCGGGTTCCGGTCCGCTGACGCCCTGACGCCCTGACGCCCTGACGCCCTGACGGCCCGGGCCCCGACCCGGTCGGGGCCCGACCGCGGATCAGCGCCCGGCCTCCGCCGCCGGGCGCCCCGTCGTCTCGTGCCCCCGCTCCCGCTCGCCGCGCAGGAACCGGCGCAGCCGGGCGAACCGCGCGAACCGCTCCCGGTTGGCCACCGACGCCCGGTCCAGCTCCTCCATCAGCCGCCGGCTGCGGTGCTCCAGGTCCAGCTCGTCCAGGATCCGGTCCATTTCGGCCAGTATCGAGCCGTGCAGCTGCCAGGCCTCCGGGTGCTCCTGCACCTTGCGCAGCAGCACCTGGGCGACGTTCTCCCGGCAGGCCCAGGCCGCCGCCAGCTCGGAGGTCAGCCGGCTCTCCGCCTCCTCGGCGCTGCTGGCCACCTGGGTGGTCACCAGCACCGCGAAGCTCACCATCGCCCCGCCGACGTGGTCCAGCAGCTCCTCCAGGCCCACCGCGACGTCCGGCGGGAAGAGCCGCTCGCCGGGCGCGCGCCGTTTGGCCAGGTCGGTCAGCGAGCGGGCCAGTACCCGGATCACCACGACGCAGATCTCCAGGGTGTCCAGCCCGGTGCGCAGCACCAGCCGGGACAGCAGCCCCTCGCTGATCCGCGGGTTGAACCGCAGGCTGTCCTCGGCCTGCCGCAGCGCCGCGTCCACCTCGGCGATCGCCTGGTCCAGCCGACGGGCCTCGTGCAGCCGCTCGGCGGCCCGGGCGACCGGGGTGGGGCGGCCCAGCTCCTCGGCGATGTCGAGCAGCAGCTGACGGGCCCGCCGGGAGAGGTCCTCGATCGACTCCCCGGCGGTGTCCACCCAGACCGGCGGCGCGAACAGCAGGTTGAACAGCAGGCCGACGGCCGCGCCGATGAGTGTCTCCAGCACGCGGTCCCAGGCCTGCGAGGCCAGTTTGGTGACGCCCAGGATCAGCATCGCGCTGATCGCGACCTCCTGGACGAACTCCTCGACCCGGACGAACCGGCCGACGACCAGCGAGGCCAGGATGATCAGCCCCAGGCTCCACCAGGAGAGCCCGACCACGGCGCTGAAGCCGATCGCGATCAGCACCCCGACGACCACCGAATTGACCCGGCGGATGCTGGTCTTGAGCGTCGAGTAGACGGTGACCTGGACCACCAGCAGCGCGGTCAGCGGAGCCGTCAGCGGGGCGGGCTCGCTGCTGAGCTGGGTCGCCACCGCGTAGGAGATGGTGGCCGCGACGGTGGCCCGCACGGTCTGGACGACGAAGGGTTCCCGCGCGAAGGAGCGGATCAGTGCCGTGAGTGACTCCGGGAGAAGGGCCATGTCGCCCTTCTTTCCCCGCTGTCGCCCTTCACACCGTCCCGCGGCCCGTCCGGCACCCGTATGAACCCGCCGGAGCGGCCGGTTGCCGCCGCCCGCGGGCCGGTGGCCACCTGTTCCGTCCGGCCGGGTGCGGTCCGTCGCCCGGCTGCGCCCGGCCGTGTGCCGTCCGTGGTCTCGCTGAGTCCGGCTAGTTGCCGCGGTTGAAGCGCAGCTTCCAGGGGGCCAGCGCGGACTCGACCTGCACTCCCATGCTCATCTTCGAGGCGCCCTCGATCCGCTCCTCGAAGCGGATCGGCACCTCCCGGATCGTCATGCCCCGCTTGACCACCCGGTAGTTCATCTCGACCTGGAACGAGTAGCCGTTGCTCTGCACGGTGGGCAGGTCGATGGCGCGCAGGACGGTCGCGCGCCAGGCCTTGAACCCGGCGGTGGCGTCCCTGACGCCCAGGCCGAGGATGGTGTTGACGTAGAGGTTGGCCCAGGCGGACAGGGCCTTGCGGTGCCAGGGCCACTCGGCGGCGGTCGAGCCGCCGGGGACGTAGCGGGAGCCGAGCACCACGGCGGTGTCGTCGGCGAGCAGGGTGCGCACCATCTCGGGGATCGCGGAGGCCGGGTGCGAGAGGTCGGCGTCCATCTGGACCACGACGTCGGCGCCCTCGTCCAGGGCCCGCTCCATGCCGGCCAGGTAGGCGCGGCCGAGGCCGTTCTTCTCGGTGCGGTGCAGCACGCCGACGGTGCCGTCGGAGTTCGCGGCGAGCTTGTCGGCGACCTCGCCGGTGCCGTCGGGGGAGTTGTCGTCGACCACCAGCAGGTGCAGGTTCGGCACCGGAAGCCCGGCGAGCAGGCCCGCGAGGACCGGGAGGTTCTCCCGCTCGTTGTACGTGGGGACGACCACAACGACCTTGGGAGAGGCCTCGACCATGTTCTGTTTCCCTCGTACCCTTGCCGGTCGGCACCCCGTGCCGCACCGGTCGGTTTGCTGGACGACCTGCGCTGGTTGGACCGTGCGAGTGTATCGGGGGCGCGGGCCGCCGGCTGAGCCGGGCCCGCTACGCGGTGCCGTAGACGGCGCCGAGGTTGTCCCGGGCCGGGTGGGTGCGGCCGGCCGGCCCGGTGGCGAAGGTGCGCAGGACGTTCTCGGTGACCTTGCGGACCAGGTCCCCGGCCCGGGAGTCGATGCCGTGGTCGGCCGAGCCGCCGCCGGGGCCGTGGGCGTCGAGGGTCTCGACCCAGCGCATGGTGCCGGAGGCGAAGACCCCGGCGCCGCTCGGCACGGTGTAGTAGGCCGTGTCGGAGTGGGAGCGGCGGCCCTCGCAGACCACGGGGGAGTGGGCGATCACCTCGATCGGGCGCGGGGTGGGGAAGGCGGTGTCGACGCGGTCGTACTCGACGCCGACCAGGTGCGGGAAGGACGCTCCGGCCGCGACGCCCGTCCCCTCGAAGGCCCAGTGCCCGGGGGAGGAGACCACGTACGGGGCGTCCACCGGGTAGCCGTCGTAGATGACGCCGAGCATCGAACTCTCCGGATCGGCGCCCGGGCCCGCCCGGAAGTCGGTGGTCGCCGGGGCGCCCGCCCGGTGGCCCGGGTCCTGCGCCCAGGCGTCCTTGTAGCAGACCACCGTGCGCTCCGGGCCGAGGTCGGTCGGCTCGTAACGGATCCGGCGGAAGCAGCAGTTGGCGCCCAGGATCGCCAGGTTGGTGCCGGCGTCGCGGGCCGCGACCACGCCGGCGCGCTGCTCGGGGGACCAGTACTCGTCGTGGCCGAGCGAGACGACGGTGGTCGCGCCGGTCAGCAGGCCGGGCTCGCGGGCCACGTCGACGCCGGTGGTGTAGGCGAGCGGCAGGCCCAGCCGCTCGGCGAGGGCGATCAGCGGGGCCTCGTAGACCAGGAACAGCCCGGCGCCGTGGTCGTAGTCGTACGGCCGGTCGAAGACGACCTTCAGTGAACGGGTGGCCAGGCCGCCGGTCGGGCCGTTGTAGAGGCTGTGGCCGCCCCACTCGTTGTAGGCCTGCCAGGTCGCCGGGGCGCTCATGATCACGGTCTTGCCCGCGGTGGCGGCCGAGCGGACGGTGAGCGGGACGTAGCGGCGGCCGGAGCCGTCCTCGGCGTCCAGGCGCAGCAGGTAGGCGCCCTCGGGCCAGCCGGCGGTGTCCACGGCGAGGCTGCGCTGCCAGCCGGTCAGCACGGTACGGGTCGCCGGGTCCACGTGCGGCGCGGGCTGTCTGCCGCCGGGGACGTGCTCGCGGCGCCAGACCAGGCGGGCGCGGGCGCCGCCGTACCAGCCCATCCGGTACGCGGAGACGGTGAAGGCCGGGGCGGGGGTGGAGACGTGCAGGCCGAAGGGCTCGCCGGGCAGCACGCTGACCCGGTCGGCGAAGCCCTCGACGGCGGAGTCCGGGCCGGGGTCGGTGATCTCCCAGCCGGGTGTGCCGGGCAGGGCCTGCTCGTGCGCCAGGTCGTGCCCCGGACCGGCGTCCTGGGCGGCGCCGGGGGTGCCGCTGCCGGGCGAGCCCCCGGCGGTGCCGGGCGGTGCGTCGGCGGAGGGGTGCGGGGTGGGCGCCGCAGCCGGGCGCCCGGCACCGCAGGAGGTGACGGTGGCCGCCATCAGGCCCAGGCCCAGAATCCCCCGCCGGCTCGGTACCGCCACTGCGGCCTCCCTGTCGTTCGCAGCTGTGTGTCGACCGGACCGCGCCGGTCCGGAGCGCCGGCCCGTTCCGGAGCGCCGGTCCGGTCGGGTCCGGCGACCGGTCAGGCCTTCGACGCGGTCCCGAGCGTCAACCTAGTGCGTCAACGCGCGCGGACATCCTCACTCCTCCGAAGGTCGGGCACGGATCAACGCGCCGGGCCGGCCGGGCACGGCCGGGCACCGCCCGCCGGCCGGGAGGGCCGTACGGGCGCACCCTGGCGTGTTGGCCCGCGCGGTGCCCGGGCGGCGGTGACCCGGTCACCTAGCCTGACCGGGCCCGCCGTCCGGCGGGCCACAGGGGGTCCGGAGCCGCACGCGGCCGGCCGAGCGGTGGACAGGGGTGTACGTGGTCTCGTCGGGTTCGGCCGTACCGGGGGTACCGTCCCGGAAGAGGGGCGGGCGCTTCCGGGCGTGGATGCTGGAAGGCCTGGCGGACATGGCCAAGCAGCACCCCGGCCCGCACGCGCAGGTCCCGCACGTGAAGGGCCAGCGCTGGTGGCGGGTCATGTGCCTGACCGGTCTGGACTACTTCTCGACGCTCGGCTACCAGCCGGGCATCGCCGCCCTCGCGGCCGGCCTGGTCTCCCCGATCGCCACGGTCGTGCTGGTGATCGTCACCCTGCTCGGCGCGCTCCCCGTCTACCGGCGGGTCGCCCAGGAGAGCCCGCACGGCGAGGGCTCGATCGCGATGCTGGAGCGGCTGCTGTCGTTCTGGCAGGGCAAGCTCTTCGTGCTCACCCTGCTGGGCTTCGCGGCCACCGACTTCATGATCACCATCACCCTGTCCGCCGCCGACGCCAGCGCCCACCTGGTCGAGAACCCGCACCTGCACAGCGCGCTGACCGGCAAGCAGGTCATGCTGACCCTGATCATGATCGCGCTGCTCGGCGGGGTCTTCCTCAAGGGCTTCAGCGAGGCGATCGGCCTGGCCGTGGTCCTCGTCGCGGTCTACCTCTCGCTGAACGTCGTGGTGGTGGCCAACGGGCTCTGGCACGTGCTCAAGGCCCCGCACCTGTTCAGCGCCTGGACCGACGCGCTCATCGCCGAGCACGGCAACGCGATCGCCGTGGTCGGCGTCGCGCTGATCGTCTTCCCCAAGCTGGCGCTCGGCCTGTCCGGCTTCGAGACCGGCGTCGCCGTCATGCCGCACATCGAGGGCGACCCCGAGGACACCGAGGAGAAGCCCACCGGCCGGATCCGGGGCGCCCGCAAGCTGCTCACCACCGCGGCCGCGATCATGAGCGTGTTCCTGATCACCACCAGCCTCATCACCACGCTGCTGATCCCGCCCGACCAGTTCAAGCCCGGTGGCCAGGCCAACGGGCGGGCGCTCGCCTACCTCGCCCACGAGTACCTGGGCAACACCTTCGGCAGCATCTACGACCTGTCCACGATCGCCATCCTCTGGTTCGCCGGCGCCTCCGCGATGGCCGGGCTGCTCAACCTGATGCCGCGCTACCTGCCCCGCTACGGCATGGCCCCGCACTGGGCCCGCGCGGTGCGGCCCACCGTCATCGTCCTGACCCTGATCGCCTTCCTGGTCACCTGGATCTTCGACGCCAGCGTGGACGCGCAAGGCGGCGCGTACGCGACCGGTGTGCTGGTGCTGATCAGCTCCGCCGCCATCGCCGTCACCATCGCCGCCCACAAGGCCGGGCAGCGCCGCTGGCGGGCCGGTTTCGCGGTGATCGCCGCGGTGTTCCTCTACACCACGGGGGTCAACATCGCCGAGCGCCCGGACGGCGTGAAGATCGGTGCCTGCTTCATCGCGGGCATCATGCTGGTCTCCTTCCTCTCCCGGCTCAAGCGCGCCTTCGAACTGCGCGTCACCGACGTGGAGCTGGACGACGTCGCGGAGCGGTTCGTCCGGGACTACATGCACCGCCCGCTGCGGCTGATCGCCAACGAGCCGAACAGCCGGGACCTCGCCGAGTACCGCGACAAGATCCGCCAGATCCGCACCGACAACGACATCCCGGCCGAGGACGACCTGGTCTTCGTCGAGGTCACCGTGCTCGACCCGTCCGACTTCGAGTCCGCGCTGACCGTGCACGGCGAGGTGCTGCACGGCCGGTACCGGGTGCTGTCGCTGCAGAGCTCCAGCGTGCCCAACGCCATCGCCGCCCTGCTGCTGCAGGTGCGCGACCTGACCGGGCAGCAGCCGCACATCTACTTCGAGTGGACGGAGGGCAACCCGTTCGCCCAGTTCCTGCGGTTCTTCCTGTTCGGGCAGGGCGAGATCGCGCCGGTCACCCGCGAGGTGCTGCGCGAGGCCGAGCCGGACCGCTCGCGCCGGCCGGCCGTGCACGTCGGCTGAGGCACGTCGGCTGAGCGGCGCGGTGCTCGGGCGGCGCGGTGACCGCCGGCGGGGCCGGGATCAGCGACGCGGGTGGGACTTGCTCCAGGCGGGCGCGACGAAGGCCACCAGGCCGATGGCGAAGGCGAGTTGCAGGATGTGGCGGATCCAGTCGATGCCCGAGGTGTGGCGGACGCCGATCCAGCCGGACACGGCGTTGCCGAGCCACGCCCCGGCGGCGCCCAGCAGCATGGTCAGCCACCAGGGGATCGCCTGCGGACCGCGCAGGAAGAGCTTGGCGATGGCGCCCAGCACGAAGCCGATGAGCAGAATCCACAGGAGCTGGAACATCGCGGTCCACCTTCCCGGCGCCACCGGGGCCGGCCGGTGCGCCGAATCGTCGACGACGGGTGTCGTCCCATGATCACCCGGATCGGCCGGACGGGCACGTCGGCGCAGGACGGAGCAGGTCACGCGTGCGGCGCGGCGGTGAGTCGGGCACGGAGGGGCGAGAATGCGCCGCCGGTCGGGCCGGAAAGTCGCTGTCCGTCGAGGCGGCGGCGCCGATAGGAATGGCGGTGACGCGGAGGTGCCGCGTCACCGAGAGGAGTCCGCCCCCGTGATACGTCTCCGCGCCGTCGCGCTGACCATCGGCGCTGCCGCCGCCGCCCTCACCCTGACCATGGGGACGGCCCAGGCCGCGCCCGGTGACACCAGCACCATGTGCTCCTCCTCGCTCACGCCGGGCGGCTACGTGGACGTCCAGTGGTGGAACAGCGGTGGCTGCGGCTCCGGGTTCAACCCGAACACCAAGAAGATCATGCAGCTCACCGGCTACCCGGTCGGCACCGTGGTCAACGCCTGTGCCTCGACCTGGCCGCCGGCCGGCTGGACGATCGTCAGCAGCTTCTACAGCGCCGGCTGTCAGTACTCCGCGGTGCCGAGCTTCGACAAGAACAGCTGGCAGCTCAAGCGCGTGTCCTGACGACGGCCGGCGCACCACCCGGCGGCGGCGCGGGGCCTCAGCGGTCCCGCACCGCCTCGACGGCCTCGCGGACATCCGGGTACGGATCGTCCGCGAGGCCGTCCAGCAGTTCGGCGACGCCCGGGGTCGACCAGGAGCCGACGGCCCAGACCAGGTCCTCGCGCACGCCCGGATCGGGGTGGGCGGCCAGCGGCGCCAGGAGGTCCACCGGGCCGCGCCGGCGCATCCCGAACCAGTGCAGGGCGGCCCGCAGCTCGGCCGGGTCGCCCGGCCGGCCGACCGCCGCGATCCGTGCGAGCAGGACGGGGACGGGCGGCGGCGGGCCGTCCAGCGGGTGCGGGAGGCGCTCGCGCAGCCGACGGCCGCCGTACTCGCCGCGGATCCGGCAGCCGAAGCAGGTGCAGGGCCGGGTGCCGTGGGCGCCCGGCCGGTAGCGCCAGCCGGCGACCTGCGGCACGGCGCGGATCCGGTGCACCTCACGGGTGCCCACCGCGCGCGGCAGGAACACCTCCCAGCCGCGCGGGTCGGCCAGCGCGCCGATCCGCCGGACCGCCTCGGCCGCGGACACCGACTCCTGGGCGGCCCTGGCGCGGTCCCGGTAGTGCCCGGTCAGGACCTCCTGCGCGTCGTCCAGCCGGACGTGCACCGCGACCATGGAGCCCTTGGGGCCGAACCGGGCCAGCTCGCGCAGCCACTGGTGGGTCAGGGTGTACGAGGGCAGCACGGGGAAGCAGTAGAGCCCGCGCGCCCCGCCCTGGCCCCGGCTGTCGGCCCGGATCCCGGCGCGACGGATGCGCGGCGCGTTGGCCGCGGCGGTCAGGTGCACGAACATCGCCATGGGACGCGATGCTAGCGCCCGGGCGGGCGGCGGTCCGAGGGGTTTTCCGGGCGCGCGGTCAGGCCCGCGCGCCGGTGCGGCGCTCGATCAGGGCGGCCAGGCCGTCCAGGATGCGCTCCAGGCCGAAGTCGAGGGCCTGGTCGCGCCCGCCCGGGTCGGCCAGGGCGGCCGCGAGGGCGGGGTAGCGGTCGGCGTGCTGCTGCATCACGAGCCCGAAGACGGTGCGGAACTCGGCCTCCGGGGAGCCGGCCGGCCCGGCGGCGCGGGACTGCGCGGCGATCCCGCGCACGTGGCCGGCGAGCAGGACGGCGGCGTCCATCCGCTCGGGGCCGGTGAGCCCGTGGCCGTCGAGCGCGGCCACCACCCGCTCCAGCCAGGTGAGTTCCTTCGGGCCGACCACACGGGGGCCGACGGTGGCGTCCAGCAGCCACGGGTGCCGGGCGAAGGACTCGGCCAAGTGGCCCGACCAGGCGGTGAGTTGTTCCCGCCAGCCGGTTCCCTCGGCAGGTCGCGGGGGCTCGTCGACGGCCGACTCGACCATCAGGGCGATCAGTTCGGCCTTGCCGGGGACATAGCGGTAGAGCGACATCTTGGTGAAGTCGAGCAGCCCGGCCACCTTCTGCATCGAGACCGCGGCCAGGCCCTCGGCGTCGGCGACCTCGACGCCCGCCGCGGCGATCCGCTCCAGGGTGAGGGCCGGCTTCGGCCCGCGGGTCGGCTTGGCCGGCGGCCCCCAGAGCAGCCGCACCGTGTCGTTCGCCGCCTCGCTCATCGTCCGCTCCCGTCCTGGGGTTCCGTACCGCTTCCGCCGGGGGTCGTCCCGGGTCGTCGTCGGCTGCCGCCTCGGGGGTTGCTCATCGGCTCCAACTGTGTCTACCGTACACAGCAACAAACCGTGTCTGCCAGACACAGTTTTTCGATCGACGGACGGAGCGGTCCCCATGAGCACCAGGATCCTGATCTCGGGCGCGAGCATCGCCGGCCCCGCGCTGGCCCACTGGCTGGGCCGGTACGGCTTCGAGGTGACCGTGGTCGAGCTGGCCCCCGCGCTGCGCGACGGCGGCCAGGACGTCGACTTCCGCGGCCGCACCCACCTGACCGTGCTGGAGCGGATGGGGGTACTGGACGAGCTGCGCGCACTCGGCACCGGCGGCAGCCCGATGACCTTCGTGGCCGCCGACGGGCGCCGGATGCTGCACCTGCCCGCCGAGTTCGCGGGCGGCGACGTGGAGGTCCCGCGCGGGGAACTCGCCCAGCTGCTGTACCGGCACAGCAGCGCCCGCGCCGAGTACGTCTTCGGCGACTCGATCACCGCGCTGGAGGAGACCCCGAGCGGGGTCCGGGTCGCCTTCCGGTACGCCGCGCCGCGCGAGTTCGACCTGGTGATCGGCGCCGACGGGCTGCACTCCAACGTCCGCCGGCTCGCCTTTGGCCCGGAGGAGCGCTACGTCCGCCACCTCGGCTACTACGCGGCCACCTGGCGGCTGCCGAACGACCCCGGGCTGCCCGTCGGATCGGTGGGCTTGAACGTCCCTGGCCGGCTGATGTCCGTCGGCGCCTCCCACCGGGACCCGGGCCGGGCGGGCGCCTTCGCCCTGTTCGCCTCGCCCGAGCTGCGCTACGACCGCCACGACCAGGCGCAGCAGAAGGCACTCGTGCGGGCCGCCTTCGCGGGCCTCGGCTGGCGGGTCCCGCAGGTGCTGGACAGCCTGGACGCCGCCCCCGAGCTGTACTTCGACTCCATCAGCCGCGCCGACGTGCCCGCCTGGTCGAGCGGCCGGATCGCCCTCGTCGGCGACGCCGCCTGCGGCGCGACCATCGGCGGCATGGGCACCGGGACGGGCGTGGTGGCCGCGTACGTACTGGCGGGCGAGCTCGCCCGGGCGCGCGGCGACCACCGCGCCGCCTTCGAGGGGTACGAGCGGCTGCTGCGCGGCTACGCCCAGGGCTGCCAGAAGGGCGGCGACCGCACCGGGCCGTTCCTGGCGCCGCGCACGGCGACCGGGCTGCGGTTCCGCAACGCGGTGCTGAACCGGCGGTGGGCGCTGGACAAGATGCTGGAGCTGGGGAAGGAGGTCAGCAGTGTCGAACTTCCGCACTACGAGGCCGAGTTGTCCGGCATGGCCGGCCGTGAGGGCTGAGCGGGCCGCGGGGCGGCGCTGGGTGCGGGGGACTCAGGGCGGCCGGGCTCACATCGGCGGGCCGATGCGGGTGCCGCCGTCGAGGAGCGCCTTCACCCGGACGGCGCACGGGTCGAAGGCGGGCGGCTCCCGGTCCGCGCCGGGCGGGACGGTCGCGGCTGCGGCCACCGCTTCGTCCGGCTGCGCCAGCCCGGCCTTGCGCCGCCGCAATCACCGTCCGTCCTGGCAAAGGGGCCTCCCGGAAGCCGTGCGTGGTGCTGTCGTGGTGGACGGTCCAACGAGTCGATCATGTGATGGTTGCGCCGTCCGGGGTGACCGGCGTGCCACCGGGAGGCGTGCGACGGACCACCGCTGGAAGAACGTCCGACGGGCCGCGCGCCCGGGACGGGCACTGACCAGCGGCGATGGCCGCCCGCCCGCCGGATGGACGACGGAGGTGAGGACCGGGCCCAAGGGCCCACCCGTTCGGCCCCTTGGCCCCTGGCGATCCGCGCCGCCGCGCGCCATGCTGCCGGTAACCGGCCGGGACGATCCGCGCCCGGTCGGACCAGCACCGTTGGACGAGGTGAACCGGCGTGCGCCATGCCACCGTCGAATCCGTGATGACCAGCCCCGTGGTCCTGGTCTCCCCCGAGACCGGGTTCCGGGAGATCGTGACGTTGCTGAGCGAGTACGACATCACCGGGGTGCCGGTGGTGGACCCGGAAGGGCGGCCGCTCGGCGTCGTCTCGGAAGCCGACCTGCTGCGCACCCTGGCCGCGCAGGAGGACCCGGGCAGTCTGCTGCCGGCGCCCGAGTCGGCACACGCGGGCCCGGCCGGCGAGCTCACCGCCGCCGACCTGATGACGGGCCAGCCGGTCTGCACCTCGCCGGGCACCAGCGTGGTCGCGGCGGCCCGCGCGATGAGCCGGCACGGGCTCAAGCGGCTGCCGGTGCTGGATGAGGAGGGGCGGGTCGTCGGCATGGTCAGCCGCGGGGACCTGCTGCGGGTGTTCCTGCGCGAGGACGGGGTGATCCGGCGGGAGATCGTCGAGGAGGTGCTCGGCCGGATCGAGGGCGTGAGCCCGGCGGAGATCGGCGTGGAGGTCAACCAGGGCCGGGTGGTGCTCAGCGGCACCGTGCCCGAGCCGTACCTGGTGCCGATCGTGCTCAACCTGTGCCGCTCGGTGGACGGCGTGGTCTCGGTGACCGACCGGCTCGGCGCCGGGGGCACGGCGGCGGTCGGCTGAGCGGCCCCGGTTCCCGCGGTCCGCCCCGGCCTCGGCCTCGGGGCACGCCCGGCCCCGGCACGGACCCGGGAGGTCCGCTTCGCATACAGCGGACCGTACCGGGTAACTCACTCTGTGTGCCCGGCCGATCGGTCTGCCGGGACGCCGGAGCACCGGGGAGGCGGCCGTGACCGTCGTGTTCGACGCGGACTTCACTTCGACCAGGCAGTGGATCACCGGGCGTAGCAGCGCCTATCCCCGGATGGGGCCGACCAATCGGAGCGACCACAAGCTCGACTACCTCGTCCGCGGGTACTGCCCCGGCGGGGTGTTCACCGCCGCCCGGCGGCACAGCGGCGGGCTGTGGAGCTGCAACCTGCTGACCACCGAGGGCAGTCCGGACGGGTTCCAGGTCCACACCGGGGACGTGCTGTCGGCGCGCGTGACGCTGCCCGTCGAGCTGGGCGCCTGGCCGGCGATCTGGACCTGGCGGGACGGCGGCAACGAGGTGGACGTCTTCGAGTACCACCCCGACAACCCCGACCTGTTGGAGATCTCCAACCACGTCCGGGGCGGCTACCGGTACTGGCACGGCGCCGGCGCCGGGATCGGCCCGGGGGCGACCTTCGGCATGCGGGTGGTGCTCGGCGCGAACTCGGTGGACTGGTACGTCGAGGACGAGCTGGTCTACGCGGACCTGCACGGGGTGGGGTCCGGCTGGCACGCCTACCTGATCGTCAACCTGTCGGTGGCGGACGGGACGTACCACGCCCGGCCGCCGATCTCCGGGCCGGACCGGCTCAGTTGGACCTGCCACAGCCTGCGGGTCGAGCGCTGAGGGCGCGGGCTTCGACAGGCGGCCCGGCGCGCGCGGTTCACGGTGCATGCGGCGCGCGGTTTCACGGCGCGAAGGCGGCGGTGATCGGGCCGTGCGGACCGTAGCGCTGGAACCAGACCGTGCGGCGGTTCCGGCCGATGTGGGCGGGGTCGGTCACGTACAGGTCGTCGCGCGGGGCGCGCTCGTTGCCCGGGGCGAGGGCCGCGTCCACGGCCTGGTCCGCGAGTGCGTGCAGCAGGGCGGTGGCGGTGGCCTCGGCGGCGGACGGCGCGATGGCGAGCGCGGTGAGCTCGGCCCAGAGCGCGGTGGCGACGTAGGCGATCGGGGAGTGGCCGAGCGTGGGGTGGGGGCTGGGGTCGGCGTGGCGCCGCAGCACTCCGGCGGCGACGAGCTGCTCGGGGGAGCGGGTGTCGTCGGGCGGGTGGTGGGTCATGCGTGGGTGCCGGGTCACGAGCGGCACGCTACCCCGTGGCTGCGCGCCCGTGTGCCGGAACGTTTTCTCAGGCTTTCTTCACAGCGCTTTCACCAGTGTCGGGCGCACGATGGTGGTAGAGCGCTGATCACCTCGGCGGGCCCCTGGGGGCCGGAGGAGGAGGTCCTGATGAGGCACTGGCACGGGTACGGGCACGGCCACGGCATGAGCGGCTGGGGCATCGGGTTGATGGTGATCGGGACGCTGCTGGTCCTGGCCCTGCTCGTGCTCCTCGCCGTCGCCCTCTTCCGGTACGTGTCGCGCTCGCGGCAGCCGGTCCCGCCCGGCGGTCCGGCGGCACCGGGCGCGGGCGGGCAGGTGTCGGGCGGCCCCCGCGGCTGGGGGGCGGGACCGCCCCCGGAGCAGGTGCTCGCGGACCGGTTCGCGCGGGGCGAGATCGACGCGGAGGAGTACCGGCACAGACTGGAGACGCTGCGCTCGGCGAACGGGCCGGGCAGCGGGGATTCGGGCGGCGGATGGCCTGGCGGCGCCGGGCCGGGTGCGGGCGGACCGGGGGGTGGCGGGCCTCCGCCCGGCGCGGCGGGGTAGGGGCCGCAGGCCCGGGAGTCGGGGCGGGCCCGCCGCACGCGGTGTGCGGCGGGCCCGGTGCGGGTGTCCCCGGGTGATTACTCGACGACGAGCTCGACCGGGATGTTGCCGCGGGTGGCGCGGGAGTAGGGGCAGACCTCGTGCGCCTGCTTGACCAGCAGCTCGCCGGTCTCGCCCGCCAGGGACTCGGGCAGCTCGACGCGCAGCACGACCGCGAGGCCGAAGCCGGCGCCGTCCTTGCCGATGGACACCTCGGCGGTCACCGAGACCTCGCTGGTGTCCACCCGGGCCTGTCGACCGACCAGGCCGAGGGCGCTCGCGAAGCAGGCGGCGTAGCCGGCCGCGAACAGCTGCTCGGGGTTGGTGCCCTGGCCGTTGCCGCCGAGCGCCTGCGGCATCGCCAGCGCGAGGTCCAGCTGACCGTCGGAGCTGACGGCACGGCCCTCCCGGCCGTTGGCGGTGGCGGCTGCGGTGTAGAGCGCGTCCATGGTCGGTCCCCTTCGTGGTGCTTCGGTTGCTCGGATGCGGGTGGGCCCGGGGCGTCGCCGTCGTTCTGCGACCCGTCCGGTGCCCTGCCCTGCGACAAGTAGAGCACGCAATTCAATTGCGCACAACTCAATGGCGCGAGCCTGATCGGTACCATGGACCCATGACCACGCTTCCCGGCATGGCGGACGAGGAACTGCTCCGCCTCGACCAGCAGATCTGCTTCTCGCTCAATGCGGCCTCGCGAGCCTTCGGCGGCGTCTACCGGGTGCTGCTGCGCGACCTCGGGCTGACCTACCCGCAGTACCTGGTCATGCTGGTGCTCTGGGAGGACCGCGAGCTGCCCGTCAAGCGGATCGGTGAGCGCCTGCGGCTCGACTCCGGCACGCTCTCCCCGCTGCTCAAGCGGCTGGAGGCGGCCGGGCTGGTGCGCCGCGAGCGCAGCGCGCAGGACGAGCGGTCGGTCACCGTCGCGCTCACGTCCGAGGGGTCGGCGCTGCGCGAGCGGGCCGGGCAGGTCCCGCGTCGGCTGCTCGCCGCGACCGGGCTGCCGGTCGAGGACCTGGCGGAGCTGCGCGGGCTGCTGGAGCGGGTGACCGCCGCGCTGGACTCGGCGGCGGTGGAGCCGGCGCCGTAGGGCCGATGTCCCGGCGCTGCTGCGGCGGCGTCGACGTCGCACGGCCGGCGCCGGGAGGCCGATGCCGCGGGGGCCGTGTAGTGGGGGTGGCCTCGCGGGGTGGTGGGTGAGTGGTCGGCGTCGTGGTGCTTGTCAAGCCGGCGTAGTGCGCGGTGTGATCTGGGTCACGCTCCTGGTCCGCCCGTGGGGTCGCCGGGCTCGAACCGGCTGGTCAGCGGCGCTGTTCAAAATCGGGCGGAAACGTTCGCCAATTGTCCGCCCGATCCGGTCGACATCCCGCGCCTCCCGGACGGTTACACCACGAGCCCCCAAGGGGCCGTCGGCGTGCCACCCGGTGGGCCGGCCAGCTGACCCACGAAAAGGGGGGCGTGCGTGAACACTCCCGGGCCGGGCGAGGAGCGGGGCCTTCGGGCCGACCCGCTCGCCGACCTGCCGAACGACTTCGAGGCCTTCTTCACCCGCGAGAACTCCGGCTACCTCCGCTACGCCCAGCAGCGCCTGCGGCACCGCGAGGACGCCCAGGACGCGGTCCAGAACGCGGGCGCGACGCTCTACAAGAACTGGCGTCGCGCCCTGGCCAGCGCCGATCCGCAGGCCTTCGCCTTCAAGGTCGTGAAAGACGCGGTGGTGGACGTCCTGCGCGACCGCCGACGCACCGAACGCAAGCGGCTGCGGGTGATCGCCCAGCGCCGCCCCGACACCAGCCAGGACGAGCTGGACGAGCTCGCCGAACTGGACGCCCTGGACTGGGCGATGGACGAGCTCGCGCGGGCCGCGCCGGTCCAGGCCGACGTGGTCCGGCTGCGCCAGGCCGGCCTGTCGTACCCCGACATCGGCCGGTCGCTCGGCATCGCGCACACCACCGCCCGGACCTACTACAGCCTCGGGCGGCGCCACCTGGAGTACCTGCTGGAACACCCGGGAGACGACGGAGCGGAGACATGAGGGCCGTGACATGGAGGGCCGGGGTCATGAGGGCCGTGCCATGGAGGGCCGGGGTCATGAGGGCCGTGCCATGGAGGGCCCGGGGCATGAGGGCCGTGACGTGAGGGCGGACGCATGAGGGCGGGGACATGAGGGTCGGGGACCTGCTGCGCGCGCAATCCGCCGAGCTGGAGCGGGAGTTCGACGACCACGATCCGGTGGCGTTCACCCGGCGGCTGGCCGAGCGACTCGCCGCCGCCCGCCGCCCCGCCCCGGCCGTGCGCGAACGCCCGGCCCGTCCGCCGGCCGGAGCCCGGCCACCGCACGCACCGGCCTCGGGGGCCGGCCCGGGGGTGGGGCTGGGATCGGGAGCAGGTCCGGGGCCCGGCCCGGGGCAGGTCTGGAGCTCGGGCCCGGGTGGGGTGCCGGGTACGGGCTCCGGCGCGGGGACCGCGCAGTCCCCCTGGGCCGGAGGGCGGGCGGAGCTCCGCAGGGACCTGCGGCACCTGTGCGCCGGGGTGGCGGGCGCCGCGAAGCCGGGCGAGCTGGCCCTGGACCTCGAGCTCGCCGAGAAGACCGCCTTCCGCACCCTCGGCTGCCTGCTGTACGGGATGGGCCGTACGGCGGACGGTGTGTTCTGGTGGCGGATCGCCGCCCAGTACGGCGACCAGCTGGCCGTGCACTGCCTGGCCGTGCACTACAGCGCCGAGGGCGAGCGGCGCGACGCGGCGCGCTGGGCCGCCCAGGCCCAGGACCTCAGCGGCCCGGGGCGGCTGCCCGATCTGGCGCCGGAGGCGCGGCCGGGCGGTCCGGCCGAGCTGGCCCGGGTGCTGGCGGAGCGCTACGACGGGGAGATCCTGCTGACGCTCCGGGACGCGGTGGCGGCGCGTCCGAGGGCGGATCCCGCCCGGCTGGGCGTCCGGGCCGTCCGGGGGCGCGGGGTGGTGCGGATCCGGTGAGGGGGCGACCCGGTCGACGCGAGCCCGGCGGACGACCGGGCGAGCCCGGGAACGGCCTTCCGTCACGCGAGCGCGGAGACGGCGTCGCCCAGGTACCCGGCTCCGAGCACGGCCGCGACCGTGGTCACGATCGCGGCCTGGTGGGCGGCCGTCCAGGCTCGCCACTCGCCGAGGGTCCGGGCTCCGCCGCGGGCGTGGACCGCCAGTGGCAGGAGGGTGCCGAGCGAGCCGATCGACACCAACAGGGCCGCTGCCACCCCCTCGGCCCCGGGGCCCGTCGCGGTGGCGGCGATCGAGGCGGCGCCACCGACGGCCGGGAGCAGGGTGTTCGGGCTGCCCACGACGAGGGCGAGGGCGAGGCCGGCGGACCTGGCGGGCGAGTAGCGGTCGATCGACTGAAGCCAGGCGGGCGGAGCCGAAATGTGGCCCGGACGCGGCCGGTCGTGCCACCGTCGCGCGGCCGACAGCAGGAGCAGCGTGCCGAGGGCGAGCTTCAGCCAGGACGGCCAGGTGGCGGCGGCCTGGACCCGGCTCAGCGCCCTTCCGGCCACCACGAGGAGGGTCACCGGCACGGCGAGGCCGAACACCCAGCCGGCGGCGAAGGCGAGGCTCTTCGTCCGCCCGCGCGGCGTGGCGAGGACGAGGATCACGGTGATGAGCGGCAGCGGACTGATCGCGAGCGCCACCGCGGAGGCCAGCATCGAACCGACCGCTTCACCCATGGCGGGTCCTGCCTTCCCGACGCCGGGCGCACGTCCGTCATCTTACGGCGGGGTCGGTGGGTTGGGCGGGGTTGGTGGGCTGGGTGGGGCCAGTGGGTTGGGCGGGGTCGGCGGGCCGGGCAGGGAACGGCGGAGGCCGCCGCACCGGTGTGGTGCGGCGGCCTCCGTGGGCGCCCGCGGATCGTCCGGGGGTGCCGGACGCGTCAGTCGGTGCCGGACTCGAGCGCGGCGTGGTCGAGCGCGGTGGACTCCTCCGCGTCGCCGTTGCCCGCGGCGATGGGGGCGGCCCCGCCGGGGGCGAGCTCGCCGATCAGGCCGCTCCACGGCGCCAGCTGGCCGTGCACCGCGTACTGCTCCAGCTTGCTGCGCGAGTCGGCGATGTCGAGGTTGCGCATGGTCAGCTGGCCGATGCGGTCGTCCGGGACGAACGCGGCGTCGACGCTGCGCTCCATGGACAGCTTCTCGGGGTGGTAGCTGAAGTTGGGGCCCTGGGTGTCGATGACCGAGTAGTCCTGGCCCCGCCGCAGCCGCAGCGTGACGCTGCCGGTGACGGGGTGGCCGATCCAGCGCTGCATGCTGTCCCGGAGCATCAGCGACTGCGGGTCGAACCACCGGCCCTCGTAGAGCAGCCGGCCGAGGCGGCGGCCCTGGGTGTGGTAGGTGGCGAGGGTGTCCTCGTTGTGGATGGCGTTGAGCAGCCGCTCGTAGGCGATGTGCAGCAGCGCCATGCCGGGGGCCTCGTAGATGCCGCGGCTCTTGGCCTCGATGATCCGGTTCTCGATCTGGTCCGACATGCCGAGGCCGTGGCGCCCGCCGATGGTGTTGGCCTCGTGGACCAGGTCGACGGCGCTGGCGAACTCCTGGCCGTTGATCCGGACCGGGCGGCCGAACTCGAACTCGACGGTGATGTCCTCGGTCGAGATCTCGACCGCCGGGTCCCAGAAGGCCACGCCCATGATCGGGCTGACGATCTCCATCGAGGCGTCCAGGTACTCCAGCCGCTTGGCCTCGTGGGTGGCGCCCCAGATGTTGGCGTCGGTGGAGTAGGCCTTCTCGGCGGAGTCCCGGTAGGGCAGGTCGCGCTCGGCGAGCCACTCCGACATCTCCTTGCGGCCGCCGAGCTGGTCGACGAACGCCTGGTCCAGCCACGGCTTGTAGATCCGCAGGCTGGGGTTGGCGAGCAGGCCGTAGCGGTAGAACCGCTCGATGTCGTTGCCCTTGTAGGTGGAGCCGTCGCCCCAGATGGACACCTCGTCCTCCTGCATGGCGCGGACCAGCAGGGTGCCGGTCACGGCACGGCCGAGCGGGGTGGTGTTGAAGTACGTCTGCCCGGCGGAGCGGATGTGGAAGGCGCCGCAGGCGAGGGCGGCCAGGCCCTCCTCGACCAGCGCGGCCCGGCAGTCGACCAGCCGGGCCTGCTCGGCGCCGTACGCGCGGCCCCGGGCGGGGACGTCGGCGAGGTTCGGCTCGTCGTACTGGCCGATGTCGGCCGTGTAGGCGTACGGGAAGGCACCGTGTTCGCGCATCCACGCGACGGCGACGGAGGTGTCCAACCCACCGGAGAATGCGATGCCGATCCGTTCACCGACCGGCAGCTTGCTCAAGACCTTCGACATGGATGCACCCTATGACCCGCGCGGGCGGGCCCCTGATTCAGCGATGTGTGACGGGATTCGGCGTACTCGATCCGATGCCCCGCACTCTGGCATAGATTTGCAGAGTACCGCAAGAGCATACGATCGAGTCGGTCGGGCGGCTCCTCCGGGAGTCGGTCCACGGCGCGTGGCGATCCCGTCAATTCTCCTGCTCGGCGGCATGGTTGGGCGCTCTCGGTGTCGCGACGGGCGGCGCGGGGTGCCCGTCGTGGCCGGTTCGCATGGACGGGCGGGCGAGGACGGTCCGGTAGCGCTCCGTCGATGCGGCGAGTACGTGGCGTGTCGCCGCGGTGTGTCGCCGGGCGAACGCCGTGCGGGCCTGGCCGCCACTCCGCGGGGGAGTCGCGTCCAGGCCCGGTTGCCGGCCTCAGCGTTGCGCCGGGGGGCCGGAGTCGGCAGCTTCCCGGTCGGTCGGGTCGGCCGCACCCGCCGGGTCGGACCGGTCGGTCCCGTCGCCCGGGGCGGTCGGTTTGCTCGGCGCCGAGGTCGCGAACGTCCGCCCGGTGAGCGCGAGGGCCGGCCTCAGCACCAGCACGGCGGCGCAGGCCGCGGTGACCGCCGCCATCACGATCAGCAGCGTCCGGTAGTCGAACCGGTCGATGAGGACCGTACCGGCGGCGAGCGACAGCGACTGCGGGACCAGCACCAGCATCGTGCACATCGCGTTGACGCGGCCCTGGAGCCGGGGCGGCGTGTGGAGCTGAGCCGCGGACGACAGCACCACCATGATCCACGTGATGGCGATCCCGTCCGCGACCTCTCCGGCGACGACGAACGCCAGGTGCGGCACGCAGTAGGCGAGCGCCGCCAGCGTGAACGCGCCGATCCCCAGGCCGGCGGTGCGTGCCATGCCGACCCGCCGGATCAGCGCGGAGACCGTGAGGCCGCCGACCACCGCGCCGACGCCCTGGACGGCGTTGAGCGGGCCGAGCGCCGACGGTGGCCGGCCGAGCCCCTCGTCCACCACCGCGAACATCACGGTCTGGCTCAGGCCGATGACGCAGAACGCGCAGGCCGCGGCGTAGCCGATCTGGGCCAGCACCGGTGTGGCGCCGATGTGCCGGATGCCCGCGAGCGCGCTGCGGAGGAACGGCTCGTGGGACGGCTCCGCTCCGACCGACTCCTCGACCCGCAGGCCGACGAGCGCCAGGATCGCGGCCAGGAAGGTCAGGGAGTTGAGCACGGCGAGCGTTCCGGCTCCGGCGGCCGCGTAGACCGCCACGCCGACCAGTGGGGCGATGATGCGCAGCCCCTGACCGACGGTCTGGAGGAGGGCGTTGGCGCCGGTCAGCTGGTCGTCGGGGAGGAGGTCCCGGCGGATTCCGGCCGAGGCGGCCCCGAGGACGCCGAAGGCCACGCCGTAGCAGACCGCCACCAGGTAGATGATCCACAGCTGTTCGCCGCCGTGCACCGCGAGCAGGGACAGCACGGCCAGCGCCATGAGGGCGTTGGTGGCCATGAGCAGCGGGCGCCGCCGCACCCGGTCGGCCAGGTGACCGAAGAGCGGCGACAGCACCATGGGCGCGCCGAGGGCGGCCTCGACCCCGCCGGCGGCGGCGTTGCTGCCGGTGAGGTCCTTGGCCCAGATGCCCAGGGTCAGGAACAGCGCGCTGCTGCCGAAGCCCGAGAGCGCCTGGCCGATGAGCAGGCGGCGGAACCGGGGGTCCGCGAGCGGCTTCACCGCCTCTCCCGGCCGTCGCGGCGGTGCAGCAGGACGGGCGCGGACTCGTAGCCCCGGATGAGGTTGGAGTGCAGCCTGCGGGCCGGACCGGCCGGTTCGGCGCCGCCGGCCTGGGCGAGCAACTCGGTGAACAGGACCCGGAGTTCGGTGCGGGCGAGGGCTCCGCCGAGGCAGAAGTGCGGGCCCACGCCGAAGGCGACGTGCGGGTTGGGCGCGCGTCGGACGTCGAAGCGCTCGGGCGCCTCGAAGACCGTCTCGTCCTGGTTCGCCGACGGCATCCAGACCGTCACCGGGTCGCCGGCCCGGATCGACCGGCCGGCGATCTCGACGTCCCGGGAGGCCGTGCGCAGCACGTGCATCGCCGGGCTGGTGAAGCGCAGGATCTCGTCGACGACGCCGTCCATCCGGTCGGGGGAGTCGGCTGCGAGCCGCCACTGGTCGGGGTCGGCGGCGAAGGCGAGGAGCCCGCCGACGGTGGCGTGCCGGGTGGTCTCGTTCCCGCCCGAGATGAGGCCGTCGCAGTTGAGGAAGATCTCCTCGTCGGTGAGCGGCACGCCGTCGACGAGGCCGTTCACCATGGCGCTGACGACGTCCTCGCCCGGTTCCTCGCGGCGGAAGTCGACGAGCTCGGCGTAGTAGGCGAGCATGCCGGCGTGCGCTTCGAGCCGGGCGATCGGGTTGACGTCGGAGGCGCCGAAGGCGGCCCGGGTGGAGTCCAGCATGAACCGCCAGTCGCTCTTCGGTACGCCCAGCAGGTCACAGATCACCGCCACCGGCAGGACCGCGGCGAAGTCGGTGAACTCGCAGGGTTCACCGGCCAGCACCGGCTCCAGCTCCTCGCGCACGATCGTCCGCATGTTCTGTTCCAGGCGGGCGACCATGCGCGGTGTGAACGCGGAGCTGATGACCCGCCGGATCTTCCCGTGCCGGGGCGCGTCCGTGACGATGAGCATCTTCCCGGCGGCCTCGGCGGTGGCGGTCGGGTTGTGGCCGATCCGCATGCCCTGGGCGGAGGTGAAGGTCGCGGTGTCCTTGAGCACCCGCTGGACGTCGGCGTGCCGGGTGACGACCCAGAAGCCGCTGCCGTCCGGGGACTCGTTCCAGTGGACGGGGTGGTCGCGGCGGAGCGCGGCCCACACCGCCTCCGGGTCGCCGGCCCCGTACAGGGCCGGGTCGGCGAGGTCGACCGTCGGCGGGGCGGCCGCCGTCGCCCCGTGGGTGCCGGTTGCTTTCGTCATGACGCGCTTCCCTGGGTGGTGGCCGGCGCCGGGCCGAGCAGCTGCTCGGCCCGCGCGATGGACAGGATCCGTTCGGGCCGGCCGAGGACCAGCTCCGGGAGGTGCCGGGAGACGGCCGCCACCGGCCAGTCCCACCAGCGGGCCGTGAGCAGCCGCTCGACGTCCTCGGGGCCGTAGCGGGCGCGGATCACCCGGGCCGGGTTGCCGCCCACGATCCGGTAGGGCGCCACGTCGGAGGCGACCAGGGCGCCGGCGCCGATGATGGCGCCGTCGCCGATGGTCACCCCGGGCATGATGGTGGCGCCGCGGCCGATCCAGACGTCGTTGCCGATCCGGGTGTCGCCCTTGCGGCCCGGCCCCCGGGCGATCAGGTCGTCGAGCAGGCTGTCGCGCCAGTCGCCCTCGAAGCTGAGGAACGGGTAGCCCGTCGGCCCGTCGAAGACGTGGTTCGCGCCGGCCATCACGAAGGTCACGCCCGCGGCGATGGAGCAGTAGCGGCCGATGACCAGCCGCTCGGTGCCGAACGCGTAGCGGACCCGGGCCTCCTCGAATCCGGCGGTGTCCTCGGAGGCGTCGTAGTAGGAGAAGTTCCCGGCGACGACCTTGCCGTCCGGTTCGAGCACCGGGCGGATGAAGACGAGGCGGTCGTCGCCGAGCGGACGCGGATCGCGGGGGTCCGGGATGTCCAGGTCGGGGTCGACGTCGAGGCCGGGGTCGACGTCGGGCCCGGGGTCGCGGTGGTCAGTCACGGCGGGCCTCCGCTCCGGCCGGCCGGTCGTCCCGTACGGCCCGCAGGGCGGCCGTCACCAGCGGCCCCGACTGCGCCATGACGGCGGGTGTCATCATCGCGTCGTGGTCGGAGTCCACCACGTGGTGCTCGGCCGCGGTGAGGTACGGCTGCCAGGCCTGCGCTGCGGAGCCCCGCTCGGCGACGGTCTTGGCGGCGGCGATGCTCAGGACCGGCCCGTGGTAGCCGTCCGGGTGCGGCGGGCCGAGGAGGGCGGCGACGCCCTTGGCCGCGCGGACCAGGGCCCGGCTCTGGCGGGCGTCGAGGGCTTCGCCGGCGGACGGTCCCGCGATGACCTCGCCGGTCACCCACGCGGCGAAGTCGCCGTCCAGCTCCTCGGGCGTCACCGGCCGTTCGTAGGGCCAGGCGTCGTAGAGGACGACCAGGTCGACCGTCCGCCCGGAGGCCTCCAGCAGGCGGGCGACCTCGTAGGACAGGACCCCGCCGAGCGACCAGCCCATGACGACGTACGGGCCGTCGGGGTGGGTCGCGGTGATCAGGTCCGCGTAGCGCCGGGCCAGCGCGTCGAGCGACTCCACCGCCTTGAAGCGGCCGTGGCTCTCCGTCACCTGGATCCCGTAGACCGGCTGGTCCCGTTCCAGGTGGGGCAGGACGGAGCTGTAGCACCAGCTGAGCCCGCCGATGGGGTGGATGCAGAAGACCGGGCGGCTGCCCGTCCGGCCGCGGCGGAGCTCGATGACGTTGGCGTACGGGTCGGCCGGGGCCTCGTCCAGTCGGGCCGCGAGCCCCGCGGCGGTGGGCGCCTCGAACAGCGTCGCGATGCCGATCTCGGCGCCGAGCAGGGCGCGGATCCGGCCGATCAGCCGGGTCGCCAGCAGCGAGTGACCGCCCAGCTCGAAGAACGAGTCGTCGGGGCCGACCCGGTCCAGCCCCAGCTCCTGTGCGAAGAGCCGGACCAGGACCGCCGCGCGCGGGTCGTCCGGGGCGTCCTGGCCGGCCGGGCCCTGCGCGGCGGGGCCGTTCGCCGGTGGCGCGGGCAGGGCCTTGCGGTCGAGCTTCCCGCTCGGCGTCAGCGGCAGTCGGTCGAGGACCACCACGTCGCCGGGGACGAGGTACTCCGGCAGGTGCTCGGCCGCGTACCGGCGCAGTGCGCCGGGGTGGTCCGCGTCCTGCGGTCGGTGACCGGCCGCCAGGACGGCGTAGGCCACCAGCCGGACGTCCCCCGGGCGGTCCTCGCGGGCGATCACGGCGGCGTGGGCGACCTCCGGGTGGCCGGTGAGCACCGCCTCGACCTCGCCGGGCTCGACCCGGAAGCCCCTGATCTTGATCTGCTCGTCCGTCCGGCCGAGGAAGACCAGCTCGCCGTCCGCGGTCCAGCGCACCAGGTCGCCGGTGCGGTACATCCTCTCCCCGGGCGCGCCGAAGGGGTTCGGCAGGAAACGCTCGGCCGTCAGTGCCGGCCGGTTCAGGTACCCGGTGGCCAGCCCGGCCCCCGCGAGGTACAGCTCCCCGGGCACGCCGGGCGGGACGGGGCGCTGCAGCGCGTCCAGCACGAACACCCGGGTGTTCGCCACCGGCCGGCCGATCGGGACGGCCTGCGGCACCCCGTCGACGGTGCGCATGGTCGCGCACACCGTGGACTCGGTCGGGCCGTAGGCGTTGACCACCTTCGCGAAGTGGCGGGCCGCGTCGAGGACGGCGGGGGTGCAGGCCTCGCCGGCGGTGATCAGCGTGACCCCGGCGACGTCCTCGTCGAAGTCGGTGGCGAGGACCACGGCGGGCGGCAGGGTGGCGTGGGTGATGCCGTGGACGCGCAGGAAGTCCGCCAGGACCGGGCCCGGGATGCGGTCGGACTCGGGAACGACGACCAGGCACGCGCCGGTCAGCAGTGCCATCCAGGTGTCCCAGACGGAGGCGTCGAAGCTCATCGAGGCGAACTGCAGCACCCGGCTGTCGCCGTCGACGCCGAGCGTCGCAGCCTGGGCGCGCACCATGCTGGGGATGCCGCGGTGGGAGACCACCACGCCCTTCGGACGGCCCGTCGACCCGGAGGTGTAGATGACGTACGCCGGGTGGGCGGGGAGCAGTGGTGCGGTCCGGTCCGCGTCGGCGGGCGCGGTGGCCGGCCGGTCCGCGACCGAGCGTCGCACCTGCTCGTCGTCCAGCGCCAGGACCGGGAGGCCGGGGCCGCCGGGCAGTCCGGCGGCGACTTCTCCGGTGCTGAGCACACAGGCCGGGGCCGCGTCCCGGAGCATGAAGGCGACGCGGTCGGCGGGGTAGGACGGGTCGACCGGGAGGTAGGCCGCGCCGGCCTTCAGGACCGCGAGCAGGGCCACCACGATCTGCTCCGAGCGGGGCAGGGCGAGGGCCACCAGGCGGCCCGGCCCGATGCCGCGGGCGATCAGCTCGTGTGCGAGCCGGTTGGCGCGGGCGTCGAGTTCGGCGTACGTCAGCTCGGTGCCGGCGTACCGGACCGCCGGGGCCTCGGGGGTGTGCGCGGCCCGGACGGCGAAGAGGTCGGGCACCGTCCCGGTCGGCACCTCGGTGGCGGTGTCGTTCCAGTCCCGGAGGACGTGTTGCCGCTCCCGGGCGGAGAGCAGCTCGACCTCGCCGATCCTGCGGTCCGGGTCGGCGGCCATCGCCTCCAGCACCAGCACCAGCCGGTCGGCGACGCCCTCGACGGTGGTGTGGTCGAACAGGTCGGCGTCGTACCCGATCGCGGCGACCAGACCGGCGGCCGGCCCGGCCGTGTCGTCGGCGCCCGGGCGCTCGCCGAACACGAAGGACAGGTCGAAGGCCGAGATCCCCATGCTCAGGTCGTGGGGGGCGACCGCCAGCCCCGGGAGGGCGAGTTCCGCGCTGATGCTGTTCAGCATGGAGACGCTCACCTGGAACAGCGGGTTGGCGCCGGGTACGCGGGCCGGGTTGAGCGCCTCGACCAGGGTCTCGAACGGGACGTCCTGGTGGGCGTAGGCGCCGAGGTCGGCCTCCCGGATCCGGCCGAGGAGTTCGGCGAAGGTCGGGTCGCCCGAGACGTCGGTGCGCAGGACCAGGGTGCTGGCGAAGAAGCCCACCAGGCCGTCCAGCACGGCGTCGGCGCGTCCGGAGGTGGCCGTGCCCAGCGGGATGTCCGGCCCGGCTCCGGAGCGGGACAGCACCACGGCGACCGCGGCCTGCAGCGCCATGAACACGGTGCAGTCGTGGGCCCGGGCGGTGGCGGCCAGGGCGGCGTGCAGCGCCGGGCCGACCTCGACCGCGACCTCCCCGCCGCGCAGGCTGACCGTGCCCGAGCGCGGCCGGTCGAAGGGCAGCGCGAGCTGGTCGGGGATGCCGGCCAGGGTCCGGCGCCAGTACTCGGTCTGCTGCGCGAGCCGGCTCGCCGGGTCGTCCTCGGCGCCGAGGAGGTCCCGCTGCCAGAGCGTGAAGTCGGCGTACTGGACGGGCAGCGGCGGCCAGGCCGGGGCCGTGCCGGTGCGGCGTGCCGCGTACGCCTCGGCGAGGTCGTCGAGCAGCGGCTCCAGCGACCAGCCGTCGCAGGCCACGTGGTGGACGACCACCAGGAGGACGTGCTCGTCCGGGGCGAGGCGGAAGAGGCGGGCGCGCAGGGCGGGTTCGGTGGTGAGCCGGAAGACCTTCCCGGTCTCCTCGGCGAGTTCGGCCTCCAGCGCGTCCGGCGTGGTGTCGGTGACGGTCAGTTCCGTCCGGGCCTGCGCGCCGGTCAGGACCTTCTGCCAGGGCCGGCCGTCCTCGGTGGGCAGGACGGTGCGCAGCGACTCGTGCCGGTCGACGACGTCGGCCAGGGCGGCGTTCAGCGCCTCGACGTCCAGGGCGCCGGTGAGGCGCGCCGCGTACGGGATGTTGTAGGCCGCGCCGCCGTCGAGCTCGTTGAGGAACCACAGGCGGCGCTGGGCGAAGGACAGCGGCAGGCGCTCCGGGCGCACCGCGGGGCGCACGGCCGGGCGGGCCTGCTGCCCGAGGGCGACGGTCGCGGCCAGGCCGGCCGGGGTCGGGGCCTCGAAGACGGCGCGGATGGACAGTTCCACGCCGAGGGCGGAGCGGATCCGGTCCACCAGCCGGATGACCAGCAGCGAGTGTCCGCCGAGCTCGAAGAAGGCGTCCTCGACCCCGACCCGCTCCAGGTCGAGGACTTCGGCGAACAGTCCGCACAGGGCCGATTCGGTGGCGTTCGCGGGTTCGCGGCCGGTGGGCCCGGCGGAGACCTCCGGTGCGGGCAGGGCGGTGCGGTCGACCTTGCCGTTGCGGGTGAGCGGGAGGGCGTCCAGGACGACGATCGCGGCGGGGACCATGTGGGCGGGCAGGTGGCCGGCGGCGAAGTCGCGCAGGGTGCGGGAGTCCGTGCCGTCGGGGCAGGCGGCGTAGGCGACGAGGCGGCGGTCGCCGGGGGTGTCCTCGCGGACGAGCACGGTGGCGCCCTGGACGGACGGGTGCCGGGCGATCGCGGCCTCGACCTCGCCGAGTTCGATCCGGAAGCCGCGGATCTTGACCTGGTCGTCGGTGCGGCCGAGGTACTCGAGTTCACCGGCGGCGGTCCAGCGGCCCAGGTCACCGGTGCGGTAGAGCCGGCCGCCGGGTTCGGCGGCGAACGGGTCCGGGAGGTAGCGCTCGGCGGTCAGCGCGGGGCGTCCGAGGTAGCCGCGGGCCACGCCGGGACCGCCGACGTGGATCTCGCCGACGACCCCGGTGGGCACCGGCTCGCCGCGGGCGTCCAGGACGACCAGACGCCAGCCCGGGATGGTCCCGTCGATGGGGGAGACGTTCCCCTCGGCCGCGGCGGCGGGCCCGGTCCCGACGGGGGCCATCACCCGCCAGGTCGTGAGCACCGTGTTCTCGGTGGCGCCGTAGGCGTTCGCCAGTCGGGTGGTGTCCGCGGGGTACCGGCGCTGCCACTTGCCGACGGTCGCGAGGTCGAGGGCCTCGCCGCCGAGCACGACCAGCCGCAGCCGCAGCGCTCCCAGCGGGTGCCGTTCCTCCCGGGCCACGAACTGCCGGAAGGCGGACGGTGTCTGGCTGAGGACGGTGACCTCCTCGCGGGCCAGCACCCCGTGCAGTGCGTCCGGGTCCATCCCCGCCTCGCGGGGGACGACGACCAGGCGGCCGCCGAAGGCCAGCGCGCCCCAGATCTCCCAGACCGAGAAGTCGAAGGCGAGCGAGTGGAACAGGGTCCACACGTCGGTGTCCGACGGGTCCGCGAGGTTCCGGACGGAGGCCAGGAACGCCGCGAGGTTGCCGTGGGTGACCTCGACGCCCTTGGGTCGGCCGGTGGAGCCGGAGGTGTAGATGACGTAGGCGAGTTCGGCCGGCTCGGGCCGCACGGGCGCCGGGCCGGCGGCGTCGGCCGTCCGGGCGGCGTCGGTCGGCCGGGCGGCGTCGGTCGGCCGGGTGACGTCGAGGGTGCGCCACGGCCCGTCGGGGACGCGGTCACGGGTCGCGGGGTCGGTCAGGACGAGCGGCACCCGGGCGTCGCCGAGGATGAACTCCAGGCGGGCCGGCGGGTAGTCGGGGTCGACGGGGACGTAGGCGGCGCCGAGCCGCAGGACGCCGAGCACGGCGGCGACCATGTCGACGGAGCGGCCGAGGCAGAGCGCGACCCGGTCGCCCCGGCGGATGCCCGCGTCCGCCAGCAGCGCGGCGATCCGGGCGGCCCGTTCGTCGAGTCGACGGTACGTCAGTCGGATGCCGTCGCCGTCGGTGACGGCGGTGTGCCCGCCGACGGCCGCGACCTGCGCCGCGAAGCGTTCGACCGCGGACGGCCGCACCTCGGGCAGCGCGCCCTCGGGGCCGTTGCCGAGGTCGAGCAGTCGCCGGCGCTCGGCCCCGTCCATCACCGGGAGTTCGCCGACCGGGCGCTCCGGTTCGGCCAGCGCCCCGGCGAGCAGCAGCTGCCAACGACGGGCCAGGGCCTGCGCGGTGGCCCGGTCGAACACGTCCTCGGCGTACTCCAGCACGCCGCTCAGGCCGGCCGGCTGCCCGTCCTCGCGGTGCTCGGTCAGGCCGAGGCTGAGGTCGAACTTGGCCGCGCCGGCCCCGAACGGTTCCTCGGTGACCGTCAGGCCGGGCAGGACCAGGCCGCCCTCCCCGTCGGCCTCCAGCGAGAAGCTCACCTGGAACAGGGGGTTGCCGGTCGCGGTGCGGACGGGGTTGACGGCCTCGACCACCCGGTCGAAGGGGACGTCCTGGTGGGCGAACGCCGTCAGGGCCGTCCGCCGTGCCCGCTTCAGGAGCTCGCCGAAGGTCGGGTCGCCCGAGCAGTCGATGCGGAACACCAGGGTGTTGACGAAGAACCCGACGAGCTCCTGGAGGTCCTCCTCCGTCCGACCGTCCACCGGCGAGCCGACCGGGATGTCGGTGCCCGCCCCCAGCCGGCTCAGCAGCGCCGCGAACGCGGCCTGCAGTGCCACGAACGGCGTGACCCGGTGCTCGCGGGCCAGCCGCGCCAGTGCCCGGTGGGTGTCGGCGTCGACCTCGAAGTGCACCGTCCCGGCCGACGAGGTGCCCGCCGTGGGCGGCCTCGACCGGTCCCGGGGAAGGTGAAGCTCCTGCGGCGTGCCGCGCAACTCCTCGCGCCAGTGGTCGAGTTGACGGGAGACGAGGCTCTCCGGGTCGTCCTCCGCGCCGAGCGTCGAGCGCTGGCGCACCGCGTGGTCCGGGTACTCCAGGGGCAGTGCCGGCCAGGCCGGCTCGGCACCGGTCCGGCGCGCGGCGTAGGCCGTCCCGAGGTCGCGCTCCACGATCCCGAGGGACCAGCCGTCCGCGGCGATGTGGTGGAGCACCAGCACCAGCACGTGCTCCGCCGGTCCGGTCGCGAACAGCCAGGCCCGGACCGGGAGTTCGGAGGTCAGGTCGAACTCGTGCCGACAGGCGAGGTCGACCCGGCCCGGCACCTCCCCGGCGGCGCACTCGGCGAACTCCACCGTGAACCGAGCGGCGGCCTCGCCGGGAGCCACGACCCGCTGCCACGGCTCACCGGCGATCTCCGGGAACACCGTCCGCAGCGCCGCGTGGCGGCGTACGACATCGCCGAGCGCCGCCGTGAGCGCGGTCCGGTCCAGGGGGCCGGAGATCCGGACCGCCCGGGGCATGTTGTACCCGGCCCGGAACTCCCCGAGCCTGGAAAGGAACCACAGCCGCTGCTGCGCCAGGGACAGCGGCAGCCGGCCGGCACCCGCCGCGGCGGGTGTGTCCGGCGAGAAGGGTGCCGGGACGGGAGCCGACCCGTCTTCCCGGGCGTCCAGACCGTGTGACATCCGATGTACCTCCAACTCCGTCCCGTACGACCGTGACTAGGCGCTGCGCAGGCTCTTGGGCCGCATGTCGGTCCAGTTCCGCTCGATCCACTCCAGGCAGTCCGGCTTCTTGCCCCGGGCCCCGGCGTCCTGCCACCCGGGCGGGTTCTCCCGGTCCTCGGGCCAGATCGAGTACTGCTCCTCGTCGTTCACCACGACCTTGTAGTCCAGGTCGAGTTCGTCGTGGGACATGGCAGACCTCCACAAAGAGAAAGGGGTTGGGATGACGGGTTGTGCGGGTCCTGCGGTGCTCTGACGGATCGTCAGGCCGACAGGTGGCGGGCGAGTTCGGCGACGGTGGGGTGGAGCTGGACGTCGACCGGCTTGAGCGGGAAGCCGAGTTCGCGCTTGACCCGGAAGGCGATCTGCACGGCCCGGATGGAGTCGCCGCCGAGGTCGAAGAAGTCGTCCTCCGCGCCGACGCGCTCCACCTTGAGGATCTCCGCCCACACGCGGGCCAGGGCCTGCTCCAGCGGGGTGTGCGGCGCCACGTGCCCGGCCTCGTCGACGGCGGAGCGGACGGGTGCGGGCAGCGCGGCGCGGTCCACCTTGCCGCTCGGCGACAGCGGCAGCGCGTCCAGCACCACCACCGCCGAGGGCACCATGTACGCCGGCAGCCGACCGCCCAGCCAGGCGCGCACCTGGTCGGCCGAGACCGCGGCGGAGGCCGCCGGGACGACGTACCCCACCAGCCGGCGCTCCGCGCCCTCGCCGAGCGCGGCGGCGGCGCCGGCGGCGACCCCGGGGTGGGCCCGCAGGTGCGACTCGACCTCGCCGAGCTCGATCCGCAGGCCGCGGATCTTCACCTGGTCGTCGGTGCGCCCCAGGTACTCGAGGTCGCCGGAGGGCGTCCACCGGGCCACGTCGCCGGTCCGGTACAGGCGTGCCCCGGGCGCGTCGCCGGACGGGTCGGGGACGAAGCGCTCGGCGGTCAGGCCCGGCCGGCCCAGGTACCCGCGGGCCACGCCGACGCCGCCGATGCAGAGCTCCCCGCGGACACCGGCCGGCACCGGTCGGCCCGCCCCGTCCAGGACGTGGGCGACGGCGCCCGGGACGGCCCGGCCGATCAGGACGTCGCCGTCCGCGGCGCAGCGGTGGGCGGTCGCGTAGACGGTGGCCTCGGTCGGGCCGTAGGCGTTGACCAGCTCGGCCGCCGCGGCCCAGCGCGCGGCCAGCGGAGCCGGGAGGGCCTCGCCCGCGACGACGACCCGGCGCAGCGCGGGCAGGTCGCCGGGTTCCAGGCCGGCCAGGACGCTCGGCGGCATCGACACGACGGTGGGCCGGTGCGCGCGGATCGCCGCGACCAGCCCCTCGCCGACGCGGTCGGCCCCGCCGGGGGAGACCACGAAGGTGGCGCCGGTGGTGAGGGCGGACACGAGGTCCGCGACGGACACGTCGAAGCTCAGCGACGCGAACTGGAGGAGCCGGTCGTCCGGGCGCAGGGCCATGACCTCGTCCGTGACGGCCACCAGGTTGTCCAGCGACCGCCACTCGACCTCGACCCCCTTGGGCGTGCCGGTGGAGCCCGAGGTGTAGATGACGTAGGCGAGTTCGGCGCCCTCCGGTCGGACGGATCCGGTGTGGACCGCGTCCGTCACCCCACTGGTGACCAGCGTGCGCCAGGGGCCGTCCGGGAGGCGGCCGGTGGTGCCGGGGTCGGTGAGGACGAGCGGGACGTCCGCGTCCTTGAGGACGAACTCGATCCGGCCGGCGGGGAGGTCGGGGTCGATCGGGACGTAGGCGGCGCCGAGGCGCCACACCGCGAGGACGGCGGCGACCATGTCGGCGGAGCGGCCGAGGCAGAGCCCGGCGCGGTCGCCGCGGCCCACGCCGGCTCCGGCGAGCAGGGCGGCGAGCCGGGCCGCGCGCTCGTCGAGCCCGCGGTAGGTCAGCCGTCCGCCCGCCGCGTCGGCGACGGCGATGCCGTCGCCGTTCGCCGCGACCTGCGCCGCGAACCGGGCCAGGACGCCCTGTGGCGCGACGGCCGCGGGGCGCGCTGGGGCCGGCGCCGCGACCGGTCCGGCGAGCTCGCCCTCCGGGTCGGTGACCAGGGCCTCGACGGCCCGGACGTGCTGCTCGGCGATCTCCTCGACCTGGGCCGGCGTCAGCCGGTGGGCGTCGTAGTCGATGCACAGCTGCAGGCCGTCCGTCAGCGGGTTGCGGAAGAAGGTGACGGTGAGCGGGACGTCGGCCGGCTCCACCCGGCGGCTGGCGGTCAGTTCGCCCAGGCCGCTGAGCAGGTCCGCGTGCGCGCCGTCGCCCATGGTGTCGCGCATGACGTGGAAGTTGTTGAAGGTGAAGTTCGTCGTGAACAGGTCGCGCCCGCCGGCGAGTTGCCGGATCCGGGCCAGCGGCATCCGGCGGTGGGGCAGGATCCGGGCCTCCGCCTCGAAGACCCGGCGGACCAGGTCGGAGCGGCGTCCGCCGCCCACCGCGAGGCGGAACGGGACGGTGTTCAGGAACAGCCCGCGGGCCTCCGTCCCGCCGGTCTCCTCCAGCCGGCCGTTGAGCGTGACGCCGCAGCAGACGTCGTCGAGGCCGCTCTGCGCCGCGATCACCTGGAGGTGCGCCGCGAGGAGGACGGTCTTCTCCGGCACGCCGAGGCGTTTGGCGAGCGCCGCGACCCGCGCACCCAGGCCGGCCGGGAGGTGCGCGTCGCGCCAGCCGTACCCGTCGATCACGCCCTCGGCGCCGTCGCCGCGCAGGGCCTGTCCGGCGGGCCGGGGCGCCTGCCCGGCGAGCGCGGGGAGCTGCGGCAGGGTGTGCCCGGCGAGTGCGTCGGACCAGAACCGCCGGGCCTCGGGTGAGGCCGACGCGCGCTGCTCCAGGGCGACGAAGTCGCGGTAGGCCGAGGCCGGGGGCGGGAGTCGGTCCAGGCCCGCACCGTCCAGGAGCCGGGTGTAGTGCAGCAGGATCTCGGTGATCGTCGACCACAGGCTCCAGCCGTCGAGGATGGAGTGGTGTTCGACCAGCGTCCACTGGAAGCTGTCGTCGGTGAGCACCTGGACGCCCAGCCGCAGCATCGGCGGCCGCTCCAGGTCGAACGGGCGGCGCTCCCGCTCCAGCAGCTCGTCGACGGCCCGGTCCTGCTCGGCCGGGGCCAGCGTCCGCAGGTCCTCGACGACGAGCGGCACGTCGGCCTCGCGGTGGACGAGTTGCAGCGGCTCGTCGTAGCCCGTCAGGTCGAAGCCGGTCCGCAGGACGGGGTGCCGGGCGACCACGGCCCGGACGGCGCGGCGGAACGCCTCCTCGTCGAACCGGTACGGCATGCGGTAGCTCGCCGCGTTGACGTAGGGGAGCGCCCGGAGGTCGGACGCCATGTGGTAGATCATTCCGACCTGGAGGGCCGTCATGGGGTAGGCGTCGTCGAGGTCGGCGCCGGGGCCGTCGGCGATCCGGGCCCGGTCGGCCGCGGAGAGCAGCCCGAAGGGCTCGGTGCGCGCGTGCTCGCCCGCCGTGTCGGCGGCGGCCGCGAGGTCGGCGAGGGTGCGGTGCCGGTAGATCTGGGCGACGGCGATGCCGAGTCCGCGCCCGCGGGCGAGCGCGGCCACCTGCACGGCGCGGATGGAGTCGCCGCCGAGGTCGAAGAAGCCGTCGTCGGCGCCGACCTTCTCGACCCGGAGGACCTCGGACCAGATCTCGGCGAGGACCTCCTCGGCCGGGGTGCGCGGCGCCACGTAGGCGGCGGCGTCCCCGGAGACCTCCGGTGCGGGCAGGGCGGCGTGGTCGACCTTGCCGTTGCGGGTGAGCGGGAGGGCGTCCAGGACGACGATCGCGGCGGGGACCATGTGGGCGGGCAGCCGGCCGGCGGCGAAGTCGCGCAGGGCGCGGGAGTCCGTGCCGTCGGGGCAGGCGGCGTAGGCGACGAGGCGGCGGTCGCCGGGGGCGTCCTCGCGGACGGCCGCGGTCACGCCCCGGACGGACGGGTGCCGGCCGATCGCGGCCGCCACTTCGCCGAGTTCGATCCGGAAGCCGCGGATCTTGACCTGGTCGTCGTTGCGGCCGAGGTACTCGAGTTCACCGGCGGCGGTCCGGCGGGCGAGGTCGCCGCTGCGGTACAGGCGGGCGCCGGGCGCGTCACCGAACGGGTCGGGGACGAAGCGCTGGGCGGTGAGGTCCGGGCGTCCCAGGTAGCCCCGGGCCACGGCGTCACCGCCGACGTACAGTTCGCCCGGAACGCCGACCGGCACCGGTTCGCCGTGGGCGTCCAGGACGAGCGCCCGGTAGCCCGGAAGGGCCCGGCCGATCGGGCTGCTGCCGGTCTCGATCCGCTCCTCGTCCAGGACCTGCCAGGTGACGTGGACGGTGGTCTCGGTGATGCCGTACATGTTGACGAGGACGGGGCGGCCGGGCGGGTGGCGGCGCCACCAGGTGCGGACCGAGGCCAGGTCGAGCGCCTCGCCGCCGAACACGACCAGGCGCAGGACCGGTTCGGCCGACGGGCGGCGTTCCTCCTCGGCCACGAGCTGGCGGAACGCGGAGGGCGTCTGGCTCAGGACGGTGACGCGCTCGCGGACCAGCAGGTCGAGGAAGGCCGCGGGGTCACGCGTCACGTCGCGCGGGACGATCACCAGGCGCCCGCCGTACGCGAGGGCGCCCCACATCTCCCAGACCGAGAAGTCGAAGGCGACCGAGTGGAACAGCGACCAGACGTCGGTGTCGTGCAGGCCGACGGTCTGCTCGCCGGCGTCCAGCAGGGCGGCGAGGTTGCCGTGGGTGACCTCGACGCCCTTCGGCCGGCCGGTGGAGCCCGAGGTGTAGATGACGTAGGCGGGTTCGCCGGGCCCCGGGCGGACGGCTCCGGTGTGGACGGCGTCGGTCGCCCCGGTGGTGAGGAGCGTGCGCCAGCGGCCGGCGGGGACACGGCCGACGGTGTCCGGATCGGCGAGGACGAGCGGGACCGCGGCGTCGTCGAGGACGTACTCGATCCGCTCCGCGGGGTTGTCGGGGTCGACGGGGACGTACGCGGCGCCGAGCCGCCAGGCGGCGAGGACGGCGGCGACCATGTCGGCGGTGCGGCCGAGGCACAGCCCGATGCGGTCGCCGCGCCCGACCCCGGCCCCGGCGAGCAGGGCGGCCAGCCGGGCCGCGCGCTCGTCGAGCCGGCGGTAGGTCAGCTGTGCGCCGACGCCGTCGGTGACCGCGACACGGTCCCCGGCCGCCGCGACCCGCGCGGCGAACCGCTCCGGCGCGGACTTCCGCACCCGCGGAGCCGGAGCCGTCCCGACGAGCTGCGCCCGCTCCTCGGCCGACAGCAGCGCGGCCCGCGCCACGGGCGCGTCCGGCTCGGCCAGGAGGGCGCCGAGCAGCCGGCACCAGTGCCCGACCAGGCGCTCGACCAGCTCCGCGTCGATCAGCTCGGTCCGGTGCTCGACCTCCACCTCGATCCGCTCGCCGTCGTCGTTGACGTTCCAGGTGAGGTCGAACTTGGCGGTCGCGGTGTTCACCGGGACGTGGGCGGTCTCCAGCCCCGTCATCGGGGGCGCCGCGTGCCCGCGGGCGTAGCCGAACAGGATCCGGAACAGCGGTGAGCCGTCCCGGTCGGTGCCGAGCCGCCGGGCGAGGTCCTCCAGGGCGACGTCCTGGTGCTCCAGGGCGTCGATGAACGCGTCCCGGGCGGTGTCGAGCAGCCCGGCGAAGTCGGAGCCCGGGCGGGCGGTGATCCGCAGCGGGACCACCTTGACCAGGCAGTCCACCAGCCGGTCCGTCCGGGGATCGTCCCGGCCCGCCAGCGACGTCCCGATGACGAGGTCCTGCTGCCCGCAGTAGCGGGTGAGCAGCGCGGCGAACCCGGCGAGGAGCGTCACGGCGGGGCTCACCCGGTGGGTGCGGCCGAACGCGCGGACGGCGGCGCAGAGGGAGTCGGGCAGGGTGAAGCGGGACGTCGTGCCCCGGTTGGTGCGGGCCGTCGCCCGGCGGGCGGAGCCGAGCAGCTCCGTCGCCGCGGGGGCGTCGCGCAGCGTCCGCTCCCAGAAGGCGAGGTTCTCCTCGGTCGTGGCGGCGTCCACCGGCTGGAGCGCGGGCTCCTGCGGCACCCCGTCGGGTACGGGCGTGCGGTCCGCGCCGGGCCGGTAGTGGGCGGCGAGGTCCTCCAGCAGGACGTCCACCGACCAGCCGTCGCTCACCAGGTGGTGGGACACCAGCAGCAGGAAGCACTCGTCCTCGGCGTACCGGAGGACGGACACCCGCAGCAGGGCGTCGCCGGCGACGGCGAAGGGACGCGCGATCTCCTCGGCCATGGCCTGCCGGGCCGCCGCCTCGTCGGGCAGCCGGAGCTCGCGGACGGGGACCTCGCCGTGGTCGAGGACGGTCGGGTGGGGGAGGCCGGCGACGGACGAGAACCTCGTCCGCAGCGCGCGGTGGCGGCGCACGAGCGCCGCGACCGCGTCCCGCAGCCCGTCCGGGGACAGCTCGCCCCGCAGGCGCAGCGCGACCGGCACGTTGTAGACCGGCTGCCCCGGGTTGAGCTGCTCGGCCAGCCAGATGCCCTGCTGGGTCGGCGACACGGGTAGCGCGTGGGTCATGGCGCTCAACTCCTTTCCTGATCGGCGGTCTGCCGTTGCCGGTGCTCGTCCGCCCGCGCCAGCCGGATGACCCGGACGGTCCGGTACAGGCCCGGGAGGTCGGGCTCGTGCGCTTCGATGTGCGCCGCCAGCGCGGCGACCGTCCCGTCGACCAGCAGGACGCGCAGCGGCACCGTGACGGACAGCTCGCGCCGCAGCCGCGCCACGATCCGCGTCGCGGTCAGCGAGTAGCCGCCGAGCGCGAAGAAGTCCTGGTCGGCGCCGACGGCGTCCACGCCGAGCTCGTCGGCCCAGATGTCGGCCAGGACGGTTTCGAGGGCCGCGCGCCGACCGGAGGCCGGGGTCGGATCGGTGGCCGTCCGCTCGTGGCGGGGGCCGGCGCCGGGGGCCACGGCGGCCCCGTCCGGCGCGGCCGGCTCCCCGGCGGGCAGCCACCCGTCCGCCCGCAGCTCCGGATCCCGCACCACGGCCGCGAGCAGCGACAGGTAGTGCTCGACGAACCGGGCGACGCGCGCGGCGTCGTAGCGGTCGGCCTGGTACTCGACGTTGCCGATGGTCCCCGAGCTGGTGGACTCCATCGTCACCATCAGCCCGAACTTCGCCGAGCGGACCCGGACGGGCACCTCCTCGGCCTCGGCCCCGGGGAGCGTGAGCCGCACCGGGTCGACGTTCAGCAGCTCGAAGATGACCGAGGTCAGCGGCGAGCCAGGGGCGCCGTGGGCCCGCCGCTCCCGCAGGGCGGTCTCCAGCGGGTAGTCCTGGTGCGCGTAGGCGTCGATGACGGTGGCCCGGGCGCGGTCCAGGAGCTCACGGAACGGGAGCCCGGCGGCCAGCCCGGTGCGCAGCTGCACGAGGTTGACGAACGAGCCGACCGTCGTTTCGAGTTGCGGGTGGTTGCGGCCGGCGACGGAGGTGCCGACGGTGAGGTCGTGCCCGCCCGAGTAGCGGTGGAGCAGCCCGAGGAACGCGGCGTAGAGCACCATGAACGGGGTCGTGCCGCTGCGCCGGCCGAGGGCCTCGACCTCGCCGAGCAGCCCGGCGGGTATCCCGAAGCGGTGGCAGCCGCTGCGCAGACCGGGGCCGGCGTCGGTGCGGTGCAGGGCCGTCAGGTCCACCTCGGGGGCGCCGACGACGCTCTCCCGCCAGTGGTCCTGCAGCGCGGGCAGCCGCTCGGCCAGCACGCCGCGGTGCCAGGCCGCGTAGTCCAGGTAGCCGGTGCGCGGCCTGTCGTCCGGCGCGGTCGCCCGGCCGGCGTACAGTGCGCCGAGCTCGTCGACGAGGCCGGCCAGCGACCACTGGTCGCAGACGATGTGGTGGACGACGAGGACGAAGGCCCAGTCGTCGTCGGCGAGGCGCACGAGCACCGCGCGCAGCGTGCTCTCCGCCAGGTCAAAGGGCGCGTTGACGGTGCGGTCGACCAGCGCGGCGAGGGCCGCCTCGTCGGGGCCGGGCAGCTCGACGGTCTCGAAGGGGGCCGCCGAGGCCGGGGCGAGGGTCTGGACGGGGCCGGCGTCCGACTCCGTGATCCGCAGCCGCAGCGCCTCGTGACGCCGCACCAGCGTGTCCAGGGCCCGCCGCAGCGCGTCCGGGTCCACCGTGCCGCGCAGCCGCCAGTACAGCGGGAAGTTGTACTGCGCCGCGCCCGGGTTGAGCTGCTCGGCGAGCCAGATCCCGGTCTGCGCGGAACTGAGCGGGTGGGCGCCGCCGGCCGGTGCCGTCGGGATCGGCCGCACCGTCGAGGGCGCGGCCCGGTCGATCCAGTCGGCGAGCGCGGACAGCGTCGGGTGGTGGAAGACGTCCTCCACGGTGATCTCGACGCCGAAGACGGTGCCCGCCCGCATGGCGACCCGGGCGGCCAGCAGGGAGTGCCCGCCCAGCGCGAAGAAGTCGGATCCGGCGTCGATCTCGGCGGGGGAGACGTCCAGCACCTCGGCCCAGATGTCCGTCAGGAGGCGCGCGGCGGTGCCCGGTTCGGGGGTGCCGGGCGCCGCCGGGGCGGCCTGCGCCGGCTCCGGGTCCGCCTCCTCGTCGATGTCGAGCACGGGCAGGTCCGGCGATTCCAGGAGCGCGGTCAGCACCTGCCGGACGTCCTCGCAGAAGGCCGTCACACTGGCGGGGTCGTAGAGGTCGCGGTCGAACTCGCAGCCGGCCTCCTTGCGGTCCGGGTCGAGGCCGAGGACCAGGTCCCGGTCGGCGAGCTGGGGTTCGATGCCCTGCCACTCCTCGGCCGGGCGCCCGAACAGCACCGCGACTCCGGAGCGCCCCACGGACCCCGACCCCGCTCCGGGGTCGGAGTCGAGTGCGGTTTCGAGCTCGGCGTCCAGCCGGCCGAGGGTCACCGTCGCGGCGGCCCGGCCGCCCGGATCGACCTCGACGTCGAGGAGTCGGGCCGGCCCGAGGACGGTGCCGACCGCGAGCGCGGTGCGGCCCCGGCGGTGGCGGGCGGCCAGCGCGGCGGCGACCGCGGCGACCGCCGCCGTCTGCGGCTCGACCCCGTACCGGGCGGAGACCTCGGTGAGGCACTCGGCGAAGGCGGCGCCGTCGACGCTCACCGTCGCGCGTCGGAACTGCGGCACCGGCGGGCGCGGCCGGTCGGGCGGCAGCGTCGCGTGGGCGGCCGGCTGCCCGGGCCGGAAGGGGCTAGCCGACATCGGCGATCGACTCCTCGGCGTCCTTGACGATGACGGTGCGGCCGAGGACGAGGGCGTCCAGCTTCGAGCGCAGGAAGGTGCGCAGCGCCTCCTGCGGGGTCGCGATGATCGGCTGGCCGCGCAGGTTGAAGGAGGTGTTCAGCACCACCGGCGTGCCGGTGCGCCGGCCGAAGGCGCCGATCAGCTCGAAGAACCGCGGGTTGCTCTCGGGGTGGAGCACCTGGACGCGGGCACTGCCGTCGACGTGGGTCACCGCGCCGAGGTTGTCCCGCTGTTCGGCGCGGGTCTGCGTGACGAACAGCATGTGGGCGTACCGGGATTCGGTGCCGGGGGCGATCTCGAAGTACGCGCCGGCGTCCTGGACGCGGACCACCGGTGCGAACGGCCGGAAGCTCTCGCGCTCCTTGACCACCTCGTTCAGGCGGTCGCGCATGGCTTCGGTCCGCGGGTCGGCGATGATGCTGCGGTTGCCGAGCGCACGGGGGCCGAACTCCATCCGGCCCTGGACCCACGCGGTGATGTTGCCGTCGGCCAGCAGCTCCGAGACGCGTTCGGCGAGGTCGGCGTCGGTGGCGTACTCCTCGACGGTGCAGCCCTCCGGCTCGCCGACCGCCGCCGCCAGCTCCTCGTCCGAGAACCCGGGACCCCAGTACGGCATGGACATCCGGCCGGCCCGGGAGGACGCGGCGGCGTCCGCGGCGAGCGCCGCACCGATCGCGGTGCCGTCGTCGCTGGAGGCCGGCTGGACGAAGATGTCGTCGAACAGACGGCTGCGCGACACCAGGCCGTTGAGCGTGCAGTTCAGCGCGACACCGCCGGCCAGGCAGAGCCGGCTCAGGCCGGTGCGCTCGCGGGCCGCGCGCAGGACGTGCAGCATCGCCTGCTCGGTGATCGCCTGCAGGCCCGCGGCGATGTCGGCGTGCTCCTGGGTCGAGGGCTCCCCCGGGAGGCGGGCGGGGCCGAGCACGGCCGCCAGCTCGCGCAGGACGCCCTCGTGGGTCTCGTGCTCGAAGGCCGTGCGGTCCCGAGCGAGCACGGGGACGGTGTACGTGCCGTCCTCCCGCAGCCGCACCATGGCGGCGAAGCGGTCGTAGTAGCGCTGCGGGTCGCCGTACGGCGCCAGGCCCATCACCTTGTACTCGTCCATGAAGGGGACGAAGCCGAGGTGGTGGGTGACCAGGCTGTAGAGGATCCCGACCGAGTGCATGGCCGGGATGGTGCTCAGCACCTCGATCGACTCGCCCCTGCCGACCGCGACGGTGAGGCTCTCCGACTCGCCCATCCCGTCGCTCACCACGATCAGCGAGTCCTCGAACCCGCTGGGGTAGAAGGTGCTGGCGGCGTGGGCCAGGTGGTGCGGGACGGGCCGGAAGCGGTCGCCCCAGGGCCGGCCGGGCAGGAACTTCCCGGCCAGCGCGAGCTGCGACTCCGTCGAGTACACCTCGCGGAACCTGGCCGAGGAATGGGGGCTGCCGAAGCTGCCGGCCGGCTCCCCGTAGGCGAAGCCGTGCGCCAGGACGTCGATGTCGTCGGGCCGCAGACCGGCCTGCGCCAGGCAGAAATCGATCGCGTTGACGGGGAACGACCCGGTGGTCTTCTCCCCGGTGAACCGCTCCTCCGCGGCGGCGGCCACCACCTCGCCGTCGATCACCAGGGCCGCCGCCGAGTCGTAGCCCTGCGCGAACCTGTGCAGCCGGGGATCGAGCCCGGGGAAAGCCTCCCGCTTGAATTCCAGTCCGCCGTTGAGCCCGCTGTAACCGAGGACGCGCATGGTCTCCAACCTCACCGTCGATGCCGCGCGAAATTGTTCGGCTCTCACGCTAGGCCGGGAGATCCCCGCACGTCGCCGCCCGTAGGTCGGGACCTGACCTGTACTTCGGAACGGCCGGGATTCCGGTCCAAAGGACGAGCGGTGAAACGTTGACCCGTGCCCGACGCCCCTCCTAATGTGACCGGCGGACATATCGAAGGAGCAGCGGATTCCGTCAGGATTCGCGTGAGCGACCGGGTGATAGGAGCCTGAGCTCGATGTGCGGAATAGCCGGGGTTTACGGACTCGACGACCCGGCCGGCCTGGACCCCGACGTCCTGACGGCCATGACCGACGCGCTGGTGCACCGGGGCCCAGACGCGCACACCACCTGCAAGACCGGCGCGTTCACCGCCGGATTCCGCCGCCTCTCGCTGGTCGACCTGGCCGGCGGCGGGCAGCCCCACGCCACCCCGGATTCCTCGGTCGTCTCGGTGTGCAACGGCGAGATATTCAACCACCGGAGCCTGCGGGAAGAACTCCGGAGAAAAGGCCACCGATTCCGTTCCGGATCGGACACGGAAGTGCTCGTCCACCTCTACGAGGAATACGGCACCGAACTCGTGGAACACCTCGACGGGCAGTTCGCCTTCGCCCTCCACGACCGGCGCGAAGGCCGCCTGGTGCTCGCCCGCGATCATTGCGGAGTTCTTCCGCTGTTCTACACGGAGGTGGCCGGCGGGATCGTCTTCGCCTCCGAGATCAAGAGCATTCTCCGGCACCCGCTGGTGGAACGCCGGGTCGACCTGCGCGGGCTCGACCAGGTGCTCTCGCTGCCCGGACTGGTGAGCCCCCGGACGATGTTCGAGGGCATCCGCTCGCTGCGCCCCGGCGAGCGGCTCGTCGCCGACCGGTCGGGGTACCGCACCGAGCGCTACTGGGACCTCGACTACCCGCTCTGGGACGACGAGGCGCGCCACCGGGACACCGCCGCGCTCGCCGATCCGCGCGTGCTCGACGGCCATGCCGACCGGACCAGGGACCTGCTCGAAGCCGCCGTCCGCTCCCGGTCGGTCGCGGACGTGCCCGTCGGCATGTACCTCAGCGGCGGCCTGGACTCCAGCCTGATCGGCGGGCTCATGGCCGCCGAGCGCCCCGACCACCCGTGGCCCAGCTACGCGGTGACCTTCCCCGGCAGCAGCATCGACGAGGCCCGCTACCAGCGGCTGGTGGCCGGCAAGATCGGCACCCGGCACCACGAGGTGCCGGTGGACGCCGCGGACACCGCCGGCCTGCTCACCGGCATGGTCCGGCACGCCGAGACCCCGGTGAAGGAGTCCTACAACGTCTGCTCGATGCTGCTGGCCCGCAAGGTCCGCGCCACCGGCACGGTCGCGGTGCTCAGCGGCGAGGGCGCCGACGAGCTGTTCGGCGGCTACCCGGGCTACCTGTTCGACACCGGCGGCCCGGACCGCGGGCCCGGGGACCTCCTGGAGGCGCAGCTCGAACGCGAGGCCGCCCACCGGATGTGGGGCCTGGACCTGCGGTACGAGACCGACCAGCTCCCCGCCCACGACCTGCGCCGCCAGCTCTACAGCGGGCCGCTGGCCGAGGAGTTCGACGGCTTCTCGGTGACCGCCCAACGCCTCGTCGACCCGCAGCGCCTGATCGGGCGCCACCCGCTGCACCAGCGCTCCTACCTCGACTTCCACCTGCGCCTCGCCGACCACCTGCTCGGCGACCACGGAGACCGGATGGCCATGGCCAGCTCCGTCGAGATGCGCTTCCCGTTCCTGGCCAGGGACGTCGTGCGGCACGCGACCGCGATCCCGCCGTCCCTGATGACGGCCGGCGGCCGGGAGAAGGCCGTGCTGCGCCGCGCGGCCGAGGGCCTCGTCCCGCACGAGGTCCTGAACCGCCGCAAGTTCGGCTTCCGCAGCCAGACCAGCACCGAGCTGCTGCTGGCCGGCGACGAGTGGTTCAACGACCTGCTCTCACCCGCGACCGTGCGCCGGCAGGGCTACTTCGACCCGGCCGTCGTCGCCGAGCTGATCCGACGGCAGACGTCGGGGGCCCGCACCGTGCACCCGCACCTGGACACGGACTACCTGCTCGTCATCGCGACCTTCGCGATCTTCCTGGAGGAGTTCGACCTGCCGTGCCTGGGATGATCCGAGAACGTGCCGCCGCGCCCCCGACGGCCGCCGGGCATCCGACGGCCGCTGCGCCCCCGGCGGGCGCCGGGCGGCCGCTCCCGGGCGACGCCCCCGCGCACGCCGGGGAACCCGGCACCCGCCGGCCGCTGATCGGCGTGATCGGCGGCATGGGCCCGCTGGCCTCCACCGAGCTGCTCAACACGGTGTACGGACTCGAACCACCCGAGCACGAGCAGCTCGCCGCCCGGATCCTGCTGTGGTCCGACCCGGCCGTGGCCGACCGGACCACGGCCATCCGGTCCGGGACGGTCGACCTCGTCCGCGCCGCCCTGGAGCACTCGGTCGACCGCCTGCTCACCGCCGGCGCCGACCGCGTCGTGGTGGCCTGCATCACCGCGCACCCCGCGCTCCGGCAGCTGCCGGAGCGGTTGCGCTCCCGCTGCGTCTCCCTGGTCGACCTGGTCTTCGAGCAGCTCGCCGAACGCCCCGGCCGGCACCTGCTGCTGTGCACCCGGGGCAGCGTCCTCGCCGGGGTCTTCACCGACCACGAGCGCTGGCCCGAGTTCGCGCACCGCCTGGTCCTGCCCGACGAGGAGGACCAGGAGCGGCTGCACCACCACATCTACCGGCTCAAGCGCGGCGGCGACCGGCTCCCGACGGTCGACTTCGTCCGCGCACTGCTGCCGAAGTACCGGGCCGCCGCGTTCGTCGCCGGCTGCACCGAACTGCACCTGGTGACCCGGGCGATCGAGGCCCGCGGGCTGACCCGGCGCCTGCCCAGCATCGACCCGATGACCGTCATCGCACAGCGAATCAGGGATGGAGCACTATGACAACGCCGACGGTTCTGCGGCGATGGGCGGACAGCCTGGCCCGCAACAGCTCCCACTGTGCCGTCAAGTCCGGTACCAGAGAAGTGACGTACCAGGAGCTCGCGGGCCGGGTGGCCGGCTACCAGGCGGCGTTCGAGCGGATCGTCGGGCCCGCCGACCCGGTCCTGCTCTCCTGCGCGGACCCGGTCGAGGTGATCGCCGCCGTCCTCGGCTGCACGGCCGCCGGCCGCACCTTCGCACCGGTCGACCCCAGGCTGCCCGCCGCCGTGCTGGACGGGGTGCTCGCCGCCCTCCGGCCGGGCGCGGTCGTCGCCGACGCCGCGGGCCGCGCGGCACTCGCGGAGCACGCGGCGCTCGCGGGGCGCGAACTGCCCGGCGGTGCCGGGCTCGTCCGCCCCGAGACGCTGGAGCCCCGCGAGTGGTCCGCCGAAGCCTGGCAGCAGGCCGACCCGGAGGACCGCGGATACGTCTACTTCACCTCGGGGACGACCGGGCGCCCGAAGGGCATCCGCGGCAGCCTCCGGGCCGTCCGGCACTTCGTCGACTGGGAGATCGCCGAGTTCGGGATCGGCGAGGGCACCCGGGTCTCCCAGCTGACCTCCCCGGGCTTCGACGCGTTCCTGCGCGACGCCTTCACCCCGCTGTGCGCGGGCGGCACCGTCTGCGTGAACCCGGCCGCCGAGACGCCGGTCGGCGACGGCCTCGCCCGCTGGCTCACCGAGAACGAGGTCGAGGTCCTGCACTGCGTGCCGACCCTCTTCCGCACGCTGCGCTCCGCCACCCTGACCCCCGACTCCCTCCCGGCCCTGCGTGCCGTGCTGCTCGCGGGCGAGCAGCTCCACCCCTCGGACGTCGCGTGGTGGCGCGGCCTGTTCGGCGGCGGCAAGGAGCTGGTCAACCTGTACGGGCCGTCCGAGACGACCATGACGAAGCTCTTCCACCGGACGACCGAGGAGGACGCCGGCGCCCGGCTGGTGCCGGCCGGCCGGCCGCTGCCGGGCGTGGCGGCCCGGGTGCTGACCGGGCCCGGCGATCCGCCGGACGCGCTCGGCGAGGTGGAGCTGGAGGTCCCGTACCCGCTCCTCGGCTACCTCGGCGAGGAGGAGTGGCGCGGCACGGACACCACCTACCGCACCGGCGACCTCGGCAGGTTCCGGCCGGACGGGGCGCTGGAGCTGTACGGCCGACGCGACCAGCAGGTCAAGGTGCACGGCGTGCGCATCGACCTCGGCGAGGTCGAGAACGCCCTGCGCGGCCACCCCGGGGTGCAGGACGCCTGCGCGGCGGCGGTCACGGAGGACGTGTCGACCGCCCTGGTCGCCTACGTGGTGGCCCCGGACGTCCCCGACGCCGAGCTGCGCGCGCACGCCGCGCAGCGGCTCGCCCCCGGCCTGGTCCCCTCGATCTTCGTCCGCATGGCGGCGATCCCCCGGACGCTCAACGGCAAGGTGGAGCGCCGCTCCCTGCCGCGGGTCCCGCTGCAGCGGACGGCCGAGGCGACGGAACCGCCGCAGGGGCCCGAGGAGACCCGGATCGCCGCGATCTGGAGCGAGATCCTCGGCCTGGCGGGCGTCAACCGCGACGACGACTTCACCCTGCTCGGAGGCGACTCCCTGGCGATCGCGCGGCTGATGGACCGGGTCCGCTACGAGTACCAGGTGGACCTCCCGCTGCGCGCGTTCCTCCTGGACCCCACCGTCGCCGGGCTCGCCGCGGCCGTGGCGGACCGCATGGCGCGGAGCGCGTCGTGAGCGCTCCCGCGGCGGCCCCGCCCGCGAACGCCGTGCTCCGCGCCCGCCTGACGGGGGAACTGGACGTCACGGCGCTGTCGGCCGCCGTCGACGACGTCGTGGCCGCGCGTCCGGAACTCGCCGCGGCCGGGGACCGGCCGGGCCGGGTCCGCCTGAGGGTCATCGACCTCTCGCGGTCCGCCGCCGAGCAGCAGCGACGCGTCCTCGCCGAGCTGGCGGCCGACGAGGCCGCCCGGCCGGTCGGGGCCGCCGGCCGGCCCCGGCTGCGGGCCTGCCTCGCCGGCCTGGGCGCCGGGGCGTACGAACTCCTGCTCGCGGTGGACCGGGAGCGGGCCGACGCGTGGTCGGTCGCCGGGCTGACCCGGGACCTCGGCGCCGCCTACCGCGCGCGGATCCCGGACGCACCGGCGCCGCCGCCCACGACCGGACCCCGGCCGGGCGCCTGGCTGCCGGGGGAGCGGGCGTCCCGCACGCTGCCCGGGGAGCCCGGGGAGCCCGGGGAGCCTGGGAAGTCCGGGGAGCCGGGGGAGCCCGGAGGCGCCGCGGCCGAGCGGGTGCTGGCGGCCTTCGCCGCAGTGCTCGGCAGGTACGCCGGGACGGACGAGGCCGTGCTGACGGTACTGACCGGCCCGGGCGAGGGTGAGGGTGAGGGTGAGGCCGTGGTGACCGGTCCGAGCGGCCCGGTGGCCCGGGTGGTCCGGCTGGACCTCTCCGGCGACCTGACGTTCGCCCGACTGGGCACAGCGGTGCGGACGGCACCGCAGGCAGGCGCGGACGGACCGGCCTTCCCGATCCGGGCCGTGTTCGCGGGCCACGACCTCCCGGCCGCGGCCCTGGACCTGCCGGGCGTCGCCGCCGAGGTGACCGTCGACGCCCCGCCCGACCCGGAGGGCCGGCTGACCCTGGCCGTGACCGGGCCGGACGAGTTCACCGTCACCCTCACCGGCACGCTGCCGGGCCGGGTGACGGCCGAGGGCTTCGCGGACCACCTCGTCCGGACGCTGCGGTTCGGGCTCGACACCCCCGACCGGCCGCTGGCCGAACTCGACCTCTCCGACCGCCCCGCGCCGTACCCGGCGCCCGCCCCCGCCACCATCCGGCCGTACCGCGACTACCTGACCTTCCTGGACGAGGAGTTCGCGGCGCGGGTGCGGGAGGCCCCCGAGGCGGTCGCGGTGTGCTTCGACGGGGGCACGCTCGACTACCGCGGGCTCGACCGGTGGAGCTGCCGGATCGCCCACGCCCTGGCCGGTCGCGGCGCGGGGCCCGGGCAGGTGGTGGCGCTGCTGCCGGGCGGCGGCCCGGGGCAGATCGCGGCCGTCCTCGGCGCGATGCGCACCGGCGCGACCTTCACCTGCCTGAACCCCGCCGACCCGGACGCCCGCCTGCGCGACATCCTGTCCGGCACCGGGGCGTTCTGCGTGCTGGCCGACGAGGCCGCCGCCGCGGCGCACCCCGCGCTGCTCGGACCGGACGGGCGGTTCGCGGGCCTGCCGGTGCTCCCGCTGGAGCCCGACCCGGCGGACGATCCGGGGGACGACCCGGGGGGAGACCCGCCGGGGGAGCACGCCTGCTTCCCGACCCCGCCGGTCGCCGACCACCCGCTGTGCATCGTGCACACCTCGGGGAGCACTGGGACGCCCAAGGGGATCGCGCTGTCGCGGGCCGCGTTCGCGCAGTTCGCCGAGTGGCAGCGGGAGCGGTTCGGGATCGGTCCGCGGAGCCGGGTCGCGCAGTGGGCGCCGCTCACCTACGACGCCGCGTACACCGAGGTCTTCGCGGCGCTCACCGCCGGCGCCGCGCTCTGCCTGCCGCCCGCCGCGGCCCGGCGCGATCCGGTCGCGGTGGTGCGCTGGCTGAGGCGGGAGCGGATCGGGCAGATCCAGACCGTGCCGTCGTTCTTCCGGCTGCTCACCGAGGCGCTGGACGCCCAGGGCGGCGAACTGCCGGACCTGCGGCACGTCCTGATCGCCGGTGAGGTGTTCCCGGTGGACCTGGCCGAGGCCTGGGCGCACCGCTCGGTGCGGCCGGGGCTGCACAACCTGTACGGGCCCACCGAGTGCATCCTCGCCACCCACCACGAACTGCCCCCGGGCGGGGCCTTCCCGGCGGGCGTGCCGATCGGCGCGCCGATCCCGGGTCGGGAGGTGCTCGTCCTCGACGGCCTCGGCCGGGCGTGCCCGGTCGGGGTGCCCGGCGAGATCCACCTGCGCAGCGGGTTCCTGGCGGGCTCCTACCACCGCCGGCCCGCCGAGACGGCCTCGGCGTACCTGCCCGATCCCTGGCGGCCCGGCCGGACGCTGTACCGCACCGGCGACCGCGGGTACTGGCGGGCCGACGGCGCCCTGGCGTTCACCGGCCGGACCGGCAACCAGGTGAAGATCCGCGGGAACCGGGTCGAACTGGACGAGGTCGAGGCGGTGCTGGAGCAGCAGGCCGGGGTGCGGGAGGCCGCCGCGGCGGTCCGTACCACCGCGACCGGCGACCCCTGCCTGGTGGGCTACGTGGTGGCCGACCCCGGTGTCTCCGGGGAGGCGCTGCGGCGGCTCGTCGCGGCCCGGCTGCCCGCCCCCGCGGTGCCCGACCTGATCGCGGTGCTGGCCGATCTGCCACGCACCGCCACCAACAAACGTGATCGTGCGCGGCTGCCCTGGCCCCTGCCGGCACGACCGAGCGACCTGGAAGGTGACCAACCATGAGGAACGCCGAAGCGGCGATCGCGGCCCTGGCGGCCGAGACCGGGGTCGGCCCGGACACCGTGCGGCTGGCCGCGTCGTTCAAGGTGGCGGCGGTGCTCACCGGCTCCGACGCGCTCACCGGCTCCGATGCGCCCGCCGGCTCCGACGCGGTCGGCGACGGCGGCCGGAGCTGGCGCGAGCTGATCGCCCGGGTGGCCACCCCGGAGGGGAGGGCCGAGGCCGAGCGGGTCCGGCAGGAGGCCGCAGCCCAGGGGCACGTCGGCCCCGACCGGGCCGAGCTCTACGTCCGGACGGTCCTGGAGCGGATGACCGGCTCCCCGGACGAGGCGCACGACGAGCACGGCCTGGTCACCGGGGAGGAGCTCGCGGCCACGCTCGCGGCCTCCGCCGGTCCGGTCCGGGCGCTGCCGGACCGCCGGTTCCACGAGCTGTTCGAGGAGCGGGTGCGCCTGCACCCCGACGCCGTCGCCGCGGTGCAGGCCGGGCGGAGCTGGACGTACGCGGAGCTGAACCGCCGCGCCAACCGGATCGCCCGGTCGCTGCGGGAGCAGGGGCTGGCCGACGAGGACGTGGTGGCCGTGGTGGCCGAGCGCTCGCTGGAGTGGATGGCCGCGGTGATCGCGGTCTTCAAGGCGGGCGGCTGCTACCTCCCGCTGGACCCGGCCTTCCCGGCCGAGCGGATCTCCGTCGTGCTGGAGCGCAGCGGCTGTCGCCGGGTCCTGGCGGACCCGGGACTGGCCCAACTCGACGAGGCGGTGCGCGGGCGCGGCGACGTGACCGTCTCGGTGCTGACCGAGGTGTCGGCGGAGGTGCCGGCCGAGGTGTCGGCGGAGGTGCGGGGAGAGGCGGCGGCCGCGCCCGGCTTCGACGAGGACCTCGGACTGGCCGTCCGCGCCGACCAGTTGGCGTACATCTACTTCACCTCGGGCTCGACCGGTGAGCCCAAGGGCGCGATGTGCGAGCACGCCGGCTTCCTCAACCACCTCTACGCCAAGATCGAGGACCTGGGCGTCCGCGAGGGCGACGTCATCGCCCAGACCGCCCCGCAGTGCTTCGACATCTCGCTGTGGCAGCTGATCTGCGCGCTGCTGGTCGGCGGCCGGACGGAGATCATCGGACAGGACACCGTCACCGACGTCCGCCGGTTCGTGGACACCGTCACCCGGGCGGGCGTCCAGGTGGCCCAACTGGTGCCCTCCTACCTGGACCTGGTGCTGGAGACCCTCCAGGACGACAGCCTCGGCCTGCCGTCCCTGCGCGTCCTCGCGGTGACCGGCGAGGCGCTCAAGGCCGAGCTGGTGCACCGCTGGTTCGCCGCGTTCCCCGGCATCCCGCTCGTCAACTGCTACGGCACGACCGAGGTTTCGGACGACACCAACCACGGCGTGCTGCACCGCCCGCCGACCGGCCGGTCCGTCCCGCTCGGCCCGCCGACCCGCAACGTCCGGGTGTACGTGGTGGACGAACGGCTGCGGATGGTCCCCGACGGCGCGCCGGGAGAGATCGTCTTCGCCGGGGTGTGCGTCGGGCGGGGGTACGTCAACGACGCCGCCCGGACGGACGCCGCGTACCGGGCGGACCCGTACCGGTCGGGCGAACGGCTCTACCGATCCGGCGACTTCGGCCGCCGGCTGCCCTCCGGCGAGTTCGAGTACCTCGGCCGCCGCGACTCGCAGGTGAAGGTGAGCGGGTTCCGGATCGAGATCGGTGAGATCGAGAACCGCCTGCTGCAGGTCCCCGGCGTCCGGGACGGCGCCGTGGTCATCGCGGGTTCGGCCGAGGACCCGCAGCTGGTCGGCTTCTACAGCGGCGCAGCCGCCCCGGAGCCCGAGGCCGTGGACCGGGCCCTGGCCGCCGTCCTGCCGCACTACATGGTGCCGGGCCGGCTGCACCGCCTCGCCCGGCTGCCGCTGTCCGCGAACGGCAAGATCGACAAGAAGGCGCTGACAGCCGAGGCCCGGGAACAGGGCCGGCCGGCCGCCGACGGCGACGTGGCGCGCCCGGAGACCGACACCGAGCGGCGGGTCGCCCGGCTGTGGGCCGAACTGCTCGACGTCCCGCTCGACCAGGTCGGCCGCGGCTCCCGGTTCGTCGAGCTCGGCGGCACCTCGCTGGCCGCGATCCGGCTGGCGATCGCCCTGGACCGCGCGGTGACGGTCGGCGAGCTGAAGGCCACCCCGACCGTCGCCGAGGTGGCCGGACTCCTCGACCGCAAGGCGGCCGACCGGGGCACGGAGGCGCGGCGATGACCCCCGCCACCCGCACCGCACCGGGCCTGCGCGTGCTGGCGGCCGACCCCGGCCCGCAGTGGGCCGCCGAGCACCGCGAGGAGGTCCTCGCCGAGGTCGAGGCGTCCGGGGCCGTCCTGCTGCGCGGCCCGGGCGTCGCCTCCGCCGCCGACCTCGCGGCCGTCACCGCCGCGCTCGGTGTCGAGCCGATGGCCGAACGGGAGGGGTTCGCGCCCCGCGAACGCCACGGCGACACGGTCTACTCGGCCTCGCACTGGCCCGCGGACGCCCCGATGTGCATGCACCACGAGCAGAGCTACGCGGCCGAGGTCCCCGGACTGCTGGTGTTCGGGTGCCTGACCGCACCGGAGCGCGGCGGCCGGACCATGCTCGCCGACTCCCAGCACGTACTGCGCAGCCTCCCCCCGGACCTCGTCGAGCCGTTCCGCCGGCACGGCTGGCTGCTGCTGCGGACCTACCAGGACGTCGGCGTGCCCTGGACCGACGCCTTCGGCACCGACGACCGGGCCCTGGTCGACGCCTACTGCGCCGCCGAGGGCATCCGCCACGAGTGGTCCGCCGACGGCCGACTGCGCACCGCGCAGCGCAGGGCCGCCGTCGTCGCCCACCCCCGCACCGGCGTGCCCGGCTGGTTCAACCAGATCGCCTTCCTCAACGAACTGACCATGGACCCGGCGATCCGCGAGTACCTGCTCGACCAGTACGGGCCGGCCGGCCTGCCGTTCACCACGGCCCGCGGCGACACCACCCCGATCGACGCCGACACCGTCGAGACCGTCAACGCCGTCTACGACGCGGCCGCCTTCGGCGAGCCCTGGCAGGACGGCGACGTCCTGGTCGTCGACAACATCCGGATGGCCCACAGCCGGGAGCCGTACGAGGGCCCCCGGGAGGTCGCCGTCGTCCTCGGCAACCCCGTCCGCCTCACCGGTCACGTCCTGCCCGGCGGTGAGACCGGATGACCGCCGCCTCCTTCGCGCAGGAACGCGCCTGGCTGGCCAGCCGGTTCGCCGCCGGCACCGCGCTGTACCACGTCGCGGACCAGTGGCCGCTGCACGGGGACGTCTCCGAGGCGCAGATCCGGGCGGCACTGGCCGCCGTGGTGGAGCGGCACGAGGCGCTGCGCACCGGGTTCCGGGTCGTGGACGGCGCGCTGACCGCGGTCGTCCGCGACCGCGTCGACCTCGACCTGGAGGTCGTCGACCTGTCCGGGCGCACCGAGGAGGAGCAGCGCGACGACCGCGCGGCCCTCGCCGACCGGCTGAAGCACACCGCCTTCGACCTCTCCCGCGCGCCGCTGTGGCGCGCGGGCCTGGTCAGACTCGCCGCCGGGCGCTGGCGGTTGCTGTTCGTCGCGCACCACGCCGTCTGCGACGCCCCGTCACTCTTCAACCTCCACGCCGAGATCACCGAGTTCTGCGCGGCGTCCGAACAGGACCGGCCGCCGCGCGTCCCGCGACTCCCGCTCTCCTACGGCGACCACGCGCGGCAGCAGCGCGAGCGGCTCGGCGGCTCCGGGACCGCCGAACTGGCGGGCTACTGGCGGGCGCAGCTCGCCGGTCTGCCGGCCGCGCACGGCCTCCCGCTGGACCGGCCGCGGCCGGCCCGGCGGTCCTTCGCCGGCGCGGAGCTCCGGGCCGAGCTCCCGGCCGGCACCGCGTCGGCCCTCGGCGAGGCCGCCGACCGGTACGGGGTCACGCCGTTCGAGCTCCTGCTCGCCGGGTACGCGGCCCTGGTCCACCGGCGCTCCGGCCGGGACGACATCGTCCTCGGGGTGCCGCTCTCCGGCCGGGACCGCCCCGAACTGCTGCCCCTCGTCGGCACCTTCGTGAACATGGTGGTGCTCCGGGTGGACGCCTCGGGCGACCCCTCGTACACCGGGCTCGTCGAACGCGTCCGGGCGGTCTGGCGGGCGGCCCGCGACCACCAGGAGATGCCGTTCCAGAACGTCGTCGAGCAGCTCGCACCGCAGCGCGGCCCCGGCCTGCCCCCGCTCTACCAGCTGGCGTTCAACGTCACCGCGGCCGAGGGCTTCGGGCCCCCGTCCACCACGGCCGAGGACGACCTGCTGCTGGAGGTGTCCGGCACCACGGCCCGCCTGGAGTACAACACCGCCCTGTTCGGACGGGAGACCGCCGCAGGGCTGCTCGCCGACTACGCGGCGGTGCTCACGGCGGCCCTCGCCGACCCGGCGACACCGCTGTCCCGCCTCCCGGCCGGCCCCGGGCCGGAGGGGGGCGCCGGCCCGGCCCCACGGCCCGGGCACGTCCCGCCGCGCACCGCCGCCGAGGAACTGGTGGCCCGCGCCTGGGCCGATGTCCTCGGCGTCGACCGGGTGGGCGTCGACGACGACTTCTTCGCCGTCGGCGGCCACTCGCTGCAGGCGCTGCGCCTGCTCGCCCGGCTGTCGTCCGACCACTGCGTCGAGACCACCGCCGACGCCTTCTTCGCGAACCCGACCGTCGCCGGGCTGGCCGCCGGGCTGGAGCGGCACACCGCCGACCCGGGCCGACACACCGCGATGCGCCGGGAGGACCGGACCGACCCCGAAGGAGAGACATGGCAGTGACCGGCCGGATCGACGGCGTACCCAGCGAGGTCTGGGACGAGGAGGTGCTGGCCCCGCAGTTCGGCTACGAGGCCCAAGCCCTGCTGCCGCACTACGTCTCCATCGAGAAGGTGCTGCTGCTGGAGTACCGCAGGATGGGCCTGGTCGACCCGCAGGGCGCGGCCGCGATCGCCGGACGGCTCGACGAGCTGACCCCCGAGCTGATCCGGGCGGACCCGCGGGACAACATGTCGGACATCTTCTTCGCCATGGAACGTCACGTGGCCCGCGGCGGCACCGCCCCGTTCGCGGCCTGGCACGTGGACCGCAGCCGCAACGACTTCCAGGCCTGCGGCCAGCTGCTGTCCTGTCGCGAGAACGTCCGTGCCCTCGCCGGGGACCTCGTCGCCCTGGGACGCACGGCCGCGGCACGCGCCGCCGAGCTGCCGGACAGCCCGATGCCCGGTTACACCCACGCGCAGGCCGCGCAGACCATCACACCGGCCTTCTACCTCTCGGCGCTCTCCGAGGAGACCCTCCGCGCGGCCCGGCGCCTGCTGACCACCTACGACGAAATCGACCGCTCGCCCCTCGGCGCGGGCAGCATGGCCGGCCAGGAACTGCCCTGGGACCGCGACCGGATGGCCGGACTGCTGGGCTTCCGGGAGCCGCAGCCGCACGCCCTCGTCTCGGTGGCCTCCCGGTCCTGGGCCCTCGCGGTCGCGTCCGAGCTGTCGAACTTCGCCGTGCTGCTCAGCCGGTTCACCACCGACCTGATGACGTGGAGCGGCGCCGGGTTCGGCTTCGTGGACTTCCCCGACGCGCTGGCCGGGATCTCGGCCGCGATGCCGCAGAAGCGCAACTTCCCGGTCCTGGAACGGATCCGCGGCCGCTGCTCGCACGTCGTCGGCTGCGCGACCCAGCTCGCCTTCGCCCAGCACGGCACCCCGTACGCCAACAGCGTGGAGGTGTCCAAGGAGGCCGGGCGGCACCTCCCGGCCCAGTTCGCCGCGCTGCGCTCGGCCCTGAGGCTGGCCCACACCGCCCTCGCCACCGCCACCTTCCGGACCGACCGCATGCGCGAGGCCTGCGAGGGGGACTTCCTCGGCGCCTTCACCCTCGCGAACCTGCTGACGCTGGAGGCCGGCGTGCCGTGGCGGACGGCCCAGGTCATCGCCGGAGCCTATGTCAGGGCCGCCATCGCCAAGGGCCTGTCCGCGGCCACCCCCGACGGCCCGCTGCTCGCGGCGATCGCCGAGGAGCACGGCCGGCGGGTGCCCGAACCCGCCGGACTGCTGTCCGGCTCCCTCGACGCCGACAAGGCCGTCCGGGTCAAGCAGTCCGCGGGGTCGACGCACCCCGATGCGGTGCGTGCCCTGCTCGCCGCGCAGGACCGCGGATTCCGGGAGGTGTCCGAGCAGTGGCGGCTGCGCGGCGAGGCGGCGAGCGTCGCCGCCGCGCGCGTCGACGCCCTGCTGGTCGTCGAGGACACCGCCGAGGGCATCGGTGACGGTCCTGCCGACGGCATCGGTGAGGGCACTCCGGCGGGCACCGGCGACGGCATCGGTGCGGATCCTGCCGAGGGCACTGCGGCGGATCCTGCCGAGGGCACTGCGGCGGGCGCTCCGTGACCGGCCCCAGCCTCATCACCCGCCGCCCGGGCGCGGACCTGCGCAGCGGCCGGGCCGACGCCTCGGGCACGTTCGGCGAACTGCTCCAGGGACGGCTGCCCGACGGCACCGACTTCCTCGTCACCCTGCCGATCACGCTCCGCTCCCGGGCCTGGTTCCGCTTCGACCCGGCCGGTCCGCTGCGGGTCTTCCCCGCCCACAAGACGAAGTCCCTGCGGCTGGCCGAGGCCATGCTGACGGCGCACCAGCCCGGTGGCGGCGGGACCCTGATCCTGGACAGCGACCTGCTCATCGGCAAGGGACTGGCCAGCTCCTCGGCCGACCTGGTCGCCACCGCGCGCGCGGTCGGGGGCGCGCTGGGGCTGGACACGGGCCCGGCGGCGGTGGAGCACTGGCTGCGCCCGATCGAGCCGACCGACGGGGTCATGCACCCGGGCGTCGTCGTCTTCGAGCACCGCGAGGTACGGCTGCGCGAGGCCCTGGGCGGGCTGGCGCCGGCCACCGTGGTGGCGGTGGACGAGGGCGGCCACCTCGACACCGTCGCCTTCAACAAGCGTCCCAAGTGCTACTCGCCGGCCGACACCGCCGAGTTCACCGGTCTGCTGGACACCCTGACCGCGGCCGTGCGCGCCGGCGACCTCGCCACCGTGGGCCGCGTGACCACCCGCAGCGCCGTCCTCAACCAGCGGTTCGCGCCCAAGCGGCACCTGGACGCGATGCTGGCCGTCGCGGAGCGGACCGGGGCGCTCGGCGTGGTGTGCGCACACAGCGGCACCATGCTGGGCCTGCTGTTCGACGACGCGGACCCGGACCGCGCCCGCAAGGTGGCCGAGGCGCACGCGGCCTGCGAGGCCCTGGGCGACGACACGTTGCTGTTCCGGACCCTCACCCAGCCCGCCCGGTAGCGGCGGATCCCACACCTCCCAAGGACGTGCACACATGCGGCAGGAATCGGTCATCGACGGCATCGGCCACACCCCGGCGGTGCGGCTGCGGGTGGACGCCCCCGACGGCGTCGAGGTCTTCGCCAAACTGGAGATGCAGAACCTCTTCGCGATGAAGGACCGGGTGGCCCGGCAGGTGATCCTCGAAGCCCGGCGCACCGGCGCGCTCGCCGAGGGCGGCCCGATCGTGGAGAGCTCCTCGGGCACGATGGCGCTCGGGGTGGCCCTGGTCGGCACGTACCTCGGCCACCCCGTGCACATCGTCACCGACCCGCGCATCGACCCCATCACCCTGGCCAAGCTGCGCACCCTGGGCTGCGAGGTCCACGTCGTGGCGGCGATGACCGGGCAGGGGTGGCAGAGCGCCCGGCTGGAGCGCCTGGCCGAGCTGATGGCCTGCCTGCCCGGCGCGTTCTGGCCGCGCCAGTACAGCAACCCGCAGAACCCGGCCGCGTACCGCGGCCTCGCCGACGAACTGGTCGCCGACCTGGGGTCGGTGGACGTCCTGGTCGGGGCGGTGGGCAGCGGCGGCTCGCTCTGCGGGACGTCGAAGGCGCTGCTGGAACGCCTGCCCGACGTCTCGGTGGTGGGCGTGGACTGCGTGGGCAGCGTGCTCTTCGCCCAACCGGACCGCCCGACCCGCAAGCAGGGCGGGCTCGGCAACAGCCTCTTCCCGGAGAACATCGACTACCGGCTCTTCGACGAGGTGCACTGGCTGTCCGACGACGAGGCCTTCGACGCCACCCGCCGGCTCGCCCGGGAGCAGAAGATCTTCGGCGGGAACACCTCCGGGTCGGTCTACCGGGTCCTCACCCACCTCGCGGCCCGCGCCGAGCCCGGCACCCGGCTGGTCGGGATCATGCCGGACCGCGGGGACCGGTACGTGGACAGCGTCTACGCGGAGGGCGACGGCGCGGGCGAGGCGGGCGCCGCCGGCCGGGGCGCGCCGCGGGGCGTGGTCGCCGAGGCTCCGGAGGAGGTGGAGTACGGTGCCACGGTCTCCGGTTGGTCGTTCGCCCGGATACCCCGCCGGGACCGTCGGCTGCTGCTCTTCGTCGAGTCCAACACCACCGGCACCGGGATGATCGCGCTGCGCACCGCCGTCCGGCTGGCCCTGGAGCCGGTGCTGTTCACCAAGGACGCAGCGCGCTACCCGGAACTGCCCGACACCGGCTGCCGCGTCGTCGTCTGCGACACCGACGACGAGGCCGCGCTGGCCGAGGCCATCGCCCGGGTGAGCGCCGGGCGCCGGGTGGCGGGCGTCACGACGACCAGCGAGTTCTACCTGGAGCACACCGCACGGGCGGCCGCGGCCCTGGGCACACCCGGCAACCCGCCGGAGGCGATGACCCGCTGCCGCAACAAGGCGCTGACCCGTACCGCGCTGCACGAGGCCGGGGTGACCCAGCCCGGGTTCGCTGTCGTCACGGATCCGGACCCGGAGCGGATCGCGGCCGCCGTCGCCGCGGTGGGGCTGCCCTGCGTGGTCAAGCCGGTCGGGGAGTCCGGCTCGCAGTCCGTGCTGTGGTGCGAGGACGCCGCGACCGCCGCCGCGCACGCCGTGGAACTGCTCGCCGTCACCCACAACGTGCGCGGCCAGCGGACCCCGGGCGCGGTGCTGGTCGAACAGTACCTGGAGGGGCCCGAGTTCAGCGCGGAGATGTTCGGCGTGGACGGCGAGGCCCGGTGCGTCGGCGTCACCCAGCGCACCGTCAGCCCGCTGCCGCACTTCGTCGAGACCGGTCACCTCTTCCCCGCCGACATCGACGACGCGCTGGCCGAGCGGATCGCCGACACGGCCCGGCAGGCCCTGAAGGCCGTCGGCTTCGAGCGCGGCCCCGCGCACGTCGAGCTCAGGCTGACCGCCGACGGCCCGGCCGTCATCGAGATCAACGGACGGCTGGCCGGCGGCATGATCCCGGAGCTGATCCGCCCGGCCACCGGGATCGACCTGCTGGAGCAGCAGATCCGCGCCGCCGCCGGCCTGCCGCTGAACCTGTCGGCCGACCACGCACGCCGGGCCGGCCTGCGGTTCCTGACCGCGCCGCGGCCGGGCCGGCTGACCGGCGTGGACGGGGTCCGGCAGGCGGAGCGGGTGCCGGGCGTGGAGCGCGTCCTGGTGAGCGGGACACCGGGGCGCGAGGTCCGGCCGCCGCGGAGCGCCTACGACCGGCTGGGCCACGTCATCGCCGTCGGCTCGTCGCCGCAGGACGTCGGACGGGTGCTGGCCGAGGCGACCGGACTGATCGAGCTCGGCGTCGAGCAGGACTGACGGGCCCGGCAGGGTGTGACGGGCCGGGGACTTCTGCCGGGCCCGGCAGGCGTGACGGGCCCGGCAGGCGTGACGGGCCGGGGAGGGGTGACCAGCCCGGCAGGTGTGACGAGCCGAGCGAATTCGGCTGGTCGTCACACCTCGCTCGGGGCCCGTCGGTCGTCAGCGCGCTCGTGGAGGTCGGCGGCGATCCGGGCGAGCATGGCGTCCATCTCCTCCCGCAGGAAGAAGTGGTCCCCGGGATGGACCTGAAGGGCGAAGGACGCCGAGGTGTGGTCGGCCCAGCCCGCGGTCAGCTCCGCCCGGACGATCCGGTCGTCCCGGCCGGCGAACGCCGTGATGGGGCAGGAGACCTGGCTCCGCGCCTCCGCGTGCCACTGTTCGAGCAGGGTCAGGTCCGCCCGGAACACCGGCAGCATGAACTCCATCAGTTCCGCGTTGGCGAGGATCTCGGGAGGCGTGCCGCCCATCTCGGACAACTCCGCCATCAGCGCCTCGTCCGGCAGGTCGTGCAGCGGCTTCGGCTCGGGGGCCGAGGCCGGCAGCGCCCCGGACACGAAGAGCCGGGCCGGCGGTGTCGCCCCGGGCCGCCGCTCCAGCTCCTCGGCCACCGCGTACGCGATCTTCGCGCCCATGCTGTGCCCGAGGATCGCGAAGGGTCCGCTCTCCGGCCGGAGGACCTCCTCGCACAGCGCGTCGACCATGGCGGCCATGCCGCTCACCAGAGGATCGCGCAACCGGGTCCCGTGGCCCGGCAGTTCGACCGGGACGACCTCGACCGCGAGGTGCCGGGCCGCCTCCGCCCACGGGCGGTAGAAGTGCGCCGCCCCGCCGGCGAATGGGAGGCAGTAGACACGGGGCAGGCCCGTCGTCCCCTTGGTCCACGGCAGCCAACGGGCACTGTGGTCCTGGTTCTGTCGCAACATCAGATGACACCGTTCTGGTGGGCGAACACGGCGGCTTGCAGGCGGTCCCTGAGGCCGAGCTTCCTGAGCAGCTGGGAGACGTGGAACTTGACCGTCGACTGCACGATGCAGAGCCGCTTGGAGATCTCGGCGTTGGACATCCCGTTCGCCAGCAGCGCCAGGATCTCACGTTCGCGGAAGGTGAGGAGGTTGAGTCCGAGCGCCGGGAACAGCGCGGGCTGCTTGTCCCGGACCCAGCCCAGGAGCAGGGCCGCGATGTCGGGCGAGAGGAAGGAGTGGCCGGTGGCCATGGCTCTGATCGCCTGGGGGAAGTCCTCCACCAGGGTGTTCCGGGTGACGATCCCGGTCGCGCCCGCCAGGACGGACTCCAGGACGGCGTCGTCCTCGGCCGGTGCCATCAGCAGCGTGCGGGGGGCCTCCTGGCCCGGCCCCAGGAGTTCGCGGACGAGATCGATCCCCGTCATGTCCGCGAGCTCGAAATCGGCCACGACGACGGCGGGGTTCAGCTCGCGGGCCAGCGCGGTGGCGGTGCTCCCGTCCGCGGTCTCGCCGACCACCCGGATGTCCGGCTCGGCCACGAGGGCCGAGGAGAGTCCGCTGCGCATCAGCGGCTGGCCCGCACAAATCAGGATCGGTATTTCCATCGGTCTGTGACATCCCCCTTCTCCGGAGTGGTCCTCCCAGCACGCCCGGTACCCGCCGGTCCGGGCGTCGCCGCAGGGCGGGTCGCCGGCCGGCCGGACCTGTCCGACCCCCGTCGGGAGTGCTGAGCGGATTCGGACTGGATCAGCGATCAGCCCCTGTTGGGCCCGGCGGGCCCAACGGCGTCGAGCTTGAGGGCGATGGCCAGCAACTGGGTGCGGCTGCTGGCCCCGCTCTTGGCCCGCATGTTGCGGATGTGGGTCTCGACGGTGTGGTGGCTCAGGTGCAGCAGGTGGGCGATCACCCGGGAGGTGCGGCCCTGTGCGAGGTGAACGAGGATCTCCCTCTCCCGCGTTGTGAACAAAGGGCTCAGCCTCCCCAGGAGGTGTCGTTGCAGCGGGTACTGGCCGGGCAGGTGAAGGTGGCGGACGGGGCGGGCCCGGCGCGGTGGGCGGCTGCGGTGGCACCGTCGTGGTGGGTGTGCCCCGCGGCGGCCGAGGCGGTCGGCGACAGCCAGGCGGCGGCAGCGCCGAGCAGCGCCACGGTGGTGAGGATGGTGCGCTTCATGGGGATCTCCCGGGGGTCGTTTGCATTCGCCCCATTGGGTGAAGGGGCCATGGCTCCACTCTGGCGGGCATCGAAGATCGCCGACATGCTTGGAACCGTTCATCAACTTGCCTGGCAGCAAAGGGGTGTGGGGGTAAATATGGACAATTGCGATCGCGATGTGACAGAGCGTCGGACCCAAGCAGGCCCGGGGTGCGAATCCGACCTCTCCGTCTACGCATGGTTCGCGGAGAACCGGTACACCGGCGCCCACGATCCGGCGGTCGTGGCCCGGGCGACCGGACTGTCCCCGTCCGCCGTGACGGCGGCGGTCGAGCGGCTGCTCGACACGGGACTGCTGGCACCGGCCGGCGCCAGGCAGGAGGCGCTGCGGGTGGTGTCACCCGACTCGGCCTTCTTCCGGAGAGCCGCACCCGTCGAGGCGGAGATCCGCCGGCGCCAGGACGACATCGCCCGGATGCGCAGCCGGTTCGACGAGTTCGCCCCGCTGTTCCCGGACAGCCGGGAGTCCGGCGCGGGCATCGAGGTGATCCCCACCCTGGCGGAGGTGCGCTTCCTGCTCAACCGGCTGGGCGAGCAGTGCACCACCGAGGTGGTCTCCTGCCAGCCCGGCGGCGGCGCCCGGTTGCCTGAGGCGATGTCCGAAGCCCTGGTGCGCGACCGGGCGATGCTGGAGCGCGGCGTGCGCATCCGCACCCTCTACCACCACACCGCCCGCTTCAACGGCCCCAGCCAGGCCTATGTCGCCGCCGCCTCCGACCTGGGCGCCGAGTACCGCACCACGCACGAACTGGCCGGGCGGCTCATCATCATGGACCGCGAGACCGCCTTCCTCCCCGCCGCGGGCCCGGAGCTGGGAGCCGCGGTCATCCGCGACCCGTCGACCGTCGCCTACCTGTACGAGATGTTCGAGCTCACCTGGGGCCAGGCCACCCCGTTCCAGGAGTCGACCGGACGCGAGATGGAGGCCGTCGCCCGGGAACTGCACTCCACGATCCTGCGCCTGCTCGCCGACGGCTTGAAGGACGAGGCGATCGCCCGTCGGCTGGGCATGTCGCTGCGCACCGCGCGCCGTCACATCGCCGAGATCCTGGAGCAGCTGGGTGCCGACAGCCGCTTCCAGGCGGGCGTCGCCGCCAGTCGGGCGGGCCTCCTGGATACCTGAAAATCGTGATGCCGTCCGACACGCCGATGCACCATGCTTGACACTCCTACATCACTGTGGTGGACGGCACCGCCGAAGGAGACGACACGTGAACTGGGAACGTCTGAGCGAGCGCCCCGGGATGGATCCCTACCTCCAGGAGCTGGCGCTCTTCCTGGACGCCCACTTCGCCCGCACCTTCGGCCTGCTCTGGCCCGAGAACGACCCCGCCGTCCCCCGAGGCGCCGGCGGACCTCCGGACACGGCGCTGGCCGGGTACGTCGCGGCCGGCCTCACGAGCGTGCTGGGCTGGAAGGTCGAGCACGCCACCGGCGCCCGACCACCCTCCGGCCACGTCCTGGTGATCCAGTCCGCCGGATCGAGCCGCTGGACGCTGCGGTCGCTCGGCGACCCCCCCGCCGAGGTCCCCACCCTGAGCGGCGAGGCCCTGTACGTTCCGCCCGGCTACCGTTGCAGCGCCGTGCACAGCGACGACGCAAGGCACGTCTTCCTCGTCGTCACCGGGCCCGAGGAGTAGCCGCCGGCGCCCCTGCCCTCCAGCTCGGTGGCGAGGGTGCGGGTGCGCCGTCGGAGAGGGGCCCAGGGGGTGGCGGATCACCCGGACGGGCCGCCGCGGCGGCGGGTGGCGGCCGGGCGGGGTGAGGGTGAGGGGGAGTGGACGGTGCGGGAGGGTGTGTCGAGGAGGCGTCGATGGCCGGCGGTACCGCCAGGAGCTCCGAGACGCACCGGCGGCCCTGGTGGGCACGCACCGCCCACGCGGTGTGGGCCTACGTCCGGCGTGCGCCGGGCACCTACATCTGGCTGGCGATCCTGCTCGTCACCACGCAGGTGATCCGGCACGTCGACCCGGTGACCGCCGACCGCATCCTGCAGCGGCGCTCGACCAACCTGCACCACCTGCAGGTCTCGCCGGTCCGGGTCCTGGTGGCCAGCGCGCTGTGGATCGCGGGCGGCGGATGGCTGTCCTACTTCCTGCTCTACAACCTCTTCCACGTGCCGGCCGAGCGCTGGCTCGGCACGCTGCGCTGGATCTCGGTGGCGGCGATCGCGCACGTCGGCGCGACCTATCTCAGCGAGGGTGTGCTCGGCTGGGCGATCCACCGCGGCCTCGCCCCGCCGAGGGCCGTCTACACCCTCGACTACGGCGTCAGTTACGCGCTCGCCGGCGTGGTCGCGGTGCTCACCTACCTCATCGTGCGGCCCTGGCGGTACCTGTACGCGGTCGGCGTGCTCGTCGTCTACGGACTGGGCGTCCAGCAGAACCGGGACTACACCAGCATCGGTCACCTCAGCGCGGCGCTGATCGGCTTCGCCTGCTACCCGCTGACCCGGGACCGCCCCGGCGCCTTCGACCCGGTCGCCTCGGTGCGCGCGGCTCGGCGGCGCGTACGCGGGCACTGATCGGGAGTCCGCCGACCAGACATGACGGGCAATCAGCATTCTGTGAATGCCAACTGGGTGAAACCGTAGGAGTATTACCGCCTTCTTACCGTACGCCCCTTCCCCCGGGCGGATCGGCCGACCAGGCTGTCCCCCTGTTTCCGCCGAGTCGCGCGACCGCGCGACCGGCCGCAGGGGAGGACCGCAACCGTGCCCACCAGGCAACGACGACGGCTGCTGCTGAGCGCCGTCACGCTCACCGCGATCGGACTGACCACCACCCAGGCGCTCGCAGCGCCGCCCGTCCCCACGGAGTCGCAGCCGTGGCAGGTCCGGCACCAGGCGGACATCGGGAAGAAGCACGCCCGGAAGGTGCGGAGCGCCGCCGGCGCGACCACCGCGGCCCCGGCGGCCCCGGGCCTCAGCCCGCGGGCCGAGGCAGAAGCCGGGGACGGCGGCGACGAGGCGGAGAACTCCGCCGAGGGCACCGCGCAGTACACCGAGGCCCGCACCGCCCCGGGGGTGGTCGCGCCGGGCGCCTACGGCGCGGCCTGGGCGCAGTTGCAGTCCGTGCCGCACACCGGCGGCAGCTGGGACCACGTCACCGACAAGCCGTACAACTCCGACGACCCGCGCTACCGCGACGTCAACTCCAACTCCAGTGGCGGGTCCGGTCTGGTGACGGGCCGGATCACCGGCCTCGCTGCCGACCAGGACGGCTACGTCTACGCGGGCGGAGCCAACGGCGGAGTGTTCCGCTCCCGCACCGGCGGCGGTCACTGGGAGCCGATCGCCGACAAGCTGCCCACCCTGTCCACCGGCACCCTGAACCTCGACGAGGGCGGCCGGCTCTGGTACGCCACCGGCGAGTCCAACACCGGCGCGACCTCGTACGTCGGCACCGGCGTGTACGTGCTCGCCGACCCCGGGCACGGTGAGTTCCAGCCGGGCAGCCGGGTCGGAGGCGCCGAGCTGGAGTCGACCATCATCCACGCGCTGCGCTTCGCCGGGGGCACCGTGTGGGCGGCCACCAGCCGGGGTGTCTGGAGCCACTCGACCACCACGCTGTCGGGCCCGTGGACCCTTGAGTTCGCGCCCAACCCGGAGTACCTGCCCGGAGGTTCCAAGGCCGGGGACCCGGCCGCGCCGTACAAGAACATCGCCAACGACATCGCGATCGACCCCAAGGACCCGAGCAAGGTGATCCTGGCGGTGGGCTGGCGTGGCGGCGACACCTACAACGGCTTCTACAGCAAGGCCGCGGACGGCAGTTGGCAGCGGGTGGCCTCGCTGGGCGACCTGCCGACGGACGCGTCCGACGTGGGCAACGTGACCTTCGCCCGCTCGGCGGACGGCTCGCGCTACTACGCGATCGACCAGTCCCCGGCGGTCATGGCGAGCGACCCGGACACCGGCCTGAAGGGCATCTACGTCTCCAAGTCCGGCTCGCCGTCCGGCCCGTGGACGCTTGTCGCCGACAAGGACAAGCTGAAGAACTCCGGCTCCGCGCTGCAGGACGACGGGTACCAGCCCGGCATCCAGGCCTGGTACAACCAGTCCCTCCAGGTCGACCCGGCCGACCCGGACCACGTCTACGCCGGTCTTGAGGAGGTCTTCGAGACCACCGACGGCGGCGCCAAGTGGGCCACCGTCGGGCCGTACTGGAACAACGGCTTCCCCTGCTGGAGCATCGACCCGGCCAGGCAGACCGGCGACTGCTCGCCGACCACCCACTCCGACCAGCACGCCGTCGCCTTCGGCGGCTACCAGGGCAAGGCCACCGTCTACGTCGGCAACGACGGCGGCGTCTACCGGCGCCCGGCTGTCGGGCAGTTGGACGCGTTCGGCCACGCCAAGGACTGGACGCCGCTCAACGACGGCACCATCGACACCCTGCAGTACTACTCCGTCGGCGTCGGCAAGGACCCGGCGGACCGCTCGGGCCGGGGCGTGATCGTCAGCGGTGGTCTGCAGGACAACGGCCAGTCGATCCTGCGCGCCCACGACAAGGTGATGGGCTCCAACTTCGGCGGCGACGGCGCCGACACGCTCGTCGACCCGGCGAACGGCTGCAACATGGCCGAGGAGTACGTCTACCTCGACATGTGGGTCACCCAGAACTGCGCGGTCAACGACGGCAGCTGGACGAAGGATCCGAGCAAGGCCACCTCCTACGAGGTCGCCCCGCCGGACAAGGACGCCGGCGCCGCGCGGTTCATCGCGCCGATCACCAGCGACCCGAAGGACGGCAACACCTGGATCGCGGGCGGCCAACACGTCTGGGTGCAGCACAAGGGCTACGCGATCCGCAGCGGCAGCGAGTGGACCTCGGCCTACGACCTCGGTGCCGGCCACGTCGCCAGCGCGGTCGCGACCGTCGGCGGCACCGTGTACGCGGGCTGGTGCGGCCCGTGCAACAACGTCGGTTTCAGCCGCGGCATCGCGGTGGGCAAGACCGACGGCAGCGGCTGGCACCAGCTCGACCTGCCGGTCGACGGCACCCTGCCGAACCGCTACATCTCCTCCTTCGCGGTGGACGAGAACGACGCCCAGCACGTCCTCGTCGCCTTCAACGGCTTCTCGCGCACCTGGACGGAGGGCCCCGGCGCGGGCATCGGCCACCTCTTCGAGACCCACGACGGCGGCACCACCTGGACCGACGTCTCCGCCAACCTGCCCGACGTCCCGGCCACCTCGGTGAAGATCCTGCCGAACGGCGGCCTGGCCCTCGGCACCGACCTGGCCGCGTTCTACCGCGCGCCGGGCACCACCGACTGGCGCGTCCTCGGCCGCAACCTGCCCACCACCGCGGTGCAGCAGCTGAAGATCGGCCCGGACGGCAAGCTCTACGCCGCCACCTTCGGCCGTGGCATCTGGTCCTTCGACCTGCGCCGCCTCGGCCACGGCCGCTACGACGAGGCGGACGACTGATCGGTCGACCGGGTGATCGGTTGACCGGCTCGCTCCCGTCGCCGTCGGCGGCTGCCGCCGCCCGGTCCGCTCCGCGCGAGTGGGCCGGGCAGCGGAGCCGCCGTGCGAGGGGTGCCGTGGGGCGGGAGGCACGGGGGCACGACGGGCCGGTGGGCGGACCCTCGCGGAACCGTCCACCGGCCGGGTGGATGGTGGGACGGCCTACGGCCCGACGCGCTGGGCCACGCAGAGGATGTTGCCCTCGCTGTCCTTGAACCAGGCGGCGCGCATGCCCTCGCCCTCGGCGACGCCGTTGACGGTCTTCAGGCCGGGGAAGTCGTACTCCTCGAAGGTGATGCCGCGGTCGCGAAGGCCGGCCATCTCGCCGTCGAGGTCGGCGACCTTGAAGCTGGCGAGCGTGTGGGCGGCCTGCCCGCCGCTCGGTGTGTGGTAGACGGAGAACTGGGTGCCGCCGCAGTCGCAGGCGAACTCCTCCTCACTCTCATCGGTGAGTTTGAGGCCGAGGGTGTCGGTGTAGAAGGCCTTGGCGCGGGCGAGATCGGCGGCGGGGATGACTGCTTGCAGCGGTGCGTCTCCAAGCATGGTGTATCGCCTCCTCCCTGCTACCAGGCTAGGGAATCCGGAGCCGGGCCGCCCGGCGGGCGGGGTGCCGCTGCGGGGGGTGCGCGCGGCGTTGCCGGGAGTCACCGGCGCGGGGTGAGCGAGCGGACGGCAGGTGGGCGCCGATCATGTCGCGGAGCTGCAGACACACGATTCAGTTGTCAAGGAGCGGTTCGCAGGCCGCCACCGTGCCGGGGTGCCGCCGGCCGGGGCCACTGAGCCGGGGTGCCGCCGAGCACGGGGCCCGGCACGGCTGCCGGTCGTATGCCGCTGATCATGTCGGGCTCCTTCCTGAATCTGCCGGTCGTGTACGGTCGTTCGTACACTTTCACGCAGCGTGGTCGGTTCGCAACCGATTTATCACCGGCGCTGCGGCCACCCGTCCGGCACGCGCTCCAGGACGCCCGCGCCGAACAGCTCGTACAGCGGCAGGGTCTCCAGGTGGACGTAGCCGATGTGGCAGTCGCAGGCCTCCGCCGGACAGGGACGGGGCCCCAGCCCGGCGCGGTAGCTGCCGTCGTAGAGGTTGCCGAGGACGTCCCGGACGAAGTGGCAGCGGCGTACGGTGCCCCCGCCGTCCACCGACAGCACGGACTCGCCGGTGCGGCAGGGCAGCCCGGCGCTGGGGTGGGCGTGCCGGCTGTAGCCGAAGTGCGGGTCGATTTCGGCCCACCTGGCGGCCTCGGCGTCCGGGTAGGAAAGGCCCTCGGCGGCGTTGACCCACAGGTAGACGCCGCCGGCGAGTTCGGCGCGCAGGCGGCGGGCCTCGTCGAGGTGCTCGGGCTGACCGACCACGCCGACGCTGTAGCGCACCCCGAGCGCGTCCAGCTCGCGGCACTTGGCGAGGAACCGGTCGCGGGTGACCTGACCCGGGTGGAAGGTGACCCAGAGGGCGAGCGTGTCGAGGTCCGCCTCGGCGAGCCAGCCGGTGCGGCAGCTGAGGTTGGTCTGGATCGCGACCCGGCGGACGTGCGGCAGGCGGCTCAGCTCCACCAGCGCCCGGCGGTACCAGGAGCGGACCAGGCCCTCACCCCAGGGCGTGAACAGCAGCGACAGCGTGTCGCCGGTGCCCGCGCGCCCGGTGGCCCAGACGGTGAAGCGCTCCAACGCGGCCCGGTCGGCGCGCAGTTGATCCGGGGTGTCGCGGCGCTTGGCGAACGGGCAGTAGGGACAGTCGTAGTCGCAGGAGGCCAGCGGGCCGCGGTAGAGCAGGGTGAGGTCCCGCGCGCCGCCCTCCTCGGCCGGCCCTGGGGCGGGAGCAGCGCCGGGTGCGGCGGCGGGCATACCGAGGAAGGTCATCTCGCCTCGTACGCCGCCATCAGGGCCCGGACCTCGGGCGAGAACAGCATCGGGCCGGCCGCGTCCGAGTGCGCCAGCCCCTCCGGCGAGAGCCGCAGGTGCTCCGGGTCGTCCGCCGCGAGCCAGCCGCGCTCGGCGAACTCGGCGAGCTCGGCCGGGAAGTCCTCTGCGGGCGAACCGCCGAACCGGGCCCGGTAGTCGGCCAGCGGCATGCCCCCGGCCTGCAGCAGCGACTGCACCAGGTGGCGCCGGCGCGGCTCCGCGCCGTGCATCCGGTGGCCCACCTCGGCCCGGTGGAAGTCCTCGGTGGCGACGTAGTCGTCGATGATGCCGCGCACCTCGGTGGCGTTCACCGCGTAGTCGAAGGAGTAGTGCAGCCGCGAGGTGTAGGAGCGGGCACCGCAGCCGAGGCCGACCATGCCGTCGGTCTGGCAGGCGTACTCGCCCGCCCCGGCCTGCGGGGAGGCGGCGCGGCGGAACATCCGCATCGACACCTGCTCGTACCCCTGGGAGAGCAGGTGGTCGCGGCCGGAGCGGTAGAGCCCGAGCCGACGGGCGTCCCAGTCCGCCCGGCTCTCCTGCTCGCCGCGCCGGGCCAGGCCGGTCAGCGGACGGACGTACAGCGGGTACAGGTACAGCTCCTCGGGCTGCCAGGCGAGCGCGGCGTCGAGGGAGCGCAGCCAACTCGCCTCCGTCTGGCCGTCGATGCCGTAGATGAGGTCGATGTTGAGGACCGGGAACCCGGCGGCGCGGATCCGACCGAGGGCGGCCTCCACCTCGGCCCGCTTCTGCGGACGGACGGCGGAGCGCGCCTCCGCGTCGTCGAAGGACTGCACGCCGAGGCTCAGCCGGGTGGTGCCCCGGGCGGCCAGCACCTCCAGCCGGTCGGCGGTCGACGTGGCGGGCGAGGCCTCCACCGAGAGCGGTACCGCCCGCAGGTCGGCGCCCATCCGCCGCTCGGCTATGTCGCACAGCCGCTCCAGCTCACCGGCCGTCAGGTAGGTCGGCGTGCCGCCGCCGAACGCGGCCAGCGCGAACCGGGCGCCCTCGTCCAGGGCCTCGCGGACGGCCACGGCCTGCCGCTCCAGCGCGTCCAGGTAGGCGGTGGTCAGCCCCTCGGGGCCGCCGATCCGGGTGAACAGGTTGCAGAAGCCGCAGCGGACCTCGCAGAACGGGATGTGCAGGTAGAGCGAGAGCGCGTGCTGCGCCTCCCCGGCCCACAGCTCGCGCAGCAGCGGGCGCTCGGGCAGCGGACGGTAGGCCGTCTTGTGCGGGTAGGCGTAGACGTACGACTGGTACGGCGATTCGACGCGCGGGGGTGCCGTGGTCATGCGCGCTCCTCGGGGGCTGCGGAGGAGGAGAGGGCGGCGGAGGAGACGGCAGCGGCGTCCGCCGGTCGGGCCGGGAGGGTGAAGTGGGCGTACGGGACGGTCCAGACGACCTCGTGGCCGATCCGGTGGCCGGTGTAGCCGTCCTCCCCGTACGCGGTGCCGTGGTCGGAGCAGACGATCGCGAAGCACGGGCGGCGGGCGCTCATCGCCTCGAACAGTCGGCCGATGTGGGCGTCGACGTACTCCAGGGCGGCGGCGTGACTGGCCCGGGAGTCGCCGTGCTCGCGGTCGGCGCCGGGCAGGTGGAACCAGTTGGGCTGGTGCAGGGCCGAGACGTTCAGGAAGAGGAACAGCGGCCGACCGGCGGGCTGTTCGGCGGCGACCCGCTCGGCCCGGGCGACCTGCTCCTCGAAGGACGTCGGGGACGCCACGCCGAGCTCGGGCGCCCAGTGGCTCTCCTGGAACAGACCGGGCAGCACCGAGCCGAGCGGGCCCTGGTTGTTGAAGAAGCCGACGCCGCCGATGCACACCGTGCGGTACCCGGCCGCGGCCAGGGCGGTCGGCAGGTCCGGGGCGTCGAAGACCCAGGTGCGCGGGGCGGTGCTCTCGGAGCCGGCGAAGCGGGCCGCGAACAGCCGCGGGTGCGGGCCGTCGGGGGAGGCCGGGGTCGGCAGGAAACCGGCCAGGATGGCCTGGTGGGAGGCGTAGGTGAAGCTGCCGGGCGCGTGCCGGCGCTCCCAGCGGCCCCCCGGGAGGACGGCGGCGAGGTTCGGGATCCGGCCGGCGGCGGCCAGCTCCTCGGCGACGTCGAAGCGGAGCGTGTCGAGGGTGACGAGCAGCAGGTCGTGGGTGCCCACCACGGCGTTCATGTCGGGGGAGGGCGCGGGAGAGGAGGCGGGCACGGTGGCCGGGGCGGTGGTCTGGTGGTTCATCGAGCGGGTTCCGTGATCTGGTGGTCCGTCGCCCGGAGCGGCGATCGGGAGGGTGCGGTGAGGGCGGCGAGCTGGGCGCCGTAGGTGTCGAGGCCCTCGGCGGGGCCGCCCGGCAGCCCGGTGAGGCCGGGGAGCAGGTCGCCGAAGGCGTTCACCTCGCCGACCAGGGCACGCCGCCAGCCCGCCGTGGGCAGGACGTCGACGCCGACCATCGGCGAGGCGGGGAAACAGGCCGCGGCGCGCTCGGCCGTCTCCAGCAGGGCCGGCCAGGCGGGGCCGGCGGCCTCCCGGGCCGCGTCGAGACTGCCCCGGGCGCCTCCGAGGTGCAGGTTGGTCATCGGTTGGGTGCTGGTGCGCACCACGGCGTGGGTGGCCCGGCCCGCGACCACCACGACCCGCAGGTCGGCCGAGCGGCCGGACTGCGAGGCCTTCGGGATCCACTGCTCGACGTGCAGCCCGTCCGGCGCCAGGCGGTCGACGATGGCGGCGACCTCCCGTTCGCTGCGGTAGCGGCGCACCCGCAGCGAGTTGTGCAGCTGCCCGCCGGCCAGCTCGACCGACGTGGTGGCCAGCAGCTGCCCGCGCGGCCCGAACTCCAGGGCCGTCACCCCGGAGGCGGAGGAACCGTGCGCGGGCTTGACGAAGACCCGGCGCAGACCGGCCTCGGCGAGGCGCGTGCGCAACTGCTCCCAGCCGGTGACCTCGCCGCCGAGTGCCCGGGGCACCGGGACCCCGGCCGCGGCGAGCAGCGGGTGCGCCCGGCGCTTGTCGAACATCACGGCGATCTCCTCCGGATCGCCCAGCAGCCGCACGCCCGGCCGCGACGCCAGCCCGCGCAGTGCGGCCAGCACGCCCGCGTACCAGGCGGCGGTGCCCTCCACTCTGGTCGGCGCGTAACCGGGGCCGAGGACCGGGCCGCGCAGCAGCCGGTCGACCTCCGGCTCCTCACCGGGCGACTCGATGCGCAGCAGACCGCCCTCGGGCAGCCGGTACCGGCCGCGCAGCACGTCCAGCCAGGGCAGGACGGCGGGCTCGGGCAGCCCGGCGGCCCGGGCGGCGGCGGCGAACAGCGTCACCCGCCGGTGGCCCGGGTTGCCGAGGACGGTCAGCTGCGGCGTCATCGTCGTGCCACCCGCCTACTCGGCGACCGAGACGTACCGGTCGTCATCGTCGTCCGGGCCGCCGCCCTCGGCCTCGCCGAGGTCGAGTTCGACCCCGGGCAGGGCCTGGCGCAGGCGTTCCTGCAGCTCGTCGCTGAGGTAGTGGTGGTGCAGGTCGAGCGCGCGCAGGTGGGTGAGCGGCTGGCCCTCCAGCAAGGCGGTGGCGCCCTCGTCGGAGAGCACGCCCATGGAGAGGTCGATCGACTCCAACCCGGCGACCACGGGCGCGTGCGCGAGGGCGGCGGCGATCTCGTCCTGCAGCTCGCTGTTGGCCAGGCCGAGGTGGCGCAGCGCGGGGAAGCGCGTGCCGTCCAGGAACGGTGCGAGGTCGTCCATCGTGGTGTCGCCGCCGTACTCGTCCACGCCGAGCCACAGCTCCAGGCGCTCCAGCGCGGGCAGTTCGGAACCCGCCACCGCGCGCACCACGGTGGACGGCAGGCCGCCGGACTCGAAGCGCAGGCTGGTCAGCCGGTCGTGCCGCACCGGCTGCAGGACGAGATCCATACCGCCGCGCACGGTCAGCGACCTGAGCCCGGGGAACGCGGTCAGCAGCGGGGTGACGTCGTCCATCTCCAGCCAGGAGATCTCGCACTCGTCGAAGGTCACCTCGCCGAGGAACAGCGCCTCCAGGGCGGGCAGACGCTCCGCCTCGGCCGTGACGGCCTCGACCACCGCGCGCACGGAGTCGTAGCCCTCCTGCCACCAGGGACCGATCACCACGGCGCGGACGCCGGCCGGGTCGACGGTCCGGAGGAAGGACTGCCAGAGCTGACCGAAGTCCTGCTCGGAGCCGTATTCGAGGGCGAGGCGCCAGGCGACGGCGCCCGCGGCGGGCTGCGGCCGGGTGGCCTCGGCGTTGAACTCGTGGATCGGCAGCTCGTGGAAGCGCTCGATGTGTAGGGAGACGGTCATGTCTGGTCCTGGCTGGTCGTCGGGTCGATCGGTCGGACGGGGGCGGGAGGGCGCTGACGGCTACTCGGCGACGGCGACGTAGCGCCGCCGGCCGTCGGGCTTTCCGGGCTCGGACAGGTCGACCTCGACGCCGGGCAGGGCCTGGCGCAGGCGCTGCTGCAGCTCGTCGGTGAGGTAGTGGTGGTGCAGGTCGAGCGCGCGCAGGTGGGTGAGCGGCTGGCCCTCCAGCAGCGCGGTGGCACCCTGGTCCGTCAGCACACCCATGGCGAGGCTGAGCGACTCCAGCCGGGCGACCACCGGCGCGTGCGCCACGGCGGCCGCGATGTCGTCCTCGAACTCGCTGTTCTGCAGGCCGAGGTGGCGCAGCGCGGGGAAGCGCGTGCCGTCCAGGAACGGTGCGAGGTCGTCCATCGTGGCGTCGCCGCCGTACTCGTCCACCCCCAGCCAGAGCTCCAGGCGCTCCAGCGCCGGGAAGTCGCAGCCGGCCACCGAGCGCACGACCGCGCCCGGCAGGCCGCCGGCCTCGAAGCGCAGGGCCTTGAGCGCCTCGTGCCGCAGCGGCTGCAGGGCCAGGCCGCCCTTGCCGTCCCAGTCCTCCGAGGCGCCGCGCACCACCAACTCCGCCAGCTGAGGGAAAGCCGTCAGCAGCGGCGTGACGTCGCACTGCTGGATCCAGGAGATCTCGCACTGCTCGAACGTGATGTCCCCGACGAACAGTGCGCGCAGGGCGGGCAGACGACCGGCGGCGGCGACGACCGCCTCCATCGGCTCCTGGAAGCTGTCCGGCTCCTCCGGCGACCACTGGCCGATCACCACGGCCGTGACCCGCTCGGTGTCGACGGCGTCGAGGAACTGCTGCCAGTGCTCGGCGAACGTCGACCCGGACTCGTAGTCGAGGTTGATCCGCCAGGCGGCCGAGGCCGCGTCCGGCAGCCGGAGCGCAGCGGAACCACCCCGCTCCGCGGACTCCTCCAAGGCCTCGACGAAGTCGAAGACGGGGAGACCGTGGAACCGCTCGATGTGGTCGTTGACAGTCATGCGCCGCTCCTCCGGGGTCTGGGCCGAACAACTGTCTACCAGCAGGGACTGACAACCCGGCGGGCGGGTCGGCGCCGGGGCGCGTTGTCAGACCCTTGCCCTATGGTCCGGTCATGGCTCCGGAGAGTGACCGCGGGAGGCGCTGCGGAGCCGTGGGCTCCGGCGTCCGCCGGGGTCCGGCCGTACGGCGAGGGAGGACTGATGTACCGCCAGGGTGACGTGCTGATCGTGCCGGTCGAGGAGGGTGCGGTGCAGCCGCGGGTGGCGGACCTGGCCGTGCAGCCCCGGGACGCGAGGGGCCGGATGGTGCTCGCGCTCGGCGAGGTCACCGGGCACGCGCACGCCGTGGTCGGCCCCGGCGAGCTGCGCCGGGAGGCCGGGCCGTTCGGCGCGGGCTGGCTGCACCTGCCCGAGGGCGGCCGGGTGGTGCACGAGGAGCACGCGGCGATACCGCTGCCCAAGGGCTTCTACCGGGTGGTCCGTCAGCGCGAGTACGTCCCCGGCGCGGTGCGGATGGTCGCGGACTGACGTCCACTGCGCCCGTCGGGCGGGGCGCCGTACCGGCCGCCGTACGGGGTCGGCAGGCGGTGGGCGGAGGGCGGTGGCACGGCCGCGGGCGGGGCCCGCGGGAACGGAAACACGAGCGGAACAGCCGGGTGGGGAGCCCGGCCGGGAACGGAGCAGGCGATGGAGACGGTGACCCACGACAAGCCGGCAGCCGCGCGGACCACGGACGCGCCGGCGGCGGCCGGTCCCGCCGAGGTGACGGCCCGCTGGCGGGCGGCCGCCGCGGCCACCGGCACGGGCGACCGGGCGGTGGCCGAGCGCGCCGTCCGGGCCGCCTACCGGGCGGCCGGGCTGCCCGAACCCGTGGCGATCCGCTGGTTCGGTTCGCCGCTCGCCGCGGCCGGGGCGGCGATGGAACTGCGGGCCGCCGGTGCCCAGAGCGTGCGCGAGGCCGTGCGCACCCGGCCCTGGGAGGAGGCCCGACGGCGGACCGTCGAGCAGGTCGGCGCGGCCGACTGGCCGGCGCACTGGGCACTGACCGGCGGCGAGCTCGGCCCGGTCACCACCCCGCTCGCCGACCGGGTGCGCAACGCCGTGCTCGACCGGCTCGCGCCCGAGGCCGACCGCGAGGCGGACACCGCCGTGGCCACCGGGGCCCGGGCCCGCCGCACCACCGTCCGGCTCGCGCTGCTGGACGCCGTCCGTGGCCACCACGACGCGCCGTGGTTCGCCGCCTTCGAGGCCGCCGGGGCGAGCGCCGACGCCGTCGCGCCGCTCGCCGAGCTGGCCCGGGAGGCCGGCTGGTGGTGGCCCTACCGCGAGGTGGCCCTGCTCAGCGAGCGGCCGACCGAGCTGCACCGCGACGAGGCCGGGCGGCTCGACCGGGCGGACGGGCCCGCGCTGGAGTACGCCGACGGATTCGCCCTGCACGCCTGGCGCGGCATGCCCGTTCCCGCGGAGTTCCTGGCGGGGCTGGCCGAGGTGACGGTCGAGCGGATCCGCACCGAGGAGAACGCCGAGCTGCGCCGCGTCCTGCTGGAGCACTACGGCTACGACCGCTACCTGGCCGACTCCGGTGCCGAGCCCATCCACCGCGACGAGACCGGTGTGCTCTGGCGGATCGTCCTACCCGACGACGAACCGGTCGTGATGGTCGAGGTGGTCAACTCCACTCCCGAGCCAGACGGCACCCACCGCACCTACTGGCTGCGCGTCCCCCCGAGCACGCGCACCGCCCGCGCAGGGGTCGCCTGGACCTTCGGCATACCCGAGACCGCCTACCACCCGCAGCGCGAGACCTGACCGGCCCTGCTTCCCGGCCGGCCCCAGGGGCAGGCCGCCGAGCTGCGCGTGTTGACCCTCACCCCACGTCAGGCCGCACGGTGGGGCACAGCGAACGCACGGATGCACGGGCGGCACGGACGGCACGGGAGGACTCATGAGCTGGTCGGTGGGACAGGTCTCCGGATTCGCCGGGGTCACCATTCGGACCCTGCACTACTACGACCGGTCCGGGCTGCTGTCGCCCAGCGAACGCAGCCCGGCCGGCTACCGGCTCTACAACGGCGCGGACCTCGCGAGGCTGCAGCAGATCCTCTTCTACCGGGAACTCGGCTTCCCGCTCGACGAGATCGCCGACATCCTGGCGGACCCGCAGGCCAACGCGCTGGACCACCTGCTGGCCCGGCGGCAGGCCCTCACCGAGCAGATCGCCCGGCTGCAGAAGCTGGTCGACGTCGCCGAGCGGGCCATCGAGGTCCAGCGCACCGGGGTCGAGCTCGGCCCGGAGGAACGCTTCGAGGTCTTCGGCGACGTCGTCTTCGACCTCAGCTACGCCGCCGACGCCCACCTCAAGTGGGGCGAGCGGGAGAGCCACCGGGAAGCCCTGGCCCGCGCCGCCACCCACTCGAAGGAGGACTGGCGGCAACTGATGGCGGAGGCCGCCGAGTGGCGCGGCCGTCTGCTGGCCGCCTTCGACGACGGCCTGCCGGCCGACCACGCGGTGGTGCTGGACCTCGCCGAGGAACACCGGCGGCACGTCACCCGGTGGTTCACGCCCTGCCCGCCCGAGATGCACTGCCGGATCGCCGACGACTACGAGGCGGACGCCCGCGCCTTCGCACTCGTCGTACCGGCGGCCGAGCAACGCCCCGGCCTGGCCGGCTACCTCCGCACGGCCATCAGCCGCAACGCCGAACGGCACCGCGCGAACGAGCCCGATTCGGCGAACGGGCCCGAGACGGCGAGCGAACCCGAGACGGCGAACACGTCTCAGCCGACGAACGGCACCGGGCCAACGAACGGCACCGGGCCAACGAACGGCACCGGGCCAACGGACGGCACCGGGCCGACGAACGACTCCGAGACGCCGATCGACCCCGAGGTGACGCGATGAGGATCCTCGTGATGGCCGCAGGCTCGCACGGTGACGTCGCGCCCTACACCGGGCTCGGGGCGCACCTGCGCGGCGAGGGGCACCACGTCGCGCTCGCCGCTCCGGAGACCTTCCGCGAGTCGGCGGCCGACAGCGGCCTGGAGTTCCGACCGCTCCCGGTCGACCCGCGCGGGGCGCCCGCCGGTTCCAAGGGCGGTCGCCCCGAACTGCTCGCGCGAGCGGCCGCGTTCATCGACCGGCTCGGTGACGCGCTCGCCGACGCGGCTGCGCCCGGTGCCGACCTGCTGCTGCTCAGCACCACCACCGCACCGCTGGGCTGGCACCTCGCGGAAGCGATGGACGTACCGAGTCTCGGTGTCTACCTCCAACCCACCCTGCCGACCGGGGAGTTCCCGCCGGTCGTCGGCGGAGGCCGCTCGCTGGGCAGGTGGGGCAACCGGGCCGCGGGCGCGCTCGGCCAGCGGGTCGTCGACCGCCTGCACACCGGGGCCGCGCGACGGCTGCGGGAGCGGCTGGGCCTCCCGGCGCTCTCCCACGGCGCACGGCGGCGGACAGTGGACCGGGCGAACTGGCCGGTGCTGCACGGGTTCAGTCCCACCCTCGTGCCCCGCCCGGCCGACTGGCGGGCAGGGTTGCGGGTGGTCGGCAACTGGTGGCCGCACGTCGCCGCGGACTACCGGCTTCCGGCCGAGGTCGAGGACTTCCTCCGGGCCGGTCCGCCGCCGGTGTTCATCGGGTTCGGCAGCATGGCGGCGGGGCAGGGCGAGCGGCTGGGCGTCCTCGCGGTGGACGCGCTCCGGCGGGCGGGTGTCCGGGGGGTGCTGCAGGCGGGCTGGGCCGGAATCGCCGGCGAGGGGGACGACGTGCTGAGCGTCGGCGAACTGCCGCACGCCCACCTCTTCCCCCGCATGGCCGCCGTCGTGCACCACGCCGGAGCCGGTACGGCGGCGGCGACCCTCCGAGCCGGGGTCCCGAGCGTTCCGGTCCCGGTGATGGCGGACCAGCCCTTCTGGGCCGACCGGCTCGTCCGGGTCGGCGCTGCCACCGCGCCGGTCCGGTTCGCCGACCTGACCGCCGGCGGGCTGGCGGAGGCCGTACGCCGGGCCGTCGAGGACCGGTCCCTGCGTACACGGGCGGAGGTGGCGGCTCGCGCGATGGCGCGGGAGGACGGTGCGGCGCGGGTCGGGGAGGCGGTGGCGAGGTGGGGGTCGTAGAGGTCGCGTTCGTAGGGGAGCGAGCTGCGGCGGCGCTGACGGACGGGAGAGGGGTGCCATCGGAGTGGTGGGCGGCGACCCCGGTCGGTGACGGGGCGCGGGGAGGTCCACGGCCCCGGATAACGGGTTGGCGGACGGCCCGCGGATCTGGGAAGGTCGCGCGCACCGAGCGCAGGAGGGGCGGATGTACGAGCGGGCAGTGATCCTCAACGAGCTGGCGCAGGGCTTGCGGCCGATGGCGGAAGGGATCGGCTGGTTCGAGGGGCTGGCGGACGAGGACCAGCGCCTCGTGCTGCGGGAGCTCGATCAGTTCTGCCGGCAGGCTCGTGCCGGCACGGACGACGCGTCGGAGGCCGTCCGGCTGGCCGGGCTCAGGCCGACGTACACGCCGTGCGTCCTGGTCACGCGGGGGCCGATCGAGCACCAGCTGGGGAAGGTGGCCGCGTTGACCCCGGCGCACGAGCGGATCAAGGCGTTCCGTCTGCTGGTGCACACCTTGGGTCTCGCCGATGCGCGACGCCGGGAACGGTTCTGCGCCGCGGGGTGCGGGCACGAGTGGCACCACCTGGTGGCTCGTCGTCCCGGCGGGGCGTGATCCGTGGCGGGAGGCGGCCCTGAGCTCTTCCTGGCGGGCCGCCAGGCCAGGGCTCAGGGCCTCAGGGCGATCAGGACCGGCTGGAAGAACCCGTTGTCGGCGGGTTCCCTCCAGGCCGCCCCGGTGAAGCCGGCTTCCTCGGCGTAGCCGCTCGACTGCGCCCGGGTGAGCGCCCAGTAGGTGGAGCGGTGGGCATCGACCCGCCACTGCCCGGCGTCGTCGCGCAGCAGCTGGAACAGCTCCAGGTCGTACCGTTCGCCGTCCTCGTGCCACTGCCAGAGCTGGAAGACGACGGACCTCCGCCCCTCCCGCTCGGTGGTCTGCGGCGGCGTGGAGGACGGCCGGCTGCGGCGCAGTTCGTCGTACGGACGGGTGGTGAGCAGCAGCAGGCCGCCCGGGCGCAGGACACGGCGCATCTCACCGAGCGCGGCCAGGACGTCCCCGGGGGTGAGCAGGTGGGGCAGTGCGTTGTCGGCGCAGACGACGACGTCGAAGCAGCCGTCCGAGAAGGGGAGTTGCCGCATGTCGGCGGTCGCGATGGGGAGGTCGAGCCCGAACCGGGCGGCCTCGACGGCGGCGCGCCCGGCGGCCACCGGGCTGATGTCCGTGCCGGTGACCCGGTGCCCCCGCCCGGCGAGGCCGATCGCCTGGGTGCCGATGCCGCAGGCGCAGTCCAGCACCTCGGCGGCGCGGTCGCCGAGGCGGTCCCGGATCAGAGTGTCCAGCGCGGCGCCCTGGCGGGCGACGGAGGCCTCCCAGTCGGCGTAGAGGAGGTGGTAGCCGGCCGCGAAGGCGTCATAGAAACGCGCGATGGGGGAGCTGGTCATGCCACCATCGTCGCGGAGGAAGTCCGCTGCGGGGTACCGGTTTTCGAAGGCGTCACGGGCCGGGGGGAGAGAAGGGGGACCGGGTGGATCCGGAGCAGCAACGAACGACCGCTCGTCGAGCCCAGCCGGAAGCCCAGCCGGAAGCCGGGCCGGAAGCCGGGCCGGAAGCCGAGCCGGAAGCCGAGCCGGAAGCGGCGCCGGCTGCCGGCCCGGGGGCGTGCCCCGGAGCACGCCCGGAGGAGCAGCCGGTCGAGCTGCCCGAGGGTTCCTGGTGGGACTGGGACGTCTTCTCCTGGCGCCCGGGCGAGTTGCGCCTGGCGGCCGGGTACGACCTGTCCTACCACCACGGCCTGGAGCTGGTCTTCGCCGATCCGCTGTACGTCCGCTGCCCGGCGGCTTTCCAGGACCCGGTGTTCCGGGTGCCCACGTGCGAGGAGCGGCAGGCGGTCGAGCGGCAGTGCGGCGAGTCGCCGGGTGTGCTGGTGGCCTTCGAGGCGGACGGCGGCGGCACGGAGCCGGTGACCGGGGTGATCGCCGCCGGGAGTCTGCGGATGCGGTTTGAGCTGGTGCTTCGGTACGCGCCCGGCGCGGAATCCGGTGGCTGTGCGGAGCCCACGCCGGGATGATGCGTGCATGCGCACCTTCGAAGAGCTGATCGCCGAGGCCGAGACCGTGTCCGTGGACGGCTGGGACTTCTCCTGGCTGGACGGCCGCGCCACCGAGGAGCGCCCTTCCTGGGGCTACCAGCGGCTGCTGTCCGAGCGGCTGGGCACGACGGTGGCGGCCCTGGACATCCAGACCGGCGGTGGCGAGGTGCTGGCCGGTGCCCTGCGGCTCGCCGAGCCGAAGGGATGGCTCCCGCCGGTCCTCGCCGCGACCGAGTCCTGGCCACCGAACATCGCCCGCGCCACGCGGCTCCTGCACCCGCTGGGCGCGGTGGTGGTCGCGGACCAGGACGAGCCCCCGCTGCCGTTCGCCGACGAAGCCTTCGACCTGGTCACCAGCCGGCACCCGGTGCGGGCCTGGTGGACGGAGATCGCCCGGGTGCTGCGGCCCGGGGGCAGCTACTTCGCCCAGCACGTGGGCCCGGCGTCCGTCTTCGAGCTGGTCGAGTACTTCCTCGGGCCGCAGCCGGAGGCGCGCGAGGGCCGTCGTCCCGAGGTCGAGAGCGAGGAGGCCCGCGCCGCCGGGCTGGAGGTGGTCGATCTGCGCTCCGAGCGGCTGCGGATGGAGTTCCGCGACATCGGTGCGGTGGTGTACTTCCTGCGCAAGGTGATCTGGATGGTCCCGGGCTTCACCGTCGACGCCTACCGGGACCGGCTGCGCGAGCTGGACGCCCGGATCCGCTCCGAGGGCCCGTTCGTGGCGCACTCGGCGCGCTTCCTGATCGAGGCGCGCAAGGAGATCGACTGATCCGGCGTCCGCCCTGTGCAGATACGGAAGAGTTGAGGGAGTCCGGAAGGTCCGGCCGGCGGTCCCCGCCGGTGCGGGCACCGTTTCATCCGGGAGACGGCTCGGAATCACCTCTCCGGGGCATTCGCACGACCCGCGTGGCGTTCGGCCCAGTGGGATACCGATGACGCGACGCGTGCTCGGACCCCTGGACTTACTAGGACGTCCAACTATATGGTCGATGGCAGGTCCGCGGTGTCAGGGAAGCCGGTGTGAGTCCGGCACGGTCCCGCCACTGTGACCGGGGAGTTCGTCCTCGCAGGAGACGGCCACTGGCAGCCAGCCGGGAAGGCCCGGGGGCGTGCGTCGATCCGGGAGTCAGGATACCGGCCGCGGGTGATCCGTGTTTTCCACGAGGATGGAGACGACACGCATGACTCCGGGCTGCTCCCGTTCCGCTGCTCCTGGCTGTCCTGTGCCGACGACTGCCGGGGCTCAGGCTCACCTGCTCTGACGGTTCGTCATGCCACCGCCACCGCCACCGTGACGCCGCGGGGCCGCGCCACCGTGCGCCCGCCCGTCGGCGGCGGCCTCCACTCCTCCTCTCCCCGATCCTGTCGAGAGAAGGAACCGATGGTCCGTGAACTGACCCACTTCGTCGGCGGCAAGCCCGTCGCCGGCACCTCTGGCCGCTTCGGCGACGTGTACGACCCCAACACCGGCCGGGTGCAGGCCCGGGTGCCGCTGGCGAGCCGTGCCGAGGCCGAGGCGGTGATCGCCGACGCCGCGCAGGCCCAGCCCGCGTGGGCGGCCCGGAATCCGCAACGCCGCGCCCGGGTGCTGCTGCGCTTCCTGCAGCTGGTCGAGCAGGAGAAGGAGGAGCTGGCCCGGCTGCTCTCCGCCGAGCACGGCAAGACCGTCGCCGACGCCCACGGCGACCTCCAACGCGGCCTGGAGGTCGTGGAGTTCGCCGCCGGCATCCCGCACCTGCTGAAGGGCGAGTTCAGCGACAACGCCGGCACCGGCATCGACGTGTACTCGATGCGCCAGCCGCTCGGCGTCGTCGCCGGCATCACCCCGTTCAACTTCCCCGCGATGATCCCGCTCTGGAAGGCCGCGCCCGCGCTGGCCTGCGGCAACGCCTTCGTCCTCAAGCCCTCCGAGCGGGACCCCTCGGTGCCGCTGCGGCTGGCCGAGCTGTTCCTGGAGGCCGGGCTGCCGCCGGGCGTGCTCAACGTGGTCAACGGCGACAAGGAGGCGGTGGACACCCTGCTGGAGGACCCGCGGGTGCAGGCGCTCGGCTTCGTCGGGTCCACGCCGATCGCGCAGTACGTGTACGCCACGGCCGCCGCGCACGGGAAGCGCGCGCAGTGCTTCGGCGGGGCGAAGAACCACATGATCGTGATGCCGGACGCCGACCTCGACCAGGCGGCCGACGCGCTGGTCGGCGCCGGGTACGGCTCGGCCGGCGAGCGCTGCATGGCGATCTCGGTGGCCGTCCCGGTGGGGGAGGAGACCGCGGACGCCCTGGTGGCGAAGCTGGTCGAGCGGATCGCCGCGCTCAAGGTCGGCCGCTCGGACGACCCTTCGGCCGACTTCGGCCCGCTGGTGGGCCGCGACGCCCTGGAACGCGTCCGCGGCTACCTGGACATCGGGGTCGAGGAGGGCGCCGAACTCGTCGTCGACGGCAGGGACTTCCGCCTGGAGGGGCACGAGGACGGCTACTTCCTCGGCGCCTCGCTGTTCGACCGGGTGACGCCGGACATGCGGATCCACCGGGAGGAGATCTTCGGCCCGGTGCTGACCGTCGTCCGCGCCGCCGACTACGAGGAGGCGCTGCGCCTGCCCAGCGAGCACGAGTCCGGCAACGGCGTCGCCATCTACACCCGGGACGGCGACACCGCCCGGGACTTCGCCCGCCGGGTGAACACCGGCATGGTCGGTGTCAACGTGCCCATCCCGGTGCCGATCGCCTACCACACCTTCGGCGGCTGGAAGCGCTCCGGTTTCGGCGACCTCAACCAGCACGGGCCGGACTCCGTCCGCTTCTACACCCGCACCCGCACCGTCACCTCGCGCTGGCCCTCCGGGGTCAAGGAGGGCGCGAGCTTCACCATGCCGACGATGGGGTGAACGCCGTGCACACGCACCTGACCGACGATCAACTCGCGATCGTCGACACGACCCGGGCCTTCGCCCGCGAACACCTCGCGCCGAACGCCGTCGAGTGGGACCAGACCAAGCACTTCCCCGTGGACGTCCTGCGCAAGGCCGCCGACCTGGGCCTGGCCGGCGTGTACGTCCGCGACGAGTCCGGCGGATCCGGGCTGACCCGAGCCGACGGCGTGCTCGTCTTCGAGGCGCTGGCGACCGGCTGCCCGTCCATCGCCGCCTACCTGTCCATCCACAACATGGTCGCCTGGATGGTCGACCGCTACGGCGACGGCGCCCAGCGCGCCCGCTGGCTGACGGGACTCTGCGCGATGGAGACCCCCGCCAGCTACTGCCTCACCGAGCCGGGCGCGGGCTCGGACGCCGCGGCGCTGACCACCCGGGCCCGCCGGGACGGCGACCACTGGGTGCTGGACGGCGTCAAGCAGTTCATCTCCGGCGCCGGGGCTGCCGAGGTCTACCTGGTGATGGCCCGCACCGGTGGGCCGGGGGCCGACGGGGTCTCCGCGTTCGTCGTCGAGCGGGGCGACCCCGGGGTCTCGTTCGGGCCGAACGAGAAGAAGATGGGGTGGAACGCCCAGCCCACCCGGCAGGTGCGGCTGGACGGTGTCCGGCTGCCCGCCGGCCGCCTCCTGGGAGGCGAGGGCGAGGGCTTCCGGATCGCCATGAACGGGCTGAACGGCGGCCGCCTCGGCATCGCCGCCTGCTCCCTCGGCGGCGGGCAGGACGCCCTGGAGCGGGCCACCGGCTACCTGGCGGACCGCGAGGCCTTCGGTGCGCGCCTCCTACACGCCCAGGCCCTGCAGTTCCGACTCGCCGACATGGCAACGGCGTTGGAGGCCGCCCGGGCGCTGGTGTGGCGGGCGGCGAACGCCCTGGACCGGGGGGACCCACGCGCCCCGCAACTGTGCGCGATGGCCAAGCGCTGCGCCACCGACACCGGCTTCGAGGTCGCCAACCAGGCGCTCCAACTACACGGCGGCTACGGCTACCTGGCCGAATACGGCATCGAGAAGATCGTCCGCGACCTGCGGGTGCACCAGATCCTGGAAGGGACCAACGAGATCATGCGCGTCATCGTCGCCCGCGGCCTGACCGGGGCCGCGTGATGCCCGGCTCCGACCTGGACGAGGTCATCCTCCGGCGCGAGGGCCGGGCCGGCCTCATCGTCCTCAACCGGCCCGCAGCCCTGAACGCCCTCACCCACACCATGGTGCTGCGCATCGCGGAGGCCCTGGACGCATGGGAGAAGGACCACCGGATGGAGAGCGTCGTCATCACCGGCGCCGGGGACCGGGCCTTCTGCGCCGGCGGCGACATCGTCGCCATCCACCGCGCCGCCACCGGCGGGGACCCGGGCGCGGTCGAGGAGTTCTGGCGCGACGAGTACCGGCTCAACGCCCGCATCGCGCGCTACCCGAAGCCGTACGTGGCTGTGATGGACGGCATCGTCATGGGCGGCGGCGTCGGCGTCTCCGCCCACGGAAGCGTGCGGATCGTCACGGAGACCACGCGCATCGCCATGCCGGAAGCCGGCATCGGCTTCGTCCCCGACGTGGGCGGCACGTATCTGCTCGCCCTGGCACCCGGCGAGCTGGGCACCCACCTGGCCCTGACCGCCGGATCGGTCGGCGCGGCGGACGCGCTGGTCTGCGGGCTCGCGGATCACTTCCTGCCCTCCGAACGGGTGCCGGCGCTGCTCGACGACCTCGCCGAGCTGCCGGTGCACGACGCCCTGGAGCGACACGTCGAGCCCGCGCCGACGGGCTCGCTGGGCGGGCAGCGCGCGTGGATCGACAGCTGCTACGCGGCCGGCACCGTCGAGGAGATCCTCGACCGCCTCCGGGAGAGCGGTGAACCCGAGGCCAAGAAGGCCGTCGACCGGATCACCGCCAACTCCCCGACCGCCGTGAAGGCGACGCTGGCGGCCCTGCGCCGAGCCCGGGCGCTCGGCCCGCTGGAGGCCGTACTGGACCAGGAGTACCGCACCTCCTGCGCGGCGCTCTCCACGCCGGACCTCGCGGAGGGGATCCGGGCGCAGGTGATCGACAAGGACCGTTCGCCGAAATGGAGCCCGGCCACGCTGGGCGCTGTCGAACCCGCCACCGTGGCCCGCTACTTCGCCCCGCTGGGTGAGCGCGAGCTCGGCCTCTCCACCACCACCCCCCTGGAGCGCTGGTGACCCTGACCATCGGATTCGTCGGACTGGGCAAGATGGGTGGCCCGATGGCCGCCAACCTCGTCAAGGCCGGGCACCGGGTGGCCGGCTACGACCTCTCGGCGGACGCCCGTGAGCGGGCGGCGGGGCACGGGATCGCCGTCGCCGCGTCGGCGGAGCAGACGGTGGCAGGAGCCGAGGTGGTCATCACCATGCTGCCGACCGGGCGGCACGTGCTGGACGCCTACGAGGGCCTGACCGCGGCCGCCCGCGGGGCACTGTTCGTGGACTGCTCCACCATCGCCGTCGGGGACGCCCGGGTCGCCGCCGACCTGGCCCGCACCGCGGGGCACCGGGCCGTCGACGCGCCCGTGTCCGGCGGAGTGCCCGGCGCCGAGGCCGCGAGCCTGACCTTCATGGTCGGCGCCGACGAGGCCGACTTCGCCGAGGTCGAGCCGCTGCTGGCCGCGATCGGCCGCAAGGTCGTGCACTGCGGCGCCTCCGGGGCGGGACAGGCCGCGAAGATCTGCAACAACATGATCCTCGGCGTCTCGATGATCGGGGTCAGCGAGGCCTTCGTCCTCGGGGAGAGTCTCGGGCTCAGCCACCAGGCCCTGTTCGAGGTGGCCTCCACCGCCTCCGGGCAGTGCTGGGCGCTCACCAGCAACTGCCCCGTCCCCGGGCCCGTTCCGGCGAGCCCGGCCAACCGGGACTACGCCGCCGGGTTCGCCGCCGCGCTGATGGCCAAGGACCTCGGACTGGCCGCCGGCGCCGCCGAGGCCGCGGGCCTGCCCACCGAACTCGGGCGCAAGGCGGCGCAGTTGTACGCGGACTTCGCGGCCGCCGAGGGCACCGGACTGGACTTCTCGGCGATCATCACCACTCTCAGGAAGGACGGCACGTGACCGGCTACGAGACGATCCTGGTCGCCGCGCCGCCCGCCGCGCCGCCCGCCGCGCCAACTTCGAGCCCACGGTGCGTTTCGGGGCCCCGGACGGCACCGGTGACGGTGACGGAGTCTCACCATGCGGACGCCACACGTGATTTACACCCCCGTCCCGGCGGTTTGCCCCTAAGCTGGCCGTGCAGCTGGTTCGCCCTGTCCGCCAGGCAGGCGCGTCGTAAGAGGGAACCCGGTGGGAATCCGGGACTGCCCCGCAGCGGTGAACCGGAACGACCGCCGTCATACGCACTGGGCCCGGACGGGTCTGGGAAGCGACGGCCAGTAGGTGTCCGCCCCCTCGAAGGGGTGGGCGTGCCGGTGAGTCCGAAGACCTGCCACTGCCCGCCCGCGGACGATCCGCGTGCGGCCATCCGGTGACCTCGTGGGCGGGTCGGCGACCACACCAGGCGGATCAGGCACGCGCCTTCACGGCGGCCGCCGCCCGGTTTCGTCACTCCTTCGCGCCCTCGTCCCGTCCCGGGGATCAGGAATCAGGCTCGCGAAGGAGAGTCCCTTGACAGCGAAGTCCGCAGCCGCGGCAACCCTCGCCACCGTGTACGGCTACCCCCGCCAGGGCCGGGGCCGGGAGCTGAAGAAGGCGATCGAGGGGTACTGGAAGGGCGCGGTCGCCGCCGAGGTGCTGCTGGCCACGGCCGCCGACCTGCGCCGGGGGAACTGGCAGCAGCTCGCCGACTCCGGCATCGAGGAAGTCCCGACCGGTGACTTCTCGCTCTACGACCACATGCTGGACACCACCGTCGCCGTCGGTGCGATCCCCGCCCGGCACCGGGACGCGGTCGAGGCCGACGCGCTGGACGGCTACTTCGCCATGGCGCGCGGTACCCAGGACGTCGCGCCGTTGGAGATGACCAAGTGGTTCGACACCAACTACCACTACCTGGTATCCGAGTTGGGCCCCGACACGGTGTTCGCCGCGAACCCGGCCAAGGCCGTCGGGGAACTGGCCGAGGCGCTGGCACTCGGCCACGAGGCCCGGCCAGTCTTGGTCGGCCCGGTCACCTACCTGCTGCTCGCCAAGCCCGCGCCCGGCGTCGCCGCCGACTTCCAGCCGATCACCCTGCTGGACCGGCTGCTGCCCGTCTACGCACAGCTGCTGGCCGCCCTGAGGGCGGCCGGTGCCACCTGGGTCCAGCTGGACGAGCCCGCCCTCGTCCAGGACCGCACCCCCGCCGAACTGAACGCCGCCGCCCGCGCCTACCGCGACCTCGGAGCCCTCACCGACCGGCCGAAGCTGCTGGTCGCGAGCTACTTCGACCGCCTCGGCGACGCCCTGCCCGTCCTCGCCAAGGCCCCGGTCGACGGCCTGGCGCTGGACTTCACCGGCCCCGCCGCCGGCAACCTGGACGACCTCGCCGCCGCCGGTGGCCTGCCCGGCAAGCGCCTGGTCGCCGGGGTGATCGACGGGCGCAACATCTGGATCAACGACCTGGAGAAGTCGCTCGCCACCCTGGCCACCCTGCTCGGCCTCGCCGACACCGTCGACGTCGCGCCGTCCTGCTCGCTGCTGCACGTCCCGATCGACGCCACCGCCGAACGCGACATCGACCCGCAGATCTCCCGCTGGCTCGCCTTCGCCCGGCAGAAGGCCGCCGAGGCGGCGCTGCTCGCCCGCGGCCTGCGCGAGGGCACCGGCGCGATCACCGCCCAACTCGCCGCCAACCGCGCCGACCTCGCCTCCCGCGCCGACTCCCCGATCACCCGCGACCCGGCCGTACGCGCCCGCACCGCCGCCGTCACCACGGACGACACCCGCCGCTCCCAGCCCTACCCCGTGCGCGCCGAAGCCCAGCGCGCCCGCCTCGCCCTGCCGCTGCTGCCGACCACCACCATCGGCTCCTTCCCCCAGACCACCGAACTGCGCCTCGCCCGCGCCGACCTGACGGCCGGCCGGATCGACGCCGCCGCCTACCGCGAGCGGATGGAGGCCGAGGTCCGCGAGGTCATCGCCTACCAGGAGAAGGCCGGACTGGATGTCCTCGTCCACGGTGAGCCCGAACGCAACGACATGGTCCAGTACTTCGCCGAGCAGCTCACCGGCTACCTCGCCACCCGGCACGGCTGGGTGCAGTCCTACGGCACCCGCTACGTACGGCCCCCGGTCCTCGCCGGGGACATCTCCCGCCCGCACCCGATGACCGTCGACTGGTACGGCTACGCCCAGGGCCTGACCGACCGCCCGGTCAAGGGCATGCTCACCGGCCCGGTCACCATGCTCGCCTGGTCCTTCGTCCGCGACGACCAGCCGCTCGCCGACACCGCCCGTCAGGTCGCCCTCGCCCTGCGCGACGAGGTCACCGACCTGGAGGCCGCCGGCGCGGCCGTCGTCCAGGTCGACGAGCCGGCCCTGCGCGAGACCCTGCCGCTGCGCGCCGCCGACCGCCCGGCCTACCTGGACTGGGCCACCGAGGCCTTCCGCCTCGCCACCTCCGGCGTCCGCGCCGACACCCAGATCCACACCCACATGTGCTACGCCGAGTTCGGCGCGATCATGACCGCGATCGACGACCTCGACGCGGACGTCATCTCCCTGGAGGCCACCCGCTCCCACATGGAGGTCGCCGGCGAACTGGCCGAGGCCGGGTACCCGCGCGAGGTCGGCCCAGGCGTCTGGGACATCCACTCCCCACGCGTCCCGAGCACCGACGAAGCCGTCTCCCTGCTGCGGGCCGGCCTCGCGGCCATCCCGGCCGAGCGGCTGTGGGTCAACCCCGACTGCGGTCTGAAGACCCGCGGCTGGCCCGAGACCCGCGCCTCCCTGGACAGCCTGGTCGCCGCCGCCCGCCGCCTGCGCGAGGAACTCGCCGGCTGACCGCGCGCACGGACGGACTCCCCGGGCCGGGACACGGCCGAGGCCGTCCGCGTCGAAGGTCGTGATCCGCCGTCACGGCACCGCCGTGCCCCGGCCGTCGTCGCTGACGGCCGGGGCGCGGCGGTGAGGGGTTGAGTGCTCACAGGGACGGCGGTGGCCCGCTGACCGCTCACAGGGACGGCGGTGAGCGGTCAGGGGGCCGCGGCCCGCGGTCGACCGCGCCCGGAAAGCGGCCCGGGTCGCCGGACCGGGGACGGCGCCCGCCGTCACCTGCTCGCTGCGGCCCCGGGCTTGTGGGCGACAAAGGTCAACCTGCCTCCCACCCCGATGGTGAGCTTCTCGAAGCCCAGCGTCTGCAACCGCGGCAGGAAGCCCGACGGCTCCACCGGGTTGTAGGTGTCGCCCTCGTGGAAGTGGTGCAACCCGTCGCCGGGCAGGCTGTCCGAGCCCACCAGCACACCGCCGGGGCGCAGCACCCGCAGGACCTCGGCGAGCAGCCTGTCCTGCAGTGCCCGGGTGGGGACGTGGTGCAGCATCGTGAAGCAGGCCACCGAGTCGAAGGTGTCGTCGGCGAAGGTCAACGCGGTGGCGTCGCCGTGGTGGACCTCGACGTTGGTGCCGGCGAAGCGGGCCGCGAGCGCCTCGGCGGCGGGCTGCTCGTACTCGACTGCGACGAGCCGCTCGACGCGGTGCCGCAGCCAGTCGGTGGCGGCGCCGGGGCCCGGGCCGACCTCCAGCATCACCGTGCCCAACTCGGCTCCGGCCGTCACCGTGGGCAGTACCGAGGTCTGCAACTTCTGGGCCCATTCGGGGCTGGTGCACACTCGTGCGTGGTTGGAGTTCATACCTCAGAGGCTAGGAAGGGCACGGCCGGGCCACCAGCGCGTACGCTTCCACATCATGTCGTCAAACGGACAACCTCAGGCCGGCCCGCCGGGCACCGTGGACCAGGTGGCCGCCGCGATCGTGGTGCGCGCCTACGATCTGGCGCCGGGCAGTCGGTTCGGCACCCACCGGCACGACACGCACCAGGTCGTGTGGGCCCGCAACGGCGTGCTGACCGTGTCGACCGAGGACGGCGAGTGGATCCTGCCGCCGACCCGGGCTCTGTGGATCCCGGCCGGCACCGCGCACCAGACCGCCGCCCTGGCCAGTACCGCCATGCGCAGCCTGAACATCACCCGGGGCGCGGGGCTGCCCGGTTGGTCACTGCCCCAGCCGGTTGCGGTGGGTCCGCTGGTCGCCGTCCTGATCGACCACCTGGCGGGCGCCACCCTCGCTCCGGCGCGCCGGGCCCGGGCCCAGGCCGTCCTGATCGACAACCTGGCCCCGGTCGCCGCCCGCTCGATCGAGGTGCTGATGCCCGCCGATCCCCGGGCCCTCGACGTCGCCCACGCCCTGGTCGCCGACCCGGCCGACCCGCGGACCCTCGCCCAGTGGGGACGCCACGTCGGATCCAGCGCCAGGACCTTGGCCCGCGCGTTCGCCGCCGACACCGGCCTCACCTTCGCCCGCTGGCGCACCGCCGTGCGGCTGCGTGCCGCCCTCGGCCACCTCGCCCGGGGGGAGCCCGTCATCAGGGTCGCGGACCGGGTCGGCTACGCGACGCCCAGCGCCTTCGTCGCCGCCTTCGTCCGGGAGACCGGACTCACCCCCGGCAGCTACTTCCACGGCGGCCCACCGGCGGTCTGAGGTCCACCGGGGGGACGCTTTCGGCGACATCTCAGATGCCAGGCCGCCGGCTCGTTCAGTCGGGCTAATGCCAGCTGAATGTCCCATACCTGCTGGTATCTGCCGTTCTATCCTCACGGGGACCGCCCCACGGCTCAGGGAGACCACCGTGTACCGCTCCGCCACCGCCGGCGCCGTCGCCGCAGCTCTGCTGGCACTCAGCGCCTGCTCGTCGAGCAGTTCGAGCAGTTCGAGCAGTTCGAGCAGCTCGTCCGGCCCCTCCGCCTCCGCCTCGGCGACCATCAGCGGCACGGTGACCGTCTTCGCCGCCGCCTCGCTGAAGAACGCCTTCACCCAGCTCGGCACGATGTTCGAGGGCGCGCATCCCGGCACCAAGGTCGTCTTCAACTTCGGCGGCAGCGACACCCTGGCCGCCGGCATCGTCAACGGTGCACCGGCGGACGTGTTCGCCTCCGCCAGCCCGGCCACCATGAAGACCGTCACCGACAAGGGCGACGCGGCCGGAACTCCCACCGTCTTCGTCAGCAACGCGCTGGAGATCGCCGTTCGGCCCGGCAATCCCCAGCACATCACCGGCCTGCAGGGTCTTTCCGACCCTTCGGTGAAGGTGGTGCTCTGCGCCAAGACCGTTCCCTGTGGCGCCGCCGCCCAGACCGCGCTCGCGGCCGGCAACGTCACGGTCACGCCCGTCAGCTACGAACAGGACGTCACCGCCACGCTCACCAAGGTCGAGCTCGGGGAGGCCGACGCCGGGCTCGTCTACCAGACCGACGTCAAGAGCGCGGGCAACAAGGTCGACGGCGTCAACTTCCCCGAAGCGGCCTGCGCGATCAACAGGTACCCGATCGCCACGCTCACCCACGCCCCGAACGCGGCCGGCGCCTCCGCGTTCGTCGCACTCGTCGAATCGCCCGACGGGCAGAAGGTCCTCGCCGACGCCGGCTTCCTGAGCCCGTCGGCCTCCCCGTCCGCCCCGCCGTCGACGTGCCCGTCCACGTCGGCTTCGGCCTCGGCCGGCGGTTCTGCTCCCCCCTCGCCGACCTCGTCCTGAGGGGCCGTCGCACACGTGACGGGGGGCCCGGGGGAGACATCCGGCTCCCGGGCCGTGCGCAGTACTCGGCCCCGTCCCGGGCTCGGCCGGTTTCGCGCCACCGACCGCCACCGACCGCGACCGGCCGCCACCCCGCCACCGACGCGCCACCGACCCCGACGAGGCTTCCGTTTCCGCCGACCGGCGTGGCTGTCGGGAAGGATCCGCGGCCACGCCCTCACAGCCGCGGCGCGGGGGCGGTGCGGGCGGCGTAACGGTCCCGAAGCGATCTCCGCCGTCCACCGCAACACGCACTTCCTAGGTTGGGCGTGCGTGCGGGCGTTGCCGCACGCGCGACAGGCGGGCCCGGGCCCGCACGGTGGAGGGGGACGTGTGGTCGGGACTGGTGGCGGTCGGGCGAGGACGGTCTGCTCGTACTGCGGCGTGGGCTGCGGAATCGTCCTGGACCTGACGCTCGGCGCCGACGGCCGCCGAACCGTCGCGAAGGTGTCCGGCGACAAGGCCCATCCGGCGAACACCGGGAGGCTGTGCACCAAGGGCGCGACGCATGCGGACATGCTGGCCGCGCCGGGCCGCCTCGACACCGCGCTCGTCCGGAGCAGCCGGGACGAACCCGCCCTGCCCACCGACGTGGACGCCGCCGTGGCGGCGGTCGCGGCCCGGCTGAAGGCGATCCTGGACGAGCACGGCCCCGACGCGCTCTCCTTCTACGTCTCCGGGCAGATGTCCCTGGAAGCGCAGTACCTGGCGAACAAGCTCGCGAAGGGATTCGTACGGACGAACCGGATCGAGTCCAACTCGCGGCTCTGCATGGCTTCGGCGGGTTCGGGATACAAGCTGTCGCTGGGCTCGGACGGCCCGCCCGGCTCGTACGAGGACTTCGAACGGGCGGACGCGTTCTTCGTGATCGGCGCGAACATGGCCGACTGCCATCCGATCCTGTTCCTACGGATGATGGACCGGGTCAAGTCGTCCGGTGCGAAGCTGATCGTCGTCGACCCCCGCCGCAACGCCACCGCCGACAAGGCCGACCTGTTCCTCCAGATCGAACCCGGCACCGATCTCGCCCTGCTCAACGGTCTGCTGCACCTCCTGGTGGAGAACGGCCACACCGACCCCGAGTTCGTCGCCGAGTTCACCGACGGCTGGGAGGACATGCCGGCCTTCCTCGCCGACTACCCTCCGGCGAGGGTCGCCGAGATCACCGGCCTCCCGGAGGCCGACATCCGCCAGGCTGCCCGGTGGATCGGCGAGGCCGGCGAGTGGACGAGCTGCTGGACGATGGGGCTCAACCAGTCCACCCACGGCACCTGGAACACCAACGCCCTGGTCAACCTGCACCTCGCGACGGGCGCGATCTGCCGCCCCGGTTCCGGCCCGCTCTCCCTGACCGGGCAGCCCAACGCCATGGGCGGCCGCGAAATGGGCTACATGGGCCCCGGCCTGCCCGGCCAGCGCTCCGTCCTGGCCGACGACGACCGGGCCTTCGTCGAGAACCTGTGGGGCATCGGACAGGGCTCGCTGCGCATCGGGGTCGGCCGCGGCACCGTCGAGATGTTCGAGCAGATGGCCGCCGGCGACATCAAGGCGTGCTGGATCATCTGCACCAACCCGGTCGCCTCCGTCGCCAACCGCAAGACCGTCATCCGGGGCCTGGAGGCGGCCGAACTCGTCATCACCCAGGACGTCTTCGCGGCGACGGAGACCAACGCCTACGCCGACGTGGTGTTGCCGGGCACGCTGTGGGCCGAGTCCGACGGCGTCATGATCAACTCGGAGCGGAACCTCACCCTCGTCCCCGGGGTCGTCACCCCGCCCGGCCAGGCCACACCGGACTGGCAGCTCATCGCCCGCGTCGCCTGCGCGATGGGCTTCGCCGAGGCGTTCACCTACGACAACGCGGAGGAGGTCTTCGAGGAGATCAAGCGGGCCTGGAACCCGAAGACCGGCTGGGACCTGCGGGGCGTGACCTACGAGCGGCTGCGCGAGACCCCGGTGCAGTGGCCCGCGGCCCCGGCCGGCCCGGCGCGCAACCCCATCCGCTACCTCAACGACGGCGTCAGCCAGAGCCTGCTGGAACGATCCGACGGCACCCGTCCCCGGCTCGTCTTCCCCACTCCGAGCGGCCGAGCCCGGTTCTTCGCCCGCCCACACCTTCCGGCCGCCGAACTCCCCGACGACGACTACCCCTTCGTCCTCAACACCGGCCGACTCCAGCACCAGTGGCACACCCTCACCAAGACCGGAAAGGTGGCCAAGCTCAACAGGCTCAACCCCGGCCCCTTCGTCGAGGTCCACCCCGAGGACGCCCGGCGCCTCGGCATCGCCGACCAGGACCACGTCGAGGTCGCCTCCCGCCGCGGCCGCGCCGTCCTGCCCGCCGTCGTCACCGACCGGGTGCGTCCGGGCAACTGCTTCGCCCCGTTCCACTGGAACGACCTGTTCGGCGAGTACCTCTCGGTCAACGCCGTCACCAACGACGCCGTCGACCCTGTCTCCTACCAGCCCGAGTTCAAGGTCTGCGCCGTGACCCTCGCCAAGACCGCCGCGCCGGTGCCCACGGCCCACCCGCGAACCGAGCCTGCCGCTGACACGGCCACCCCCGTCACCGCAGCCACCCCCGTCACCGCAGCCATACCCGTCACCGCAGCCACCCCCGGGTCCGGCGCACCGCCAGGACCCGTCACGACCCTCGCCCCCGTCCAGGCCGGTCCGGCGACGGCCGCACTGTCCGCCCTTGCCGCGACGTTCGGCATCACCGACCTCGCTCCGCCGGAGCTGGCCGACCACGAACGCCGCTACCTCTCCGGCTACCTCGTCGGCGTCGCACTGGCCCCGCCGCCCGTCGACGTGCCCGTGCTCCCGCCGACCGCCCCCTTCGACCCGGGCACGGCCCTGTGGGTGGACGGCCTCCTCGCCGGCATGTTCTCCCGTACCGGCGCCCCCGGCCTCGCGCCCGCAGCAGTCGGTGAACTCGTGACGGCACCGGCTCCCTCCTCCGGGGCGGCCGCGCCGACCCGCCGCCTGCTCGTCCTGTGGGCCTCGCAGACCGGCAACGCCGAGGACCACGCCGCCGCCCTGAACTCCCGGCTCGCCGACGCCGGCCACGCCCCCACGCTGCTCGCCATGGCCGATGTCGGCCCGGCGCAGCTCACGGCCGACACCGACGTCCTCGTGGTCACCAGCACGTTCGGTGACGGTGACGCCCCCGACAACGGCGCCGACTTCTGGCAGGGCCTCAGCGCCCCCGACGCGCCGCTGCTGCACGGCGTCCGCTACTCCGTCCTCGCGTTCGGTGACTCCACCTACGACGACTTCTGCGGCCACGGCCGCCGTCTCGACGAACGCCTCACCGCGCTCGGCGCCACCCGCCTGCACCCCCGGGCCGACTGCGAACCCGACGACGAGGAGAGCGCCGACGCCTGGCTCGAGGCCGTCCTCACCGCCGTCGACAGCCGGGCGTCGGTGCCCGGCTCCGCGCACGCTCCGGCGGCAGCACCCGTGGCCGACCCGGTCGCCACCGCCACCGCCACCGCCACCGCCGCCACTGCCACCGCGGTCACCGCCGCCGCCACCGCCGCCCGTCCCAGCAGGAACGCTCCCTACCGCGCGCCGATCTGCGACAACCAGCTCCTCAGCCTGGCCGGCGCCGACAAGGAGGTCCGCCGGTTCACCTTCGACATCGGCGACGCGCTTGAGTACGAGGCCGGCGACGCCCTCGGTATCCGTCCCGCCAACTGCTCCGAGCTCGTGAGCGAGTGGCTGGCCGTCACCGGCCTCGACCCCGCCGCCGACGTCGTACTCACCGGCACCACCACCGTCGGCTTCGCCGAGGCCCTCACCCACCACCTCGACATCACGCGCATCACCCCCGACCTCCTGCGCCTCGCCGTCGAACACACCGGCGACCGCGCGCTCAAGCGGTTGCTCCGCCCTGACAACAAGGACGGACTCGCGAAGTGGAGCTGGGGCCGTCAGGCAGTCGACATCCTCACCGACTACCCCGTCCGGATCGGCGCCCAGGAGTGGACGGACCTCCTCAAGCGCCTCCAGCCACGCCTGTACTCCATCTCCTCCAGCCCACTCGCCACCCCCGGCAAGGTCAGCCTCACGGTCTCCGTGCTGCGCTACGAGGGCCCCAACGGCCACCGGCGCAAGGGAGTCGCCTCGACCTTCCTCGCCGATGCCGAACCCGGCACCGAGGTCCCGCTGTTCGTCCAGCGCTCCGCGCACTTCCGCCCGCCGCTCGACCCCGCCACCCCGGCCGTCATGGTCGGACCCGGCACCGGGGTGGCGCCCTTCATGGGTTTCCTCGACCACCGGCGCGCCCTCGGTCACCGAGCAGGCAACTGGCTCTTCTTCGGCGAACAGCGCCGCACCACCGACTTCTACTACCGGCAGGAACTGGAAGAACTGCACCGCCACGGCACCCTCTCCCGCCTCGACCTCGCCTTCTCCCGCGACCAGCGCACCAAGGTCTACGTGCAGGACAGAATGCGCGAGAACGGAGCCCAGCTGTGGTCCTGGCTCCAGGACGGCGCCCACTTCTACATCTGCGGCGACGCCAGCCGCATGGCCAAGGACGTCGACCGCGCCCTGCGCGACATCGCCGTCACCCACGGCGGACTCGACGAGGAAGACGCAGCCGCCTACGTCAAACAGCTCGCCGCCGAGCGGCGCTACGCCCGCGACGTCTACTGACGGTGAGGGCGACACGGCGACCCCGACGCGTCGGCCGGCCGGGAGACGAGCGCCCGGTGCTGCTTGCCGATCTCGTTGACGTACCCGCCACCGTGCACGCACAGCCGCCGCCCGGCACACCTGTCGGACGGGCGGCGGGGAAGTTGGTGCGGGCGGCGACCTTCGGCGGCCAGGTAGAGGCCGGAGGCGGCGTGCCGGATCCGCGCGTGGACGATCCTGAACCGTTCCGCGACCCACTGCCCACCCTCGCCGCCGGTCTCCGGTGCGAGGACGACGGGCGTGCCCTCCGTGCTGCCCGCGGCGGCGCCCGCCGCCCGCTCCGGGCCGCGGTGGACGTAACACGAACGGTTCGGCAGGCCAGTCGACCGGCATGCCGGCAACACCCGTTCCGGGAGGTGGAAGTCACGCCACGTCAGCACATGATTGCCCGTACGGGTGGGGCCGCGCCAGCGTTCCCGGCTCGGGCGGGGTGCGCGGGCGGGGCTACAGCTGCAGCTCGACCACCACGGGCCGGTGGTCCGAGATGGGCATCCTCGGGGCCCGCACCGACTGCGGTCGGTGCGGGCCGAGCCCGGCTGCGAGGACGTGGTCGAGCTGCACCAGCGGGCGGTGCGACGGGAAGGTGCGGACGCGGGCCAGGTGGTGCCAGCCGGACCGGGGCGGCAGGCCGTCAGGCTGCGGCATCGAGGGCATCGACGGCGTCGGGGGCATCGACGGCGTCCGTGGTGCGGAGGGCGTCCGGGGTGCGGAGGGTGTCGCGCGGCTCGACGGGGCGAGGAGCTCGGCCGCGCCGAGGGTGGCCGCGGGTATCGCGCCGGGGATGTTGAAGTCACCCAGCAGGATGTGCGGCCGGGGCAGGTCGGCGATCCAGCGGTGCACGGCGAGGAGTTGGCGGAGGTTCCACCCGGGGACGAACGACAGGTGCAGCGCCACCGCGGTGAACGGGCCGCGCCGTCCCTGCAGGACGGCGGCCAGTGCCACGCGCGGATGGTCGCGGATCACGGTGAGGCCCGCCCGCCCGGCCACCGGCAGTGGCACGGCGAGGGGTGGTGCGCCGAACCGCCGGGCCCGCCGGCTCAGGACCGGCAGCCGGGACAGCAGCGCGATGCCGTGCGAGGGGACCTCACCGTCGTGCCCGGCGCCCTTCGGCCCGTACACCCGCAGCCCCGGTTCGGACCGGTCGGGGGCCCAGGCCCGTCCCGGCCCGGACCGGGCGTGGAACGCCGAGGCGTAGCGCCAGTCCGCGGCACCGGTCGCCTCGGCGATCGCCCGTGCCTGGTCCACCCGGCCCGACCGCTCCTGGAAGCGGTCGAGCTCCTGCAGCGCCACCACGTCGGCGTCCAGGGCGGCGACGGCGTCGATGAGCGGGTGCACGTCGACGGTGCCGGACGGCGTCCGAGGTGGGCGGCCGTCGTCCGGGAGCCGCTGCCCGTGCAGGACGTTGAAGGTCGCGAGGCGCACCAGCGCGGAGCCGATCATGGTGGGACGCTACCAACCGCGGGCCGGGTCCCGCGGAAGTCCCCGCCGTGCCCGCTGTGCCCGCCGAGCGTGGGCGGCCCGGCACGACGAAGCTCCCGGCCGTCGGCGGGTGGTCACGGTCGTGACCCGCCGTCGGCCGGGAGCTTTCACCACTGCGTGCGGCCCGCGCCGTCACCGACGCACGCCCGGTCCCGCCGCCCGGGAGGGATCAGCAGGGGAAGGTGCCGCTGTAGAGGGCGTGTCCGGAGGAGGAGGTCCCGGAGCCGAAGCCGTAGATGCCGTCGTCGCTCCAGACCGCTTCGCGGGAGCCGTTGACGCAGGTGGACGTCGGCGCGATCGCGAAGCCCTCCAGGTTGTCGATCGGCATGACGGCCGGGTTCGTGTAGGTCACGTCCGGGACGATCGCGCCGGCGGCGTCGACCTTCATGAAGGTGTGCGTCTCGCCGCAGGTGTTGTCGCAGGTCGCGACGAGGCGCTGGGTGCCGGCGTCGAAGGTCACGTCCATCACGGAGACCTTGCCGGTCGCGATCGTGCCGAACGTGGTGAACGTGCCGTCGGAGTTCAGGCCGTACACGTGCAGGGTGCCGTCCCACTCCAGTCCGGCGAAGAACAGGCCCGACCCGTGCAGCGGGTAGTTCGCCGGGTTGTAGGCGGCGTGGGTGAGCGGGTCGACCCAGCCGTTAGCGGTCAGCCAGCTGTCCGGCACGTAGCCGACGCCCTCGAAGCCGAGGTTGGCCTCGTCCTTGCTGCCGGTGTTCAGCTGCGGGAACTGCGAGGTCATGTCCCACTGGTGGATCGGGGTGAGCGTCGATCCGGCCGCGGCCGGGTCGAACTCCATGATCGTGTCCTTGGGGACGGTGTTGTCGGTGTTGTCGCGCTCGGAGGTCACGTAGAGGTGGCCGTTGGCGCCGACCGTCAGGCCCTCGGAGTCCGGCTGGCCGGAGCCGCCCGCGAAGCGGATCTGCTTGCCGGTCGCGCTCCACGACGGGTCCGGGATCCACTTGCCGTTGCTCTTGACCAGCTTGAACAGCCAGTTCTTGTTCTTGGCGGCCCACAGCACCGACGGGTTGGCCGGGTCGAAGGCCAGACCGCTCAGGTCACGGCCTTCGGGGCCGGTGGACGTGGTGAACGCGCAGACGTTGTCGGCGATCGTGACGTCCAGCCCGCCCGGCCACGCCAGGGTGCCCGCCGGGGTGGAACCCGTACCGGAGGGCGCCTCGGGGGTGCAGCCGCTGGTCAACGCGCCGCCGCCGCCCAGCAGGTGGCCGGTCTGTCCGCCACCGCCACCGCCCCCGCCGCTGCCCGAGCAGGAGTTCGCGCTGCCGGGCGTCGCGGTGGTGGAGGTCTGGAACCACCCGGTGCCGTTGGCGCAGCGCTCGTCCGACGGCTTGGCGCCGTTGGTGGCCCAGGTCACCGAGTCGACGGTGTTGCCGTTGCCGTCGAGGAGGAAGACCGAGTCGTTGTCGCCCAGGCCGAGGAGGGAGTCGAACGTGACGTAGCCGCCGGCGGGGATGCTGGTCGCGCTCGGCGAGGAGGACGAGACGGAGACCGGGGAGTGGGTGGTGTCGCCGTCGACGTACTTCCACGACCCGATGCTGACCGCGCTCGTTCCGCCGTTGTACAGCTCCACGGTGTCCGAGCCGTTCGAGGTGACCTCGTTGATCCGCACCCGGCTCGCCGCCGGTGTCGACGACGGGCAGCCGGGGGCGTTCGCGGCGCCGAAGGTGGTCGCGGCGGTCGTGGTCACCCACGCGCCGGTGCCGTCGCCGCCGCAGCGCGCCATCGCCGGCTTCGCCGCGCCGGTGGCCCACTCGACGCGGTCGACCACGGTGCCGTCGGCCGTGTAGATCACCAGCTTGTCCGAGTCACCGAGCCCCTTGGGGGAGTTGAAGGTGACGAAGCCGCCGGCCGGGATCGTGCCGGAGGACGGGCTGAACGACTGCGGGGAGAAGCTGTCGTCCGACATCTTCCAGCCGCTGATGCTCACCGCGGTCGAGCCGGTGTTGTACAACTCCACCGTGTCGCTGTTCGACGAGGTGACCTCGTTGATCCGAACGTTCTGGTAGCCGGCCGGGTCCGCGGCCGCCGCGGGCTGCGCGGCGACGATCCCGGTGACGACGATTCCTGACAACGTCAAAGCCGCGGCGCACACGGAGGCGACGCCGGCACGCGAGTGTGAGGTAGGCACGAGGCCGAACTCTGGTGACGCAACGTTGAAACAGCGTGTACGGCGGCTGAATGCCGCCTGCTGACCTCCGGAACGATCCGGAACACTCCGGAACGCTCTGGATCGCTCCGGATCGCGCAGAACGGCCCGGAACACCCCAGCACGGTCCGGATCGCTCCGGAACGGTCCGGAACGCCGGGCGCGGGTCGTCGCCGTGCGCTCCGACCGGCCCCTGGCCGCAGGCCGGTCCGGGTGGCCTCTTAACATCGTTTGGCATCCTTCGACGGACGCTGCTGCCTGCTCGGCCGCGTGCCCGCCGTCCGGCACCCCACACGACACGACGACCCCACCGCACGGCGATGGTGCCGTGCACCGAGGAGGAACGTTCATGCACGCCCGGAAGATCGGCGCGGCCGCCGCGACAGCGGTGGCGCTCCTGGCTGCCCGCGACCTCATGCAGAAGCGGCACGCGCTGCTCCGGAACTTCCCGGTGGTCGGGCACGCCCGGTACCTGCTGGAAAGGATCGGTCCGGAGCTGCGGCAGTACATCGTGACCTCCAACGAGGAGGAGCGCCCGTTCAGCCGTGACCAGCGCACCTGGATCTACGCGTCGGCGAAGGAGGAGAACAACTACTTCGGGTTCGGGACCGAAGTCGACGTCGAGCACGTCCAGGGGCACGCCTACGTGAAGCAGCGCACCTTCGCCGGCGCCCTGCCCGATGCGCACGACCCGCAGGCCCCGCTGCCCTCGGCCAAGGTGCTGGGCGGGCCGCGCGGGCGCGCCAAGGCGTTCCGGCCGGCCAGCGTGGTGAACATCTCGGCGATGAGCTTCGGATCGCTCTCCGGTGCGGCCGTCACGGCGCTCAACAAGGGGGCGGCGCTGGCGGGCACGATGCACAACACGGGCGAGGGCGGCCTCTCGCCGTACCACCGCAACGGCGGTGACCTCGTCCTCCAGCTCGGGACGTCGTACTTCGGCTGCCGCAACGAGGACGGCAGCTTCAACCTCGACAAGCTCAAGGACGTGGTCGCCGGCGCTCCCGTCAAGGCGATAGAGATCAAGCTCTCCCAGGGCGCCAAGCCGGGGTTGGGCGGGATGCTGCCCGGTGCCAAGGTGACCCCGGAGATCGCCGGGATCCGCGGCATCCCGGTCGGCGAGGACTGCGCCTCCCCGTCGCGGCACACCGCGTTCGGCGACGTCGACTCGATGCTCGACTTCGTCGAGCTGCTCGCCGCCGAGACCGGCCTGCCGATCGGCGTGAAGAGCGCGGTGGGCGACATGGGCTTCTGGCAGGAGCTGGCCGGCCTGATGGCGCGCGGCGACCGCGGGGTCGACTTCGTGACGATCGACGGCGGCGAGGGCGGCACCGGGGCGGCGCCGCGGATGTTCGCCGACTCCGTGTCGCTGCCGTTCCGGATGGGCTTCTCCCGGGTCTACGGCACCTTCGCCGAGCTGGGGCTGACCGACGACCTGACCTTCATCGGCTCCGGCAAGCTCGGCCTGCCCGAGAACGCCGCGGTCGCCTTCGCCCTGGGGGTCGACATGATCAACGTGGCCCGTGAGGCGATGCTGTCGATCGGCTGCATCCAGGCGCAGAAGTGCCACACCGACAAGTGCCCCACCGGCATCGCGACCCAGAACCCGTGGCTGGCCCGCGGCCTCGACCCGGCCTCGAAGGCCACCCGGGCCGCCGTCTACCTGCGCACCCTGCGCAAGGAGCTGATGAAGGTCTCGGCGGCCGTCGGCGTGGCCCACCCGGCGCTGATCACGGCGAACGACATCGAGATCATGAACGGCGACTACGAGGCCCGCACCCTGGCCGGCGTCTACGGGTACAAGGACGGCTGGGGCGAGCTCGGCCCGCACCTCGCCGACGAGATCACGGCCCTCGTCACGGCCGGGTCGGCCTCCCACGGGAAGCCGACCGTCTGACGCACCGGGCGGTGTGACCGCGCCGGGCCGACCGGCTTGGCCCGCCCTGCCGGCCCGGCTGCGTCCGGGCCGGCAGGGCTCGGCGCATCGGTGTTCAGCCGCGCAGGACGGCGCTGAGCACCGACGGGCGGAACAGCAGCGACGGCGGCTCCACCAGGGACATCACCTCGTGGAACGCCGCGGTGACCAGGGGGTCGCGGGTGGCACCGGCCAGCACCTTGTCCAGGAAGCGGTGCTGGAGCTTGAGCAGGGCGCCGGTGGGCGCGCCGGTGGTGGTGTCGAAGCGGGCGTCCTCGGCACAGGACATCACCCACGGGTTCTTGGACGCCGCCGCGACGGCGCGCCGCGCGTCCCGGGCCGCGGCGTGGTCGATGCCGCCGTGCCGCAGCACGGTGCGGCGCAGCTCCCGGGCGCAGAACAGGGCGACGGTGACCCCCTGGCCGTACACCGGGTTGAAGGTGCTCGCGGCGTCGCCGACCGCCACCAGGCCGTCCGGGCAGCTGCGTTCGTAGTGCCGCCGCACGCCCGGGCCGGGCAGGAAGCCGCGCACCTCGCCCGCCGGTTCGGCGTCCCGCAGCGCCTCGCGGAGCAGCGGGTCGCGCAGTCGGGCCAGGTGCCTGGTGAACCCCTCCTCGCCGGGCCCGGGTTCGGCGCCGCGCATCCCGGCGAGGCTGACGATCCACCGGTCGCCCTCGACCGGCAGCAGGACGCCCATCCGCGGCGCGTCCGGCGCCTTGGTCTGCAGGTAGACCGCCTGGCCGCCGAGGTCGACCCCGGCCGGGCGGTGGAACAGCCGGGAGGTGTACGCCACGCCCGCGTCCACCCGCTCTTCGGGCACCGGGGGGCAGCCCAGCTCCGTCAGCCACTTCGGCACCGAGGTCGAGCGGCCCGCCGCGTCCACCACCAACTCGGCCGGGAGGTCGCGGACTTCGCCGCGTTCCGGGCCCCGCTCGCGGACCTTCACCCCGGTCACCACCCCGGCCGAGCCGAGCAGGCCGACCACGTCGGTGCCCTCCAGGAACTCGATCGAGGAGTCGGCGCGGACCCGCTCCAGGACGAGGTGGTCCAGCACCGGCCGGGTGCAGGAGAGGAAGGCCATCCGCGCCGGGTACTCGGCCATCCACCCGGCGGAGCTGAGCCACTTGACCTCCGAGGTGGTCACCCGCAGCGCACCCGCGTCCAGCAACTCCTGCTTGATCCCGGGGAACATCTCCTCCAGGGCCCGGTGCCCGGCCTCCAGCACCAGGTGGGCGTGCCGCCCCTGCGGCACCCCGGCCCGGAACGCCGGCTCCGTCGGGTAGTGGTCCCGCTCCACGACGACGATCCGCTCGGCGCGCCCGCGCAGCGCCCACGCTGCCCCCAACCCGGCCAGTCCGCCGCCGATCACCACCGCAGTGCCCCGCCCGGGGGTCCTCTCCGAAGAAGTCATGACACGTAGCGTAGTGGGCGCCCGGGGCTCCGTGATCGTTTCGGTCGGACGAACGCCGTTACCCCCGGCCACCGTTGACGTCCGCTCGGGCCGCCCGGCCGGCCGGCCCCGCCAGGCCGACGCGACCGGGCGGCCGGGATCTCCTCCCGGGCCGCCATCCTCTTCGCGCCGACCCTGATCGGAACGGTGCAGGGATGGACTTCGGGCAGATGCCGGAGCTCAGGTGGGCCTTCGGCCATCCGTTCGCGATCGCCCTGACGGCACTGGTGTGCAACCGGGCTCTACCTGGTGTTCAAGAAGCGGGACTGGCTGTGGTCCGGCGGTCGGCCGGCTGCCGGGCTCGGAGTCGGCCCGGTCCCTCGATCGGTACCGGTGGCGGGTGTTGACCGTGCGGCAGGTGGCCGGCGTCAGGGATTCGTCAGGGCGGCGGCGTGGCGCTTGCCCGGGGTGGGGCGCGCGGGTTGGATGAAGGACATGAAGCGCCCGGCACGCCATCACGACCGCCCGCCGCATCCGCGGCCGCCGGTCGGCGCAGCCGTGGCCGTCATCGCCGTGCGCTGATCCCGCGCCTCCCCGCCGGAGGGCACGGCACGCGCCGCACCCCGTCCCGCCGCCGTCCCGGCACGGGCGGGGGCGGGTGTGTGGATCGCGCAGTCCGGTGTCGCTGTGCGGTACGTCAGTTCCGGCAGGTCACTTGCGGCGCGTCATTTGCGGCGCGTCACTTCCGGCACGTCTCTTGAGCACGCACCCCAGGCCCCGAGCAGGGCCGGTGGTGCCTCACACCCCTGGGAAACGGTCATGTCCGACTCCGTCCTGTCCACCTCCGACTCCGTCATGTCCGGAATGTCTGCAACATCCGGCAACGTCCTGTCCGGGCGCACCGCGCTGGTCACCGGGGCCTCCTCCGGGATCGGGTGGGAGACCGCGCGGCTGCTCGCCGGGCTGGGCGCCACCGTGCTGGTGCACGCCCGTACCACCGCCGAGGCCGGGTCGGCCGTCGCCCGGCTGGTCGAGGCGGGCGCCCGTCGGGACCGACTCGTCGAGCTGGCAGCCGACTTCACCCACCTCGCGGAGGTCGCGGTGCTGGCCGGTGCGGTCGTCGAGCACTACCCGGCGCTGGACCTGCTGGTGAACAACGCCGCCGCGATGGCGCCCGAGCGCTGCACCCTCACCGACGACGGCAACGAGGTCTCGCTGCAGGTCAACTTCCTGGCCGCGCACCTGCTGGCGAAGCTGCTGCACGCCCCGCTCTCGGCGGCCGGTGACGCCCGGATCCTCAACGTCTCCTCCGCGCTGCACCGGACCGCCTCGATGAACTGGTCGGACCCGCAGCGGGTGAAGAGGTACTCGCGGGTGGCGGCGTACGCGCAGTCGCAGCTGGCGCTGACCATGGCCACCGCGGACATGGCGCCGGCCGGCTCCGGCGTCACCGCCGTCAGCCTCAACCCGGGCCAGTGCGACACCGCGCTGCTGCCGCTCTACGGGCGGACCGGCGCGCCGGCCGCGGAGGGCGCGGAAGCCGTCGTCCGGCTCTGCCTGCCGAGCGTGGAACTCGCCAACGGCGCGTACTACGAAGGCGGTTCGGTCGCGCCGACGGCGGCGGCCGCGCAGGAGGAGCGCTCGCTGAAGCGGCTCGCCAAGCTCGCCGACCAGCTGGTCGGCCGGGCCGCCTGAACCACCCGACCCGACGGACCGGAGGAACCACGATGTCCAAGCGCGCCCGCAGGAAGAAGGCCCGCCGGAAGAAGAAGGCGAACCACGGCGGCAGGGCCGGTCAGGGCTGACCCGCCGGGCGGCCGCCGAAGGGCGGTGGCCGCCCGGGCACCGGGGCGGGCGCTAAGGAAGCGTCAAGACCGGTGCCCGGCGGCGTCAAGGAGGCGTCAGGGCGCACCGTGCCCCGGGCGGTGCGGGACTAGGGTCGCGCGGCGGAAGAGAGAGCGAAATGCAGAAACGGTTCTGCGTTCGAGGGGCTCCGGCGCGCCCGGAACCCCCGGCAGACCGTGCCACGGGGGAAAGGGACGTGCGGTCATGACGACCACCACGGAGTACAGCGCGACCACCTCGAACGAGGCGGGCCCACCGGAGAATGCGGAACCCGTCCCACCGGGCATCCTGGCCCGCCTCGGCCACGGCGTCCGGACGATCGGCAGCCGGGCGCACCGGACCACCCCGCGCCTGGTGCGCGGCCTCACCGCGCTGAGCCTGGCCGCCCTGCTCGGCCTCGGCGCCACCGCCACCGCCGTGCTCGGCGGGGCCCGCGACGGCACCGACACCATCGGCCACCGGGACGCCCCGCAGGCCACCCGCGCCGCCGACCTCTACTTCGCGCTCAGCGACATGGACGCCCAGGCCGCCAACCTGCTGCTGGTCGGCGCCGACCCCGAGTACACGGCCCTGCGCAAGCAGACCCAGGACACCTACGAGCAGCGGCGCGCCCAGGCCGACGACGACCTGCAGCAGGCCGCCCAGGCCGCGGCCGACGACCCGGCCGGGCAGCGCGCCGTCCAGCTCGTCCTGGGCCGGCTCGGCAGCTACGAGGCCCTGGTGGCCCGGGCGCAACTGCTGGAGGAGCAGGCCAATCCGCCGGCCGGGCAGCCCTCGCAGGCCGCTCTGGAGGCCTACCGGCAGGCCACCGACCTGCTGCGCCAGCAGCTCCTTCCCGCCGCCGACCGGGTCACCGTCGCCAACGACGCCTCCGTCGAACGCGTCTACCAGCAGCAGCGCGACGCCCTGGGCAGCGGCCGGTGGTGGCTGCTCGCCGTCGGCCTGCTCGCCCTCGCCGTCCTGCTCGGCCTCCAGCGCGCCCTCGCCCTGCGCTACCGCCGGGTGGTCAACCCGGCGCTGGCCGCCGTGACCCTGCTGACCGGTGTGGTGCTGGTGGCCGGGCTGAACCTGCTGGGCCGCGCCGAGGACCACCTGACGACCGCCAAGAGCAACGCCTACGACTCGGTGATCGCCCTCAGCCGGGCCCGAGCCGTCGCGTTCGACATGAACGCCGACGAGAGCCGCTACCTGATCGACCCGACCCGCGCGTACGAGCAGATCTTCCTGGAGCAGACCCAGGCGATCGCCCGGATCGACGGCGCCACCCTCGCGGACTACAACGCCGAGCTGGCCGACGCCGCCCGACGGCACCACGCCGACCGTACGGCCGTCCCCTTCGGCGGCTACCTCGGCAGCGAGCTGCGCAACATCACCTTCCCGGGCGAGCAGGACGCCGCCGAGCGCGTGCTGGACACCTTCCAGCAGTACCAGCTGACCGACCGCAAGATCCGCGAGCTGCGCACCGCCGGGAAACTCAAGGAGGCGGTCACGCTCAACACCGGGCTCTCGAAGGGGCAGTCCAACTACGACTTCGAGCAGCTGGGCGCCGCGATCGGGGACACCATCGCGATCAACACGACTGCGATGGACCGGGCGGTCGCCGAGACCGACGGGGACCTGGACGGCACCACGGCGGCCCTCGCGGTGGGTGTGCTGGCGGTGGCCCTGGGCCTCACGGCGATCGGGGTGCGGCCCCGGCTGCGCGAGTACCGGTAGCCGGACGCCCCGGCCGTTGGCCCGCCGTCGCTCGGGTAGGCGGCGGGCCGACGCGTCAGAGCCTCACCGGCCGGTGACAACTCGGTCTCGGTGCATGGACGTTCGGTGCCGCGACGGCCGCGCCGGGGAACCCTTCCGGGAACGGGAGGAGGGCCGGGTGCGGGCGATCGTACGAATCGTGGTGGCGGCCGTGGCGATCGGTCTGCTGTTGGGCGGAGGCGTGGGCGTGCTGCTGTTCGCGTTCAGCGACTGGCTCGACCCGTTCGTGGGATCGGTGCAGGAGCACTGGTCCCTGATCTGGCGGCGGGGTCGCTCCTAGCCGAGGTGCGCGTGCCGCGAGGACGGGCGTCCGACACGAGGACGGGCCTCGCCGGGCGGGCGCTCACCCGGGTGCCGGATTGACAAACGACCTTGCCGTAGCGGCACATGGCAGGCATGGTCGACGAAGAGTTCGAGAACGTCCTCACCACGGTGGGCCCCCGGCTGCGGGCCCTGCGCCGGGAGCGCGGCACCACGCTCGCCAAACTGGCTGCCGCGACCGGGATCTCGCTCAGCACCCTGTCCCGGCTGGAGTCCGGGCAGCGCAAGCCGACGCTGGAGCTGCTGCTGCCGCTGGCCCGGGAGTACCGGGTGCCGTTGGACGAGCTGGTCGGCGCCCCGGCCACCGGCGACCCGCGGATCCACCCGCGCCCGGTGACCAGGAACGGCCAGACGATCATCCCGCTCACCCGCCACCTGGGCGGGATGCACGCGTTCAAGCACATCATCCCGCCGGGCCGCAACACCGAGCCGGAGCCGGAGCTGAAGGTCCACGAGGGCTACGAGTGGCTGTACGTGCTGTCCGGCCGGCTGCGGTTGGTGCTCGGATCGCGCGACCTGGTGCTGACGGCCGGTGAGGCCGCGGAGTTCGACACCCGCACCCCGCACGCCTTCGGCAATGCGGGCCCGCAGCCCGTGGAGTTCCTCAGCCTGTTCGGCCCGCAGGGTGAGCGCATGCACGTCAGGGCGCGCCCGGGAACCTCTGTTCGGTAGGTTCGTTCCTGACAGGGGGTCTTCGTTGCGACTCCCGTCGGGCCGTCGGGAGGGGCCGAGGAAATGAGTGTGCAGCAGAGCGCGGAGTCCGGCGAGAGCGGTGGAGCCGGGGAACGCGGCGGGGCCGAGGACGGCCGGGCGGGCGTGGGCACGTCCTCGGACACGTCCTCGGGCACGTCCTCGGGCACGGGCACAGGCGTGGGTGGGGGCGCGGCCGCGGTTGCGGCTGCCGCCGTGGGTGCGGGCGCGGACTCGGACAGAGGTACGGGGGAGGACCCGGACGAGGGGGCGAAGCGCCAGCGGAAGAAGCGCCCGTTCTGGCAGGAGCTGCCGATCCTGCTGGTGATCGCCCTGCTGCTCTCGCTCGGCATCAAGACCTTCTTCGTGCAGGCCTTCTCGATCCCCTCCGGGTCGATGGAGCAGACCCTGGCGATCGGCGACCGGGTGCTGGTGGACAAGCTGACCCCGTGGTTCGGCGCGGAGCCCGAGCGCGGGGAGGTGGTGGTCTTCCGCGATCCGGGCGGCTGGCTGGAGGGCACGACGACGACCGACGACTCCCTCATGGGCTCCGTCCGGAAGGCGCTGAGCACCGTCGGCCTGATGCCCTCGGCGGACGAGAAGGACCTGATCAAGCGGGTGATCGCGGTCGGCGGGGACACCGTCCAGTGCGACGCGGGCGCCCCGCTGAAGGTGAACGGCGTCGCGCTGGACGAGCCGTACCTGTTCCCCGGCTCGACGCCCTGCGACAACGACCCGGTCGGCACCGTCACCGTGCCCAAGGGCAAGCTCTGGGTGATGGGCGATCACCGCAACAACTCGCGTGACTCCCGTTGGCACCACAACGTGACCGGCGACGGCTTCGTTCCGGTGGACAACGTGGTCGGCCGGGCGTTCGTGGTGGCGTGGCCGCTGTCGGACTGGTCCACCCTGCCGGTGCCGGACACCTTCGACAAGGTGCCGGCCGGGGCGGCCGGTGCCCCGTTCGAGGCGCCGCCGGCCTCGGAGGCGCTCGCGCTGGCCGGGGTCGTTCCGGTGGCGCTGTGGCGGCTTCGTCGTCGGAGCTCGGTGCGCAAGGACCGCTGAGGCGGGTCCTCTTCGGCCGGGCAAGGCCCTGTCCTGCCCGGCCCGGCCTTGCTCGGCCCGGCCCGGCCTTGCTCGGCCCTGCTCGGCTTCGGCGGAATCCTCCCGTCGTTCTCTACACGCCTGTAGAGTTCAGGAGGTGTGCTGCACCCCCGGCCGCGGCGGCCGCCCCGCACCGGACGGCCGCCGCGGCCGGGGCCGGGTCGGGAGGCGGAGCCGTGATGGAGAGTCAGTGCGGTCCCCGGGGCGCCGGGGATCCGGGGCGGACCCCGTGAACGGGGACGACCGGGACGTTCGGGACGACCGCGATGAGCGCGATGAGCGTGACGACCGGGTCGACGGAGCGGACCCTGCGGAGCACACCGTCCAGTGGGTCTACCAGCCGGTCGAGGTGGACCTCGGCGACGGCGCGTGGGTGCTCGGCCGGATCAGCGGCTGGTGGCAGGACGCGGCCGGCCGGCGTTGGTGCCGACTGCGGGTCGGCCGCAGCGGACAGCCCGCGTGCTGGGAACGGTTCGACCCGGCACGGGTGGTGCTGCTGCCGGTCTCGGGGCTCTGAACAGCACGGACTCCTTGGCGGAACCGTTCACCTGGCCCTATCGTCCCTGGGAGCGACCGCCGACATCCCACTTTCAGCGACCGGGGACGACGTGACTTCGGAGATCTACTTCAGCAGCAACTACCGCGATCTGTGCGAGCAACACGGCACCGGTGCGGGCTTCCAGTTCGAGTTCTACTGCTACCGCTGCTCGGACACCTGGCGCTCGCCGTTCGAGGCGTTCCGGACCGGTCAGATGGCCGGTTGGATAGGCAAGGGCGTCAGCGCGGCCTGGAACCTGATCGGCGGCAACGCCAACACCATCAGCAACGCCGCCGACGGTCTGGCCGGCCAGACCTGGGGCACCACGCGGGACGCCGCCTTCCAGCGCGCGATCGCCGACGCCCAGACGCACTTCAACCGTTGCGCCCGCTGCACCCACTACGTCTGCGGCCGCTGCTTCAACCCGGCGCAGGGCCTGTGCTTCAGCTGTGCTCCGGACACCGCGGCCGAGGCGATGGCGGCGCAGCACCGGGGCCTCAACGACACGGTCGCCGAGCGCGCTTACCAGGCCGGGCAGCAGTCGGGCGCCGGGTTCGACGTCAACGCGCCGCGCCAGCTGGTCTGCCCGCAGTGCCACGCCGAGACGCACGGCACGCCGTTCTGTCCGGGGTGCGGCTTCCGGCTGGCGCAGGCCGTCCAGTGCACCAGTTGCCACCAGGACGTCCCGGACGGCGCCGCGTTCTGCCCGTCCTGCGGGACGAGACGCTGACGCGGCTCCGCCCACGCCCGGTGGGGCGCCCTCGGGACGGCGGTCCGGGGGCGCCCCACCGCCGTTCGCGCGCCGGGGTGGCCGCCGTCCGCATGCCGGGACGCCCCGGAAGCGCAGCCGGCGGCCCGGGAGCGGCCCGGCGGTGGGTCGCCGCTCAGCCGTACGAGACGTTGGCGCAGGGGTCGTCGTCCGCCGAGCGGGCGGTGCCGCTGACGCTGGTGGGCAACGGCGCGGGGGAGGCGGCCGCGCCGGAGGCCGGACCGGCGCCGGACGCCGGGCCGGCGGACGTGAAGTCGTGGCCGAGGACGACGCTGACGCCCCGGCTGCCAGGCTGGACGGTCGCGCCCGGGAACAGCTTGGCGACCGCCTCGGCGGAGCCGCGCTCGCCCGCGCCGTACTCGACGACCGTGGTGCCGCGGGGCTTCCCGGGGGCGTTGCCGACGGTGGTGACGGTGTAGCCGGCGCCCTTGACCGTCTCCGCGGCCTTGCCGCCGAGGCCGGTCTCACCGGTGCCGTTGAGCACGGAGACCTTGACCCCCGCGGCCTTGGGGTCCGGGGCGGCGGTCGGTGTGGGGGTGGCCTCGGCGGCGGGGGCGGTGGGGGCTGCGGAGCCGGACCCGGCCTGGGCGCTCGCGTCCTGGCCGTCGATGGTGCGGTCGGCCTTGAGCGCCGCCCAGAGCTGGTCCACGTCGGGGTGGACCAGGGCCACCCGCGGGCCCTCGTAACGCCAGGGCGTGGTCAGGAACTTGATGTCATGCAGGTCCACGTCCTTGAGGGAGGTGGCGAAGTCGAGCAGCTTGGCGGCCGAGCCGAGGCCGGGGTCGACGGTCAGCGACTTGGTGGCCGCGTCGGCGAGCGGCAGCAGGGTGGTCGGGTCCATCCCGCGGGACTTGACCTCCTTGATGAGGGAGGAGAGGAAGGCCTGCTGGCGCTTGGTGCGGCCGATGTCGGAGCCGTCGCCGATGCCGTGGCGGACCCGGACGTAGTCGAGCGCGGCCTGACCTTCGACCTTCTGCTTGCCCTTGGGGAAGATGAGTTTGCCCTTGTGTTCCAGGTTCGGGTTGAGGTCCCCCTCCCGGACGTCGTTCGGCAGGCAGACCTCGACGCCGCCGACCGCCTTGGTCATCGAGGCGAAGCCGTTGAAGTCCACCACGATGGTGTGGTCGACACGCAGGTTGGTCAGCTTCTCGACCGCGTTCTGGGTGCAGGCGGGGTTGCCCTGCTCGGTGTCGCCCACGGAGAAGGCGCTGTTGAACATGACGTTGGTCTGTTCCTTGGTCCACTTCCCGCTGGGCAGTTTGCAGGACGGGATGGTGACCAGGGAGTCGCGGGGGATGGAGATGCCGACGGCGTGCTTGTGGTCGGCGTAGACGTGCAGCAGGATCGCGGTGTCCGAGCGGGCGCCGCCGTCCCCGCCGCCGCCCAGGTCGCTGTTGCCGTTGCCGCGGCTGTCCGAGCCGATCAGCAGGACGTTCACCGGGGTTCGGCCCTGGGCGTCCGCCGCCGCGGCCTCCGGGCGGTCCTTGCTGACGGCGTCGCCGTCGAAGGTGGAGATGTTGCTGTCCAGGCGGTAGTAGAGGGCGCCGCCGGCGAGGACCAGGAGCGCGGTGCCTCCGGCGGTCGCCCAGAGCACCTTCTGCTTGGTGCTGCGCTTCGGCTTCTTCTTGGCGCGACCGGCCGAACGGCCGTCCGCTATGCCCGCGGTGTCCGTTTCGCCCTTGTCCGGGGCGGTCGTTCGGCCCGCCGCCCGGCGTCCGCCCGCCCGGTGCGGCGAAATTCCGGCGTCGGGGGAACCCTTGCGGCCAGACACGTCGTCATCCTCCACAGTTGCCACGGAGCCCCCGTCGGAGCGGTGGGCTCGCGCGGCCCGGGGCCGGAGCCGATCCGGGCAGGGCCCGTCGCTAAACTTTTACACCGCTGTAGAACGTCAGTGGAGCATACTAGGCGCGGATGAGAAAACCAGCTGGTCAGAGCATGAGAAATTGCTTTGGTCGGACTCGTCCGAGCCACCCCGAACCCGCACGAGGAGCACGATGACTCACCGGATCGCACGTTCGATAGCCGGCGCCCTGGTGGCACTGGCGGCCGCCGTCGGCCTCACCGCCGTCGCGTCGAGCGCGACGGCGGTGGCCGCACCCCGAACCGCCGTCGTCGTGGTGTCCGACTCCGGCGCACCGGCCGCGGGGGCGGCCACCGGGACGGGCGCCCGGCCGCTCGCCGCCTCCGTCGCGCCGTCCGTCGCCTCGTCCGTCGTCCCGTCGAGCGCCGACGCCGTGCACCTCGCGGCCAAGGACACGAAGAAGAAGAAGGGCTTCCTCGCCAAGCTGGGCAAGTTCCTGCTGGTCGTGATCATCCTGGTGATCCTCCTCTTCGTCCTGCTGATCGTCGGGATCATCTACGCCGCGAAGCGGATCTTCAGCCGCCGCAAGTAGCCGGACGGGCCGGGCGGGTGAGCGGTCGTTCCGGCGGCCGGCCGCCGGCTCCGGCCGCCCGGGGGCCCACCGGGGCCGTGCCGCGATCCCGGATCCGTCGTGCATGATGGACGCCGCCCGGACCCGATCGGACGGGCCGGCCCCGGCCCGACGCCGACCTCCCCCCGGAGCGCAGTCCCATGGACAACTCCCGCCTGCTCGGCCGTGCAGCCACCGTCACGGCCGTCCTGGCCGGCTCCCTCGCCCTCGCGGTGCCGGCCTTCGCCCACGTGGAGGTCGCCTCCGAGGCCGCCCGGGCGCTGGCCGTCAACGCCACCGTCACCTTCACCGCCGAGGCCGAGTCGAGCACCGCCGGCCTCGCCAAGTTCCAGGTCGTCCTGCCCGAGGGCATCGCCCCCGCCGACGTCACGCTCGCCGACGCCCCGCAGGGCTGGACCCTCGCCGCCACCGCCGACGGCTACACGGTCGGCGGCCCCGCGCTGCCCCAGGGCAAGGACGCCGTCTACCAGATCACCGTCAAGCAGCTGCCCGACGCCCAGCAGCTGGTCTTCAAGACCCTGGAGACCTACAGCGACGGCCACATCGACCGCTGGATCGAACTCCCCGAGGGCGGCACCGAGCCCGAGCACCCGGCGCCCACCCTCAAACTCGCCGCCGCCGCGCCCGGAGCGACCCCGATCGGCACGCCGTCCGCCGCGCCCGCCGGCGCCGCTCCCTCGACGCCGGCCGCCACGCCCTCCGCAGCCCCCTCCTCGGCCGCCACCTCCGCCGCCGCGCCCGCTCCGTCCGGCGCCCCGAGCGTGACGGCCTCGCCCGGCACGGCCTCGACCGCGTCGAGCGGCGGCGGTTCCTCCTCCGCCGGCATCGCCATCGGTGCGGCCGTGGTGGTCGTGCTCGCCGCGGGCGGTGCGTGGGCGTGGCGCCGCAAGCGCGCCGCCGCCGACAGCTGACGTTTCGTCGCCGCCGGGTACCCGGCCCGTGGAGCGGGGGTACCCGACGGCGCCTGCGGGCCCGCGGCGTCAGTCGACGTGCAGGGTGAGTTCGGCGGTGTGCAGCTTCCCGGCGGTCTGGAACTGCAGGAAGACCCGCCAGTTGCCGGGCTCCGCGAGGAGGGCCTGGAACGTCAGGGTGGGGCCGCCGTGGTCCCCGGTCACGACGTCCGCCGGGTGGAGATGGGCCAGTGCCTGGTCGCCCTCGTGGAAGGCACTGAGGTGGGCGTAGCTGTCCAGGTAGGGCTGCAGGTCGGTGACCGGCCGGCCGTCCTTGCCGATGCTCGCGACCAACTGGTGTGCACCGGCCACCGGTTGGACCTGCAGGGTGACGGTGTAGCCGTCGACGTCGACCGTGCCGACCGGGGCGGGCAGGAGCACCGCGGCGGACTCGCCGCGCACCGTCACGGTGCGGCTGAGGACGAGTTCGGGGGCGTGGGGGCCGGTGTTCGGGACGAAGTCGGCGTACAGCCGCCAGGTGCCGGGCGTCAGGGCGGCGAGATCGGCGGTCCAGGTGCCGTCGTCGGCCAGGTCCGGGTGCAGGTGCTGGAAGCCGGTGAGATCGGCGCGGATCGCGTAGAAGTGCAGCTTCTTGGTCTGGTGGACCGCGAAGTCGGTGACGGGCGCGCCGCCCGGGCCGGTGACGGTGAACCGGAAGGGCGTCGGGCGCCCGTCGGGCAGCTCGGTGGTCGCGGTGTCCAGCCGGTAGCCGTCCTGCTCGGCGGCGAGGCCGCGGCCGCTACTCCCGGACGCGCCCGCCGTTTCGGGCATGCCCGCCATGCCCGCCATGCCCGCCATGCCCGGCATGGCGGCGTGCGGTGCGGGCCCGGGCGCGGAGGCCGGAACGGACGCGGCCATCCCGAGCACGAGCAGCACCGGCACGCAGGACGCGAGGAGCCAGCGCCGCTGGAACGGACGACGGGCGGGAGAAGCGGTCATCGGCAGATCTTTCCCGTTGCGGGCGCGCGCCGGTGGCGACGCCGGGCGGGCCGAGGGAGTTCGGCTCCGCTGTTCAGGAGACCGGTGCCGCGCGGCGTGATAACCGAAAGTCGCAGGCGGAGGGCCACCGCGCGCCCGCCTCGGGCCGGAGCGTCGCACGCTCCGGCCCGAGGCCGGCGGCATCGGTCGGCGTCGCGCGGGGGGCGAGGACGCCCACGTCAAGCCCGCCGGCGGTGGTGGTGGTGGCGGTGGGGGAGCCGGTGGCGGCGGGGCTGGCGGTGGCACCGGCGAGTCCTTCGGTGGCTTCTGCCCCGGGACGCAGGTCGCCGAGGTGTCGGGAGTCGACGGCACGGGTGGCCGCACGGGTGGGACGCGGGGAGACCGGCCGGCCCGCACCCGGGTGCGGGCCGGTCAGCGCGGCTTGGCGCGGGCGGCGAGGATGGCGATGTCGTCCTCGGCGGCGGGGGCCGGCGGCGGGACGAGGGCGTGGAGGACGGCGTCGAGGAGGTCGTCGAGGTCGCCGGTGGCGGGCAGGCGCAGGGCGGCGAGACGCTCCAGTGAGACGTCGATGTCCTCGCCGCGCCGCTCGACCAGGCCGTCGGTGTAGAGCAGCAGGGTCTGGCCGGGGGTGAGCGGGTGGGTGGACTGCTCGTAGCCGCCGAGGCCGGTGCCCAGCGGCGGGCCGCTGGGCAGGTGCAGCAGCTCGGTGGGCTGGTCGGGAGTGATCAGGGCGGGCGGCAGGTGGCCCGCGCTGGAGAGGGTCCAGCGGCCGCGGCCCGGGTCGGCGAGGGCGAGCAGGCAGGTCGCGGGGCGGGCGGAGTCGTCGGCGGAGATGACGGTGTCGAGCTGGCGCAGGATCCGGTGCGGGGGGAGGTCCATCCCGGCGATGTCCCGCAGGGCGGAGCGGTAGTGACTCATGTCGACGGCGGCCTCGACGCCGTGCCCCATGACGTCGCCCATGGCGAGCAGGGTGCGGCCGAACGGCAGCCGGACCGTCTCGTACCAGTCGCCGCCGACCACCGAGCTGGTGCCGGAGGGCAGGTAACGGGAGGCGAGGGCGAGGTTCTGGTGCGGGTTGCCGGGTTCGCTGAGCAGGGCCCGCTGCAGTTCGAGGGCGATGCCCTGGGAACGGGTGTAACGGCGGGCGTTGTCGATGCCGGTGGCGGCCCGGGCAGCGAGGTCGCCGAGCAGGGCGGCCTCGTCGGAGGTGAAGGGCGGGTTGGCGGCGGTACGGCCGAGGGTGAGCAGCCCGACCTGGCGGCCGCGCGCGGCCAGCGGCAGGACGAGCAGTGAGGCCGTCCCGGCGGGGCAGCCGTCCTCGGGGCCGGGCTCGGTGAGCACGGCGATGCCGCCGCCGAGGCTGCGGGCGGCGGCCGAGCCCTCCCGGTGGCGGATCGATTCGCCGGGACGGGCCAGGTCGGCGAGGGCGTCGGTCAGGGCCGGCACGGCCCGTACGGCGGCTCGGTGCATCCGCTGGGGCGGGCCGTGGCCGACCCGGGAGGGCGCGGCCTCGGGCGGCAGGACGTCGACGACGGCGAGGTCGGCGAGGCCGGGCACGGCGAAGGCGGCGAGCTCGGCGCAGGTCGTCCCGACGTCGAGGGTGGTGCCGATCCGCTCGGCGGCGTCGTCGAGCAGCGCGAGGCGGGCGCGGGCCTGTTCGAGCTCGCGGAGCCGTTCGCGGGCCGGGTCGGGGTCGTCCAGGACGACGACGATCACACCGGTGGTCCGTCCGGCGTGGCGCAGCGGTCGGTAGCGCACCCGGAGGCCGGGCGGGACGGGGTGGCCCACGCCGTCCGGCCCGCCGGTGGCGTGTTCGCGGTCGAGGCCGTCGGCGAGGACGCGACGCAGGGTGGCGGTCGCCGGGGCGAAGGCGGTGGCCTCGGCGGCGCGGCCGAGCAGATCGGCGCGGCGCAGGCCGGTGGCGGTGGTGAAGGCGGGGTTGAGGTACACCCAGCGCAACCGCTCGTCGAGCACGGCGACGCCGACCGGGGCGGCGCCGAGGACCGCCCGCAGCAGGTCGGGATCGTCACCGCCGTGGTCACTGCCGGTGATCGCGCCGAGCCTCGCCGCGAGGGCCGCCGCCGTCGCCGCCAGGGACCGGGGCCCCGGTGCCGCGGGCGGGGAACCCTCTGCTCGGTTTCCGTGCCGGAAGTGCATACGCCCATGATCACGCGCCGGGGCGCGGCACGCCCACAACTGGAGGAAACCTTGACTGGCCGGAGACGCCGTTGTAGCGAACCCGGTGCAGTGCGGAGCGGTGCCCCGGGCGGCGGGGAGCGGTTGCCCGGGGCGGCGTACCGCGCAGCGGCCAGGGTCCGGCGGGCGAACGCCGGATGATCACCGGTCATACTTGGGCGGCGGCGCCCGACCCCGGACGCCGCGGGCCGGGCCGCAACACCAACGGGCGGGGCCGGAACACCCGCCGGCGGGCCACGACCGCCCGCAGGAGGTCCGGACAACCCGCAGGCCGGGCCGGACCCCACCCGAAGACCAGCGCCGGACCCCGCGCGAGACCCGCGCCGGCGGCGTCCGTGCGCACCAGACCGGAGGAAGACCGATGAGCCCCCACCAGCCGACCAGTCGCCCGGTGGCCGGGGCTCCCGCGGTGCCCTGGAACCGGCAGCGGCTGCGCAGCAACAACGAGTGGCTGCTGCTGGAGCTGCTGCGCACCGGCGGTGGCTCCTCGCGTGCCCAGCTCGCCCGGGACACCGGCCTGTCCAAACCGACCGTCTCCGCCGCGCTGGCCGCGCTCGAACAGGCCGGGCTGGTCCGCGAGGCCGGCCGGCTGGCCCCCGAGCGGGGCCGCACCGCCGTGCTGTACGAGGTCGACCCGACGGCCGGGCACGTGCTGGGCGTGGACATCGGCCGGGCCCGGCTGCGGGTGGCGGTCGCGGACCTCGCCGGGACGGTCGTCGCCCGCCGGGACGTGGCCAACCGGGGCCGCTCGGCGGACGCCGTCGCGGACGCCGTGGTGGCCGCCGCGCACGGCGCGATCACCGACGCGGGCCTGGCGGCCGACGACATCGTGCACGCGGTGATCGGCACCCCGGGCGTGTGGGACGAGGGGCGGCGCGGGGTGCGCTACGCCTCCAACCTGCCCGGCTGGGGCCGACCGGGGCTGTTCGACCGGATCGCGGAGGGCCTGGGCACGGCCGTGTCGGTGGCCAACGACGCCAACCTGGCCGCGCTCGGCGAGTACACCCTGGGGGCCGGCCGGGGCAGCCGGATGTTCGCCTACCTGCTGGTCGGCACCGGCCTCGGCCTGGGCGTGGTGAAGGACGGCGAGCTGCTCGTCGGCGCGCACGGCGCGCTGGGCGAGATCGGCCTGGTGCCGCTGCCCGCCCGTGCCGGCGAGCCGACCGGAACCATCGAGGAGGAGGCCGCCGCGGACGCGGTGGTGCGCAGCGCCCGGGAGTTCGGGCTGGTCGGGCCGGGCGCCGCAGCGGAGTTGACGGCGAAGCAGGTGTTCGAGCGGGCCCGGGCCGGGGAGGCCCCGGCGCTCCGGGCGGTGGAGCGGCAGGCGGAGCAACTCGCCTACGCGGTGGCCGTGCTGTCCGCCGTCCTGGATCCGGACCTGGTGGTGCTCGGCGGCGGGATCGGCAGCAGCGCGGACCTGCTCCTGGAACCGCTGGAACGGGCTCTGCACCGGCTCGCCCCGATGCGTCCGACGCTCGCGCCGAGCCTGCTGGGGGAGGAGGCGGTGCTCCTCGGCGCGGTCTCCACGGCGCTGGAGTCCGCCCGCCCCGAGGTGTTCGAGCGTCGGACGGCGGGGCTGCGCTGACCGTCGGTCGGTTGGGGCGGTGGGGCGGGGAGCGGCGGGGCGGGGAGCGGCGGGGGAATGGCGGGGGCCGGGACGCGCAGCGTGACGGCGACCGGAAGGGCGCACACGCTCGGTTGTCGCCAGGTCTCGATCTGCAAACAAGTGGGGAAACGGTGCGCGGGGCGTGTGGGAGCCCTGCTTGAATCGCACGACTCATCCAAACGGAACGGAGCGTTCTCCTCCCATGCCTTCACGCATACCCGGGCGCCGCCGGGCCGGTCTGGCCGGATTCGCCGGACTCGTCCTCACCGTCGGTCTGGCGCTGACCGGTTGCGACCCGTCGGCCGCCGACTCCACGTCAACGGCCCCGGCCACGCCGACCGTCGCCGCCGCCCCGACGTCTCCCGCGCCGGTCGCGCCGCAGGCGACCCCCGCGGCGCCGGCCCCTGCCGCGCCCACCACCCCGTCGGCCCCGCCTGTCGCGCCGGCCGCCACGCCGCCCGCGGCCGCCTCGCAGCCCGCGCCGCCCGCAGCCCCCCAGCCGAAGGTGACCACCGCCCAGCCGCCGACCGACCCGCAGCCGGAGCACACCGCCGCGGCCGCCGGCGGCGGGTGCGAGATCCGCTCGAACGCCGGCAACTGCTACGAGGCCGGGCAGTTCTGCCGCAACGCCGACCTGGGGAAGAACACCCACGACGCGAGCGGCCGGGTGATCTACTGCCGGATGGTCAGCGGCAAGCCGCACTGGCAGGCCTGACGCGGACCGGCCGACCGAGGGCCCCGTCGTGGAACCCCGCCTGCGGGGCGAGGCCGGGGCCCGAGGCGTGCGGGCCTGCTTCGGCCTCGGTCGTGCGGGTCCGGCGTCCGACGTCCGGCGTCCGGCGTCCGACAGTCAGAGGTCGAGCACGCCCAGGGTGTCCCAGAACAGGTGCTCGTAGGACTGGAGCAGCAGCCCGTACTCGCGTGCGGCGGCCAGGGTCGGCGCGTCGAGCCCGTCCGCGCCGAGCGCGTCGGCGGCCTGCTGCTCCAGCTCGGTGGCGGGCTGGGCGAAGAAGTCGAAGAAGGCGCAGGCCTCGTCGGAGAAGCCGTAGTGACGGCGCAGCGCCTTCCCGATGGTGGCGCAGTAGCCGCCCCAGGCAGCGAAGTTGGCGACCAGGGCGGCGGCCGCGGCCTCGGGCCGGCTGTTCAGGGCGAGCCAGGCCAGGTAGGCGGGGTAGGCCTGGCAGCCGGGCAGCGGCGCTCGGGCCTCCTCCGCAGTGAGGTCGAGGCCGCTGGCAGCGGCGAGAGCGGGCAGCGTGCGCAGGGCTGCGCTCTCGCCCTCGGCCAGGGTGGCGAACCAGGCGCCGAGCGGGCGGTCCGCACAGCGGGTGGCGAGCATCAGCAGGCTGCGCCGGTCGGAGCGGATGATCCGGTGCTGCTGGGCGGCGAGTTCGGCGAGCGCCGAGCGCGTGGCGGTGCCGTCCGCCAGCGCCGTGACCAGCGCGGGGGCGGCGTCGCCGGGCGCCAACTCGGCGCGCAGGTCCTGGATCCGGTCGAGGATCGGGTGGTTCACCGGTGCCTCCGGGGTGCGGTTCGGTCCGGTGCCATTCCTACCTCCCGGCGGCGTCCGGAGGGTGGCGACAGGCCGGGCGCGGCCGGATCGGGCTTGCCGGGGGCGGTGGGTGCTCCCGGCCCGGCACGGGCCGGCCCGGGAGCGGTGGATCCTGGTGGTAGCGGTGGCGCGGTGCGGTCGGATGGTCGGGGCGGTCAGGCTCCGGCGCAGGCCTTGGTCACGTCCCCGGCGGCGCTGGTGATCGCGCCGAAGTCGGGCTGCTTGTTGTCGTTGACCTTGTCGATGGCGTCGGAGACGGCCTTGGAGAGCTTGTCGGCGGCCGCGTCGAGCTTGTCCCCGCCGTCGTGGCGGATCTTCTTGGTGTCGTCGACGACCTTCTTCAGCGCGTTGACGGTGTGCTGGCGCCGCTCGTCGTCGGTGATCTGGCCGACGTTGGCGGCAGCGTCCGTGAGGTCCTGGACATCGCCGGCGAGGCTGACCGCGCGCTTTCCGCAGTCGATGGCCTGGTCGGCGTTGTTGCACGCGGTGAACAACGGGGCCGCGAGGAGCACCGCGAGTGCGGTTGCGGCCAGACGGTACGGCTTCCTTGTCATGTCACTATCCCCTCCCGGCATGGACAACGCCGTTGTGCCGTACGGCGGTTCCGGCGGGACGGATGAACGGTTGGCAAAGTCTCCGGTCTGCCAGCGCTCTTGACCAATCATCAATTCCTTTCCTTGGGTGTGGTGGTGTGCGGTCCGAGGAGATCGGTGCAGGCCCGCCAGGCGGCGGGCGGCAGCAGGGCACGGGCGCGGGCGAAGAGTTCGTACAGGCCCGGTCCGTAGCGGGCGGCCAGGTCCGCGTTGTGTGCGAGGACGTCGAGTTCATTGGCGACGGTGATGGCGAGGAAGGCGCGCAGGTCCTCCTCCGGTGGTGTGTGGTCGGCCCCGGTGAACCGGTCGCGGAACACCACCGGTTCGTCGGCGCCCAGCCGTGGGTAGACGGCGGCCCGGTCGCAGCTCGCGTAGAGGTGGACGAGCGCCTCGGCGCGGTGGCCGACGAGCTCGGCCAGGGTGCCGCGCCGGTCGAGCCCCAGCAGGGCATGGTCGAACCCGTCGGTCCCGTACGCGGCGTGGCAGAGCCCGGCGGCCCGGACGTCCGGGTCGCAGCCCCAGTCCGTCAACAGGTCCGCCACGCGGTGGAGATGCGCCGGCAGCGTGCCGCCCGGGTGGGGGATCCGGTCGGTGTCGTGGGCGCGGAGGAAGGCTTCGATGCGGTCCCACGCGGGAGCGCTGCCGGGGCCGGAAGGCGTCATGCCGCGAGTCCTACCCGTTCCTGCCCGTTCCCGCCCGTTCCCGCCCGGGTCCGCCCGCTTCCGCCGGGGGAGCCGCCCGGCCGGAGCCCGTCACCGTTCGGAGGCCTCCGACAACTCGGACACCAGGCGGGTGAGCGTGGGGACGGCGACTCCGTGCGCGGCGGCGGCCCGCAGCACGGCGCCGCCGGTCGCGTCGAGCTCGGTCGGGCGGCCGGCCTCCGCGTCGCGCTGCATCGAGGACCTCATCGCGCCGGGGGCGCGGTCGATCACCGTGAGCAGGGCCTGCACGTCGGCCGGGGCGCCAACCGCCCGGGCGACGGCGGTGATCTCGTCCAGTGCGGCGAGGAGTTGGGGCCGGTGTTCGGTGCGCACGGTGCCGACGTCACTCGCATGGCGGGTGGTGAGCAGCGCCAGCGGGGCGAGGAAGGAGAGCTTGCTCCACAGCATCGCCGTCTCGTCCTCCCGCAGCGTGACGGTCAGGCCGGCGTGCCGCAGCTGCTCGGCGAACCCCTCGACCGGTCGGCCGAGTTCGGCGGACTTTGCGGCCCTTGCGGGCTCGGCGGGTCCTGCGGGTGCGGCGGGTGCGGCGAGTTCGACGGCGGCGAACGGGCTGCTGTGCTCGATCCGCCCGGGCGCCGTGCGGGTGGTTTCGACCCGGATCGTGCCGGCCATGACCCGGGTGGCCGGGTAGCGTTCGCGCAGCACCGCCATGTGGTCCAGGCCGTTGAGCAGCGGCACCACGAGCCCGGTGCCGAGCACGTCCGCCGGCAGCCGGTCGAGCGCTGCCGTCAGGGCCGTCTCCTTGACGGTCACGAGGACGGCGTCGACCGGCTCGCGCAGCTCGGTGGCGGCCTCGACGTCGGCGGTGAACTCGCCGAACTGCCCGCTGCGGACGTGCAGTCCGTCCCGGGCGAGGACGGCGGCGGTCTCCTCGCGCGCCAAGCAGACGACCCGGTGTCCGTCGCGGGCGAGCAGTCCGCCGATCAGTCCGCCGACGCCGCCCGGTCCGAGGATCGCGACGGTCAGGGGGGTGGTGGTCATGCTGAACTCCCGGGGCTGAGAGGGGGATTGGGGGAGGTCACGGGATGTCCCAGTAGAAGCGGCCTTCCAGTCCGTCCGGACTGAGGAAGCCGAAGCCGTCGCCGTAGCCGAAGTCGAGGAAGTACGGATCGTCCTCGTACGGGGCGTCCGAGAGGGCGAAGAAGTACCGCCACGGCGCGGGGACTTCGGCCCGGCCGCTCGGGAACGACGGGAGACCGCCGACGTGGTCGTGCACGTGGCCGCCGTCCGGGAACCGGACCTCGGGGCCCTCGCCGCGCAAGTACCGCTGGAAGGCGGCCCGTTCGTCCATCGCCCGGTCGAGGTCGCCCGGTAGCGGCACCAGGTCGAGGTGGAACTCGACCGGCGTCCCGTGGCCGTTGCGGTCGGGCTCCCCGCTGGGCTCGCGGTCGGGCTCGCGGCGCCACAGCGTAGGGCCGCGGGTGCCGGGCGGGCCGATGACGGCGAAGGGCGGGATCCGCCCGCCCGGCTGGACGAGCAGCAGGCCGTCGCCCGACTCCGGGTCGAGGCCGCCCATCGGGCCGTCGAGGCCACCGTCCGCCGCGAGGAAGAGGTAGGCGAGCCGGACGTCCTCACCGGGGACGGCGAACTGGCCGACGAACACCAGCGGTTCACCGGTGCCGGGGGAGAGCGGCCAGGCGGGCTCGGCCAGCCAGCACGGCTCGCCGCCCAGCTTGGGGACGGGAGCGGTGATCGGCCGCTCGGCCTCCCGCAGGGCGAACTGCAGCCGGGGGAGGAAGGCGGCGTCGTGCGGACCGGCGGCCGTGCCGGTCGGGTGCGGGAGGGTCGGGGGCCGCAGGGTCGGGGGCGGCAGGGACGTCATTCGGCGGCCTCGGCGGGATCGGTACGGCCGGTTCTTCCGGTTCGCGCGGTCGGTGCGTGGAAGGAGACGCAGTCGAAGGTGAACGGCTCCTCGTGGCGCGGCTTGCGGCCGGGGGCGGACGGTCGGCGCGGGACGGGGTGGCGGTAGAGGTGGAGCGGGTCGTGGTGGAGGGTGCCGCGGGTCGGCTCGGGCACCGGCAGGCCCTCCGCGCGCAGCGCCTCGACCAGCTCGTGCGCCGGCCAGCCGAGGAGGTCGATCCCGAGGTAGCCGACCGGGCAGGCGGGCCGGTCGTCGCTCGGGTTCCGGTCGACCGTGACGCTGCGGAGGCAGTCGTCGTCGCCGTCAGAACAGAGGGTGACGCTCACCCCGGGCAGCTGGAAGGCGAGCGCCCAACGGGGGCCGCAGACGAAGGTGTTCTGCACGCCGTCGGGCAGCAGCCTGCCGTGCGGGGCCAGCAGCGCGCGCACCGCCGCCTCGGTGAGGCCGAAGCGCAGCTCGGGCAGCGGCGCGGGCAGCCGGACGCCGTGGCCGGGCAACAGGTCGATGGTCACCCGGTCATGATTCCTCGTGGGGCGCGCGACGGGGAGCCCGGGGCGGAAAAACGCTGCGCCCCTTCGACTCCCGCCGGGTTGGGGGGCGCCGCGTGCACTCCCGACACCAGGGCGGTGCTGCTCACCCTGGTCGGCGAGGAGTCGGCGGACGTGCGCGCCGTAGCGGGAGTCGTCCTGGCCACCTCCGAGGACCGCACCCCCGAGGTCGCGGACGCGCCGGCGGCGCTGGTGGACGAGGAGGACCGCATCACGCGACGGGAGGCCGGCTACGGCCTCGCCGTGCGGGACGACCCGCGCACGGCGGTGGCGCTCGAACGACTGGGACCGCTGACCGGCCCCGAGTACCGCCACGCCCACCGGGCCGACGCCGTCCGGTCCTGGTGGCGGCGGAACCCGCCCGCGAGCACGTAGCGCCCCGCCTGCGGGGTTCGGTTATCCGAACCCCGGATCCGGGGGCCAGCTCGATCGATCGCCCGGCCCCCGGCGCCCAGGATGGAGGGCATGAACGGGATGACGACAGCAGCCGCCCCGGCGGCGCACGGCAGGACGACGGGCACGGCACTCAGCGGGGAGGGCCTGTACCGCGAGTACGGGCGCGGCACGGCGGCGGTACGGGCACTGGGCGGGGTGTCCGTGGCCTTCGGGCCGGGGACGTTCACCGCGGTGATGGGGCCCTCGGGATCGGGCAAGACGACCCTGCTGCACTGCCTGGCCGGGATGGACCGCCCGACCCGGGGCACCGTCCGGTGGGGCGACACCGAGGTGTCCGGGCTGCCCGAGCGGCGGCTGGCGGAGCTGCGCCGCACCCGGATGGCGTTCGTCTTCCAGGCCTTCAACCTGATGCCGGCGATGACCGTCGCCCAGAACGTCGAGCTGCCCGGGCGGCTGGCCGGGCAGCCGCCGGAGCGGGACCGGGTGCGGGAGGCGCTGGCCCGGGTCGGACTGGCCGGACGCGAGCGGCACCGGCCCGGGCAGCTGTCCGGCGGCCAGCAGCAGCGGGTGGCGATCGCCCGGGCGCTGGTCGCCCGGCCGCAGGTGCTCTTCGCCGACGAGCCGACCGGCGCGCTCGACCGGGCGACGGGGCACGACATCCTCGACCTGCTGCGCGCGGGCGTCGACGTGGACGGGCAGACCTGTGTGATGGTCACCCACGACCCGGTGGCCGCCTGCTACGCGGACCGGGTGCTGCTGCTCGCGGACGGCCTGCTGGTGGACGAGCTGCTCAGGCCGACCGCCGCGCAGGTCGGCGAGCGGCTCAGCCGGTTGGGCGGGTGAACACGGTGAGCGGAGTGTTGACGGGAAGTCCCGTCCTGACGCTGTCCGTCGGGCAGATCCGGCGGCGGCCCGCGGCCTTCGCCGGACTGGGGGCGGCGCTGTTCCTCGCGGTGGCGGCGGTGACGCTGTTCGGCTCGCTGGTCGCCGCGCAGGCGACGGCTCCCGAGAGGGTGGCACGGACACCGGTGACCGGGCCGGGGGTGATGGTGATCGCCGCGGCCTTCGGTGAGATCGCCGTCCTGGTCGCGCTGTTCGTCGTGGTCAACGCCCTGGGCTTCACCGTCCGTCAGCAGCACCGCGACCTGGCCCTGCTGCGCACGGTGGCCGCGACGCCCCGTCAGGTGCGGCGGGTGGTCCGCGCCCAGGTCCTGGCGACCGTCCTGCTCGCCGCCGGCCCAGGCAGCGCGGCGGGCCTCCTCGCCGCCCGGTCCTTCCTCACCGCCCTGCAGCGGCGCGGGATGGCCGCGCCCGGTCTGCGGATACCGGGGTCGCCGGTGCCCGTGCTGGTCGCGCTCGGAGTGGCGCTGCTGGTCGGCCTGGTGGCCACCGCCGTCGCGGCCCGGCGGATCACCCGGCCCGCACCGGCCGTCGCCATGACCGAGGGGACGGCCGGGCCAGGGCGGACCGGTGTGCTGCGGCTGTTCGCCGGGGCGGCCGTGCTGGCGGGCGGCGTGCTGCTGCTGCGACTGGCCGCGACCAGGCCGGCCGGGGAGTTGGACAAGGCGGGGCAGGCCTCGCTGCTCGGTTCACTGGTGCTCCTGGTCGCCGTCGCCCTGCTGGGTCCGTCGGCGGCGCGGGCGCTGGCCACGGTGCTCGGCGCCCCGGTCCGGGCGCTCGTCCCGCGGGCCGGCTGGCTCGCCGACGCCAATCTGCGCGGCTACGCCGCCCGGCTGTCCTCGGCGGTGGTCCCGGTCGCGCTGCTGGTCGGCCTCTCCGGCACGATGTCGATCATGACCAGTACCGCCGAGCGGGTCGCCCGGGCGACCGGCGCCACGACCACCGTCACCAAGGCCGGCGACATCTGGCTGCGACAGGCCGAACTCGGCCTGCTGGTGTGTTTCGCGGCGGTCTCCACGGTCAACACCCTGGTCGCGCTGACCGCCGACCGGCGCCGGGAGTTCGCCCTGCTGCGCCTGGTGGGCGCGACGCGGCGGCAACTGCTGCGGATGCTCTCGGTGGAGGCACTGCTGACCACGGCGGTCGGCGTGCTGTTGGGCGCGGCGGTGGCGGCCGCAGCCACGGGGGCGTTCAGCTGGGCGGTCCGGGGGTCGGTGGTGCCGGTGGTGCCGGGCGCGGCGTGCGCCTGGGTGGTGCTGGGCGCGGCGGTCCTGACGGTGCCGGGGATCGTGGGGACGGGCCTGTGGGCGAGCGGAGGATCGGCGGTGGAGTCGGTGGGCGGCGAGCGGGGGTGAGGTGACGGGGCGGGAGCGGGTGTGGGAACGGGGGCGGGAGCGGGTGCGGGGGTGAGGCGGCGGAGGTGGGGACGGCGGGGTGGTGTCTCGGCCGCCGTCCGGGGGAGGCCGGTGGTTGCAGTGGTTGCAGTGGTTGGGTTGCAGTGGTTGCGGCGGTGCCTGGTGGATGCTGGGGGCCGGTCGGTGGGTGAGCGGTGAGGTGGACGGCGGTGCGGTGGGCGGTGGCGCAAGGGGCAGCAGCCTGGTGGGCAGCGGTGACGCGGACGGTGGCCGAGCGGCGCCGGCTCCTGGCGGTGCGCGGTGACGAGGTGGCGTTCGCCGTCCTCGGGCTGCCGCTCGGGGTGCTCGGCGGCGTCTACGCGGTCGCCGTACTCTACGCGGGGGTGCTGCTCTCGCTCACCGTGCTGGGCCTGCCGTTCCTGGTGGCCGCGCTGCTCGGGACCCGGCGGATCGGCCGGATGCACCGATGGCTGGTCGAGTGGCTGCTCGACGAGACGGTGCCCGAGCCGCCGCCGCTGCCACGCCCGTCCGGGGTGCTCGCCCGCGGCCGGGTGGTGCTGACCGATCCGGTCGCCTGGCGGGTGCTGCTCTACCTCTTCCTACGGCTGCCGGTGGGAGTGCTCGGCTTCCTGGCCGCGATCGGGCTGCCGCTCGGGGGCGTCTGGCTGCTCGGCTTCCCCCTCTGGGTACGGCTGGCGGAGCCGGGCCCGAGACCGGTCGGCTGGCCGGACGTGCTCGCCATCCCGGTCGGCCTCGCACTGCTGGCCGCCGTCCCCGCCGTACTGCGCGCCTTGAGCCGGGCCAACCGGGCGCTCGCCCGGACACTGCTCGGCCCGGTGCGCTCGCAGCAGCGGGTGCGCGAACTGGAGAGCGCCCGGGCCACCCTGCTGGCCGAGAACAGCGACCGGCTGCGGCGCCTGGAACGCGATCTGCACGACGGCACCCAGGCGCAGTTGGTCGCGCTCGCCATCACCTTGTCGCTGGCCGACGACGCCCTCGCCGACTCGGCCGAGCCCGACCTCGGACGGCTGCGCACCCTGGTCGACCGGGCCCGCGGGCAGACCGACGACACCATCACGGGCCTGCGCCGACTGACCCGGGGCATCCACCCCGTGGCACTGGACGGCGGGCTGGCCGAGGCACTGCCCGGACTCACCGCGACCTCACCGGTGCCCGTCACGGTCCGGCTGGACCTGCGGGAGCGGCCGGTCGAGGTGATCGAACGGGCCGTCTACTTCTGCGCGGCCGAGCTGCTGACCAACGTGGCCAAGCACAGCGGCGCGCGGTCGGCGGAACTGACCGCGAGCGCGGTCGACGGGAGGGTCCGGCTGACCGTGCGTGACGACGGCCGCGGTGGCGCCGCGATCGGCACGGGCAGCGGACTCGCCGGCCTGGCCGAACGGCTCGCCGCGGTGGACGGGATGCTGCGGGTGGACAGCCCGCCGGGCGGACCGACCGTGGTCAGCGCCGAGTTGCCCGACAGGCTGTGACGAGTGGTCGGGGGCCGGGGCATGAGAGGGGTATGACCGGGGGCGGGGCATGAGCGGAGCTCATGGGCGCGCTCATGAGTCGCTCTCATGGGGCTGGGCCATGAGCTGCGCTCATGTGCCGGGATTCCCATGGGAGGGCTTCATGGGCCCTCCCCATGAGCGGATCTCATGATCATCCCCGATGAGCGTTGCTCATGATCAGCCCCCATGAGCGTTGCTCATGAGGCCGGCCCATGAGACGCGCTCATGAGCAGCCCGAGGGCCCGGCTCAGGAGGGGCCGCTCTCCGCGAGGTAGGCGAGCACGGCCTTGACCCGTCGGTTGTCGGCGTCGGTCGCCGGCAGGTCGAACTTGGTGAACACGGCGGCCACGTGCTTCTCCACCGCCCGCTCCGACACCACGAGCTGCCCGGCGATCGAGCGGTTGGAGTGGCCCTGCGCCATCAGCTCCAGTACCTCCCGCTCGCGCGGGGTGAGCGCGTCCACCCGGCTGCGCCGCCGGCCACCGATCAGCCCGTTGACGATCTCCGGGTCGAGCGCCGTACCGCCCGCGGCGACCCGGTGCAGAGCGTCCACGAACTGGGAGGTGCGGGCCACCCGTTCCTTGAGCAGGTAGCCGACGCCGGCGGCGCCGTCGGCCAGCAACCGGGCAGCCCAGACGGTTTCGACGTGCTGGGAGAAGACCAGGATCCCGACCTCGGGCATCGTGGCGCGGATCTCGACGGCCGCCCGGATGCCCTCGTCGGTGTGGGTCGGCGGCATCCGGATGTCCACCACGGCCACGTCGGGCCGGTGCTCGGTGACGGCAGCGACCAGCGCGGGCGCCGTACCGGCGGTGGCGACCACCGCGCAGCCGCGCGCCGTGAGGAGTTCGACCATCCCGTCCCGGAGGATCACCGAGTCCTCGGCGAGGACGACGCGGAGCTGTCTGTCGGTCATCCCGCCATTATTCCGGGCCGCCGAAGGGGGGCCGTCCCCGCGGTCGGAGCAGGGAGGAGTGGTCCTGCCGCCGCTCTCGCTCACGGCCCTCGCCGTGTCCGGCCTCACCGGCCGCAGTTCGGCCGGCCGCGGCAAGCTCCTGGTCGGTTCGGCGTGCCGGATCGCCGCCTGTGCGGCCCTGTTGTCGGTGCGCGCGGACAGCCCGGCCGTGCTGCTGATCGCGATCGGCGTGATGGCGGGCATCCCGCAGGGGCTGACCGGGCGCGGCACCCAGACCGCCCTCTACCACCAGGCCGACCCGGCTGCCATCGGCTCCGCGGCCGGGCTGCTGCGCACCTTCAGGTACCTCGGTGCGATGGCCGCCTCCGCCGCGAACGCCGCCGTCTTCCCCCAGGGCGCCACCACGGAAGGCCTGCACCACCTCGCGCTGTTCATGCTCGGCGGCGCGGCCCTGCTGTTCCTCCTCGCCCTGCCCGACCGCCCCCTCGGCCGCCTCGCGAAGCCCGCCGCGAAGCCCGCTGCGAAGCCCGCCGCGAAGCGCGCCGACAGGCCCGCCGAGTAGCCCGTCGAGGCGCCCGTCGAGAACCGGCGTTGACGATCCGTCAGTGCTCGACGCCCGACGTCCCGCGCACCGCGTGGACGCCGGGGGCGACCTCGACCACCTCGGTCGGGTAGGCGTCCCGGACGAGCTCCAGCAGGGCGCGCTGCTCGTCCAGCCAGCCGGAGGCGGGGGAGAGGGCGACCCTGAGGGTGACGCCCGAGTCCTCCGTGTCCGAGACCGTCACCCACAGCCCGCCCGGCCGTCCGGGTTCGATCCGCAGCTCCGGGCCGTGCTCCTCGTTCAGCCAGCGGACCGCGAACCCCTGACGGAGCCGGTCCAACGCCGTTTCCCAGCGCTGAAGATGGCGGTCGGTCACCACGGTGACGAAGTGCCCGCGCACGGTGTCGGCCGTGACGGTGATCTCGCAGTCCAGCCAGTCGTGCCCGAGCGGGGCGCCCGGCGCATGCCGCCCGAGCACCCGGACCCGGACGTTGCGGCCGCCGGTCCGCCCGTCGCGGCCGGGGGCGTCGTCGCTGCCCAGACGGTCCGTCAGTCTGATCAACTCGTGCTGGTGCGAATCGACTTCACTCACTGCGTGCTCCCCGGTGGCAGTGGATCCAAGGGCTGACATCCTCGCGCAGGTGTTCGTTCCGGTGCCAGCCCCGAGGGGACGGTGCATTTCTGGCGGGGTTCCCCGCCGGGGCTCGCGCACCGGCTGCCTGCCCCGCCGGCTTCCGTCCCCGCCGGGTTCCGTCCCCGCCGGGTTTCTTCCCGCCGGGCCGGAATCCGACCTCCGCCGACGTCCGGCGGCCAACCGGCGTCCCAAGCGGCGTCCCAACCGGCACGGCCCGCCTGACCGGGGCGGTCGGGCGGGCCGTTCGGGTGGTGCGGGAGGTTCGCGTGGTGGGGTTGATCGGGTGGTGCGGGTCGTACCGGCTGCCCTCGCCGTACCGGCTGCCCGCTTCGGTGCGGCGGCAGGCGGCTGGTGTCGGGTCAGCGGTGGTCCGGGTGTCCGGTGAGGATGGTGGTGAAGATCGGTTCGCCGTGCTGGTGGCCGGTCACGGTGGTGGTGAGGGCGTCCGGGTCCTCGCCGGGGGTGTGCCGGGCGGTGATGATGGTGGGCGCGTCGTGCTCGGCGTACCGGTGGAAGGTGGTGGCCGCTGCGGTCGGCGTGACGGTGACCGGGCTGGCCAGTGCGTTGGTCGCCTGGCGGGCCGCTTCGATCAGGACCATGCCGGGGATGTGGTCATTGGCGTGGTCGAAGAGGATCGGGTGCCAGGGGTCGGGGGTGAGGTGCCAGGTGCCCGGCGCACAGGCCGGGGTGAGGACGACGTCGCACGGGCGGAGCCGGCCGACCCGGGCCGGCGGCAGCGGCTCGGCGGTCGTGCCGGACACCGGCAGCGCGTCGACGTCGAGGCGCCCGCGGCGGAGCCGCTCGTAGGTCGAGCCCGGGACGGTGGTGAAGCGGGCGTACCCGGTGGCGGCCAGCTGCGGACCGCGCCGGACGACCGCGCTGAACGTGAAGTCGACGGTGCTGCGGGTGCGGCGCGGCTGGGCGACGAGCTTCGCCTCGATGGTGAGGTCGGTGGGCTTCGCGCCGATCAGCAGCTGGCGCGGGCGGGTGGTGTAGTCGAGGTTCCACATCATGAACTTGTGGTCGAGCGGGACGCCGAACCGGGTGTGGGCGAGGTAGAGCCCGGCCTGGCGGATCGTTTCAGCAGCCTGGATCGGGTCGTGCCGGGTACCGTCAGGGGTGCTGAAGAACGTGTGCGCCCGCGGCCATTGCGCGGAGACCGCGAAGGTGGTCTCGTTCAGCTGCTCGCTGCCGGTGAGGAAGACCTCTGCATGGCAGGCGCGGTGGACGTACTCCTTGGCGACGGTGCTGGTCAGACGGGGTGCCGGGCCGACGACCGGGCCTTGGCCGGGGACGGCCCCGGGGGCCTCGGCCGTGGTGATGGCGGCGGCAGGCGTGCGGAAGGCAAGCAGAGTCATGGGGAGCGCTCCGAAAGGCCGTAACGGGCGGGGTGGGCTGCTCAGGGCTCGTAAGATACGTACCTACCGGTTTGCTTTTCAAGGAGCCAGAACAAAGGTTCGTCGGCGGCCGAGCGAGGTCGTTCGGACACCCCCGGGAGAGGTCTGAACCGTTCCACGGGCTGTGTCGGGTTGGTGAAGGTCGGTTGACCTGCGGCGATTTCGCGACCCTGACTTGACGGGTTCATTATCACGAGGCACCTCCCCGTGGGTATGGGGCCTGCAAGTAGGAGCCGCTGTTCCGGTTGGGAGGCCTTGCGTGGAGGTCCCGGCCACCTGGCCGACTCATACCGTCCACGCGGTTTTTCATCGCTCAAAGACCGCCGTATGTGACCTGCTACGCAGGGATCGCCTTGGAGTCGGGCGGGTAAGATACGGGGTGTTTGGTTTTGTTTGCCGAGCGTTTCGGGTGGGGTGGTTGCGGTGGTGCGGCAGGAACGGGCGGTCCGGACGCGTCGGCTGATCCTGGAGGCGGCGGCGTCGGTCTTCGACGAGTACGGGTACGAGGGGGCGACGATCGGCGAGGTCGTCGCCCGCGCGGGAGTGACCCGCGGGGCGGTGTACTTCCACTTCGCCTCGAAGCGGGAGCTCGCCCAGGGGGTCGTGGAGGAGCAGTTCGGCCGCGACGAGATCCCCGAACGACACTGCAAGCTCCAGGAGTTCGTGGACCTCGGGATGGTGGTCGCCCATCTCATGCCGCGTGACCCGCTGTTGAGCGCGGGTGCCCGGCTCTCCCTCGGCCAGGACGTGTTCGGCGACTTCAGCGGCGGTGCGGCGCCCGGGTGGATCGAGCGGGCCGAGAGCGTACTGACGGTGGCCGCCGAGCGCGGCGAAGTGCTGCCGCAGGTGGTGCCGGCCGAGACGGCGTGGCTGGTGACCGGGGCCTGGACGGGCGTGCAGATCCAGTCCCAGAAGATGTCCGGCCGGGCCGACCTGGAGCGCCGGGTCGCGGTGCTGTACCAGCACCTGATGCCGAGCATCGCCGTGCCCGGCGTGCTCGCGACCCTCGACCTCGGAGTGGACCGGGGCGGCCGGGTGGTGGCCGAACTGGAGGCGGCCCGGTCGGTGGGGAGCGGCGGGGGTGACGCCGGACCGGGTGCGGCCGCCGAGGCGGGCGTCGGCGGGATCGCCTCGCGCTGACCGCGCCGGCTCCAGGCCCTCGGTCGGTCCGCCGGCCCGGTCCAGGGGCGGCTCCTCCGCCCAAAAACAAACAGCGCGTTCGGTTTTGTATTGACAAACCGTCCGTCCTGTTTTTGGATAGGCGTCGGGTGCTCAACCGATCCCTCCGTGCAACATCGCGGAGCCTCGATCGAGCAGCGGAGCACCCGCCCGGCCGGTGGCCGTCGGGGTCGCCGACCCGTCTGGATTTGGGGTGGTCGTCGTGGAAATCCGGGTGCTGGGGGCCTTGGGGGTCCAACTGTCCGGGGTGTCGGTGGTGCCGACCGCCCCGAAGCCGCGGCAGGTGCTCGCCCTGCTGGCGTTACGGGCCGACCAGGTCGTGCCCGCCGGTGTCCTCGCCGAGGAGCTGTGGTGCGGCCGCCCGCCGCGCAGTGCGCGCACCACCGTGCAGACGTACGTCCTCCAGCTGCGCGACCTGATCGACCGGGCACTCGCCCAGGGGGACGGCGGTCCGGGGGCGTCCTGCGCGAAGGACGTCCTGGTCACCTCGGTCGGCGGCTACATGCTGAACAGCGGCGGCGGACTCGTCGACCTCCAGGAGTTCGACCGCCTCGCCGGGCACGGCTACCGCGCCATGGACGCGGGTGACTACCCGCTCGCCGCCCGCCAGTTGGGCGAGGCGCTCGCGCTGTGGCGCGGACCGGCCTTCGCGGACATCCCCGTCGGCGGCCAACTCACCGTCGAGGCCAAGCGATTGGAGGAGACCCGGCTCTGTGCGCTGGACCAGCGGATCGAGGCGGACCTGCGGCTCGGGCGGCACCGCGTGCTGCTCGCCGAACTGACCGTCCTGGTCGACCGCTACCGCACCCACGAGAGCCTGCACGGCCAGTACATGATCGCCCTGCACCGCTCCGGTCGGCGCGGCGAGGCCCTGGAGGCCTACCAGCGCCTGCGGAACACCCTGGTACGGGAGTTGGGCATGGAGCCGTCCGCCGCCCTGCGCCGTCTGCAGCGCTCCATCCTGCTCGCCGGTCCCGAGCGGGCCGACCAGGACCAGCCGACGGTGCTCGCCGACGGGGTGGCCGCGCGCCCCGCCCGGCTCAGCCGGGTCGGCTGAGCCGGCCGAGCTGCTCCGTCCGGGCTGACCCGGATGGCCCGGCCGGCCCGGCCGGCCCGGATGGGCTCACCCGCTAGGCGGTCCTCACCTCGGTGTTCTGGCAGGCGTGCAGCAGCCACCGCCCGTCGTCCTGCCTGGTCATGACGTAGAGCGGGGTGCCTTCGGAGTCGCCCGCCGCGGAGTGGTACACCTGGCGCACCTTGACGGCCGCCACGTCGGGGTGCAGGAACCGGATGTGCGCCACCTCGTAGGTGACCTCGCCGTCCCAGCTCGCGGCGGGCAGGACGGCGCGGGTGAACTCGGCGATCGCGTCGAGGCCGAGGAGGACCTTGCCGTGGCCGGTCGTCCAGAGGGCGTCGGGGTGGAACAGCGCGAGGAAGCCCTCGGGGTCCTTGGCGCGCTGGGTGCGTTCGACCGTGGCGACGATCCGCTCGATCGCGTCGACGTCGGCCGTGCGGTTGCCCGCGGCGCGGGTGTCGACGGCGCGGTTGCCCGTGTCGCGGGTGTCGGTAACGGGGGTGTCTGCGGCTTCGGTGTTCATGCGGATCACTCTCGCACCTCAAGTCGGCTTGAGGTCAAGCCGGTTACCGGTGCGGCGCGGAGGCTCAGGTAGTCGCCGAGGCGGGCGGCGGCGGTGAGCATGGCGAGGCCGCGGTCGGTGAGACGTCGCTGCCAGCCGTCGAGGGCGGCGGCCAGCTCGTCGGTGCCGCCCGCCGAGCGGATCTGCCGGACCACGGTGGCGATGTGCTCCAGCGGGTAGCCGCCCCGCCGCAGCAGGTGGGCGAGTTCGGCGTCGCGGACGTCGGCCGGGCCGTAGACGCGGTGGCCGGTGGCGCGGTCGCGGGCCGGGGTGAGGATCCCGGCGACCTCCCAGGCGCGCAGCGTCGCGGGGGTGACGCCGAGTCGGTGTGCGACGTCCCCGATGGCGAGCGGGCCGGACGGGGCCGGACGCTCGGGCACGGCCGACGGTACGACGGGTGCGGTCGACGGTGCGGCACCCGCGGCGGCCGCGGAGGTCAGGTGGCCGACGGCCTCCCGGACGGTGGCCAGCGTCTCCCGGTCGCGCAGCATGCGGGCGTGGCCGCGGTCGAGGGCGGTCAGCGCCTCGTCGAGGCGGTCGGCGTGGACGGCTGTCATGACCGGGCCGGCGACCGGGTGCCCGTACGCGGCGACGAGGGCGAGGAAGGCGCGCAGGGCGGCCGCGTGCAGCTCGGTGTAGATCCGGTAGCCGGTGGGGGTGCGGGCAGCCGGCGGGAGGCAGCCGTCGCGCTCGTAGTTGCGGACCGCCTGGGTCGAGATGCCGTGCTCGCGCGCGAGATCGGAGGGGCGCATGCTCGTCTTCCGTTCGGTCCTGTTTGATACTTCGTGCGGCGGTTCGCGCGAGATTCGGCGGGCAGGCTCGGGCAAAGTCTCAACCGATCTTTCAAGGATACGCTTGAGGTCCATGAGTCAGGACATGCACGACTTCGTCACCCCGTCGTGCGAGCTGCTGGGGCTCGGCGAGCCGACGCACCAGGAGCCCGCCTTCGGATGGGTCCGCAACGAACTGTTCGCCCGGCTGGTCGACCGGGGCTACCGGTCGATCGCCCTCGAAACCGACCGCGTGGCCGCGCTGGCCGTGGACGACTACGTCCGGGAGGGCACGGGCACGCTGGACGCGGCGATGGCCGAGGGCTTCTCGCACGGCTTCGGCGAGCACGACGCCAACCGCGAACTCGTCGCCTGGATACGCGAGTTCAACCGTCACCGACCGCCGGGGGAGCGGCTGGCCTTCCACGGCTTCGACCTCCCGACCGAGACGTACAGCGCCCCCAGCCCCCGCCGCTACCTCGAGCACGCCCGCGACTACCTGCGACGCGACATCGACACCGACCGCGATCTCGACCTCGACATCGGGGGACTGGCGGGCGAGGACGAGCGCTGGAGCCGGGCCGAAGCGGTGCTGGACCCGGCGCAGTCGCCCGGCGCCACCGCCGAGGCCGAGAGGCTGCGCTGCCTCGCCGACGACCTGCTCGTCCGACTCCACGCACGGGCACCCGGGTTGATCGCGACGACCTCCCGTGCCGCATGGGCCGAGGCCAGGACGCGGCTGACGGCGGGCATCGGACTGCTGCGCTACCACGCGCAGTCGGCGATCCGGGGCCTCACCCCGAGCGACCGGCTGAGCGGCCTGCTGGGTGTGCGGGACGCGCTCATGGCGCAGAACCTCCTCGACATCCGCGAGCTGGAGGCGCAGCGCGGGCCGACCCTGGTGTTCTCGCACAACCAGCACCTGCAGCGGAACCCGAGCGCCTGGGCGCTGGGGGACTTGGACTGCGGGTGGAACAGCGCCGGCCGCATCATCGGCGCGCTGCTCGGCGATCGGTACGCCTTCGTCGCGGGGAGCCTGGGGCGCAGCGAGGCGATCGGGCTGGGCGAACCGGCGCCGGAAACGTACGAGGCGCTCCTGCAACGGAGCGGTGCAGGCTGGGAGTTGACGGAGGCGGTGCTGCCCGACACGGGCCGTACCCGCACCGACACCACACCGCGCCAGGGCTACTTCCCGCTCGATGGGGAAGTCCTCGACGGTGCGGTCGCGCTGCTGCACATCGGTGACGGCGCGGCGGTCACGGAGGCCGCGGCAGCCGCAGCTGCGGCCGCGCCGTCGGGTGCAGCCGGGGGCTGAGCGGCGGCCGGGCCCGGGTAGGCGGCCCGTAGATGGGAGAGCAGGGCGGCGGCCGGCGGTTCGGCCGGCCGCTCGCTCGGCCAGGCCAGCGCGATCCGCACCAGCGGGACGGGGTCGGCCAGTGGGCGCACCCGCAGCCCCGGCACGGCGCCCGGGTCCGGCAGGACGGCCACGCCCAGCCCGTGCGCGGCGAGCTCCGCCAACTGCGGTGGTGCGGCGGCCTCGACGCCCACGGCCGGGCTCGCCCCGGCCTCGGCCAGGGCGCGCTCCAGCGCGGTGCGCATGCCGGTGCCGCGCGGGGTGCTGACCAGGGCGTGTCCGGCCAGCGCGGCGACCGGCAGGACGTCGCCCCGGACGGCGTCACCCGCGGCGATGCCCCGCCGGCCGCTGTCGTCCGGGTCGGCGTCACCCCGCCCGGCCTCGTCCGGGCTCGCGTCACCCTGCCCGGCCTTGTCCGGGCTCGCGTCACCCCGGCCCGCGTCGTCCGGGCCGGTCGCGAGCGGGTGGTGCGCGGGGCAGGCCGCGACCAGCGGGAGCTCCAGGACGGTGTGGAGGCCGAGTCCGGCCAGCGTCGTCCAGCCGTCGTCGTCCTCGCGTCCGCTCGCGACGGCGGGCAGGCCGATGACGGCGAGGTCCAGCCGCCCGTCGCGCAGGGCGGCGAGCATCCCCGCGGTGGTGTCCTCGGTCAGCGAGAAGTCGATGCCGGGGTGCTCCTGGCGGAACGCGGCGAGCGTGGTGGCCAGCCCGGGGAACGTGCCCAGCTCGGACGGCGGGGTGAACGCCGCCCCGGCGACCATGCCCAGCCGTACGTGCCCGCGCCGCAGCCCGTCGAACTCCTGCGCCGTACGCCGGGCGGCGGCGGCGGAGGCGAGCGCGGCCAGGGCGTGCGGCAGCACCGCCTCACCGGCCGGGGTGAGCCGTACGGTGCGGCCCGAACGGTCGAGCAGCCGGTGCCCCAACTCGCGTTCCAGCTGACGGATCTGGGAACTGACGCCGGGCTGGGTCAGGTGCAGCAGCTGCGCGGCCCGGGTGAAGCTGCCGTGCTGGGCGACGGTGACGAAGTACTGGAGCTGCCGCAGTTCCATAACTCATGATCATAGGCGGCAGAACATCCCGGTCTTGGACGGGCGTCCGGTTCCGGCCGCAGGCTGGACGCATGGAGAGCGTGCCGAAGAACACCGTGCCGAAGACCAGCGTCCCGCAGACCAGCGTGCCGAAGACCACCGTTCCGCGGAACGGCATGCCGAAGCAGGACGGCATGCCGGCGACCCCGGGCACCGGGCAGCTCGACTGGATCCGCGCACAGATCGCGGCCGAGCGCCGCGAACTCGCCGAGGTGTTCGCCGCCTTCACCCCGGAGCAGTGGAACGCGCCCTCGCTGTGCCAGGGTTGGCGGGTGCGCGAGGTCGTCGCGCACATGAGCACCGGCTTCCGGCACTCGACGCCGCGCACCCTCCTCGAACTCGTCCGCTCCGGCGGCCACGTCCACCGCATGGCCGACCGGATCGCCCGCCGCGACGCCGCCGCCATGACCGAGCGCGCACTCGCCGCCGCCCTGGCCGACCACGCCGACCACCCCTGGCGCCCGCCGGTCGGCGGCCGGATCGCGGCCCTGGCGCACGATGCCGTCCACGGCCTGGACATCACCGTGGCGCTCGGACTGCCCGCCCGGCTGCCGGTGATGCGAGCCACCGCGCTACTGGCTGCTGTCACCCCCCGTAGCCTGCGGTTCTTCGGGGCGCGGCTCGACGGAGTCCGGTTGGTGGCGACGGATGCCGACTGGTCATACGGGCAGGGTCGGCTCACCGTCGAGGGGCGGGCGGAACACCTGCTGCTGGTGGCGTACGGGCGCCGGGTGCCGGAGGGGCTGCTCGCCGGGTCGGGCGCCGGGCGGTTCGCCCTGGGCGGGTGAGACGGGAGGCGCCACCGGTGGTCACCGAGTGGCCAGCCACTCGGTGAGGGCGGCGTGCAGCAGCTCGACCTGCGGGCGGTCCAGGATCACCGTCGCCTGCGCGCCGGCGCCGGACGAGCCGCCCTGGTCCGAGCCGCTGCCGCCCGAGCCGCTGCCGCCCGAACCGCCGTCGCCCGAGGTGTCCTCGGAGGGCCGGCCGAGGCCCAGCCGGAGGTACTCCACCGGGACCGGCCGGCCGCCCGTCGGCTCGGGGTCGTCCCGGAACCGGACGTCGGGGTGGCAGTGGTCGGGGATCACGGCGAGCTCCAGCCAGCCCCCGCGCGGGTCGTCGGCGGCGGGGTTGACGTGCGAGCCCCGGTAGATCCGCGGCGCGGGCGCGGTTTCGAGGCCGCCGTCGTCGGCGAACAGCAGTCGGGTGGCGAAGATGGACACCGGGTCCTCCTCCGGGATCGGGAGTGGGAGTCGTCGCAGCCTAGGGGCGGCCCGCACGGTTGTCGTGCGAGTTCCGGGGGCCCGTGACTACGATCGGAAGAAGCCCTTCCGGATGGTGGTGAGACGGAAGCCAGGTCGCCGATGCCCCCGAGGTCCGTGCAGTGGCCGCCGTACGTGCGGGTCGCGCCGTGGTTGTTGATCATCGGCGGGCTGGTGTGGAACTCGCTCGATCCGTCCGACTACTGGGGTGATCCGCTGCTGGCGGCGGCCGCCGTGCTGGCGGGGGCGCTGCTGACCCTGCGCGACACGGTCGCGGTCGGGGTGGCCAATGTGACCGGGATCCTGGTGCTGTCCACCCAGGACGCCTCGATCGGGACGGGTGACGGCTACCTGGAGCTGGTGAACACGGCCTTCGCCGCGCTGCTCGGCGTCGGGGTGAACCGGGTGGTGGCCCGCCACGGACGACGGCTGGAGCGGGTGCGGTCGGTGGCGGAGGCGGCGCAGCGTGCGGTGCTGCCGGAGCCGCCGGGACGGGTGGGCGAGCTGTCCGTCGCGGCCTGCTACCAGGCCGCCTACCACGAGGCGCTGATCGGCGGGGACGCCTACGCGCTGCAGACCACCCCGTACGGCGTGCGCGCGCTGATCGCGGACGTACGGGGCAAGGGCCTGCACGCGGTGGGGGCGGTCTCGGTGCTGCTGGGGGCCTTCCGGGAGGACTCGCACCGGGTGCCGGACCTGGCGGCGCTCGCGGACGCGCTGGAGGCCTCGCTGCTCCGGGAGGCCGACCAGCTGAGCGAGGAGCTGCGTCTGGAGGGGTTCATCACGGCGCTGCTGGTGGAGTTTCCGCCGGGCGAGGGGGTGGTCCGCACGCTCGACTGCGGGCACCCCGGCCCGTACCTGCTGAGTCCGGGTCCGTCCGGGCCGGCTCCTGACCGGTCCGCCCCCGACCCCGCCCCCGACCTGGACCGGCTGACCGCCGTCCCGAACCGGCTGACGACCCTCCCCGACCTGCCGACCGCCGACCTGCACCGGCCGACCGCCGATCCCGACCCGCCGGACCCTCGCCCGTACCCGCGGAGCGGTGAACCGGCGGTGCGGCGGCTGGACGCGGCCGACCCGGGACTGCCCCTGGGGATGGGCGTGCTGGGGGTCGCCCGGCCCGCGCCGGAGAGCCGGCCGTTCCCGCCCGGGTACACGCTGCTGCTGGTGACCGACGGAGTGACCGAGGCCCGGGACGGGGCGGGGGAGTTCTACGACCCGGTGCTCGGGCTGGCTCCGTTGGGCCCGTTCGCCGGGCCGGGCGAGGTGCTGGACGCGCTGACGGCGGACGTCGAGCGGTGGGTCGGCGGTTCGCGGGACGACGACATGGCGATCCTCGCGATCACCCGCCGGACGGACGGCTGAGGGCTGGGCGCGGCGGCCGATGCCGTGCCGTGAAACGGTTGCCCACAGTCACGCCGATATCACAATGAGGTGACGGCGGTGCGGTACTCCACAGGATCCGGCCAAGTTGAGTGGTGTCGTCCGATGGCCGGAATGACCGTGTCCGAATATCGGACGACGGAATGGACGGGTGGCGCCGGCGGCGGCCCGGACGCCCCTCGCCCGGTGCCGCCTTGGCCGACAGGCGGCGCCGAGCTCACGACCGGTCCATAAGGCGGCGTAGGAGGCGCGCAAGAGGTGGTCGGGGGAGTGGCGGGATCCAGCCGAGCCACGGTTCGTCCGGAAACGGACCCGGTGCTTGCCCCGTGTCGAATGGGTGGCCGAGAGTCGCATCAATGAACGAGATGCCTCGCCCCCGCCAGGCCCGTCTGCTCGGCCACCGCGACTTCCGGCTCCTGCTGACCGGAGCGGCGGCCGCCCAGACGGGCAGTCAGGTCACCCTGGTCGCGTTGCCGTTGGTGGCGGTGGTGGTGCTGGACGCCACCCCGTTCGAGGTCGGTCTGCTGACCGCCGCCGAGACCGCCGCCTTCCTGCTGGTCGGACTGCCGGCCGGCGCCTGGCTGGACCGGATGCGCAAGCTGCCGGTGCTGATCCGCGCGGACGTCGTGCGCTGCCTGGCGGTGGGGTCGATCCCGCCGGCCGCGGCGCTCGGGGTACTGACCATGCCGCAGCTCTACCTGGTGGCACTGGTCACCGGGGTCGCGACGGTGTTCTTCGACGTCGCCCACCAGTCCTTCCTGCCCGCCGTCCTGCCGCGCGAGCAACTGGTCGGCGGCAACGGGGCGTTGGAGACGGTCCGCTCCTCGGCGCAGATCGCCGGGCCCGGCCTCGGCGGCGGGCTGGTCCAACTGCTCGGCGCGCCGCTCGCCATCGTGGCCGACGCCTGCGGCTACCTGGCCTCCGCGGTGCTGCTCGCCCGGATCCGGGTCGAGGAGCCGCGGCCGGAGCCGACGCCCGGGCGCTCGCTGCGCGCCGAGGTGGGGGAGGGCGTCCGGTTCGTGCTCGGGCATCCGCTGCTGCGGGCGATCGCGACCGCCACCGCCGTCTCCAACCTGTTCGCTGCCGTCCTGATGGCCGTGCAGACGGTCTTCTGGGTACGGGTGCTCGGCCTCGCGCCGGGAGCCATCGGCGTGCTGCTGTCGACCTCCGCCATCGGCGGGCTGGCCGGCGCGCTGTGCGCGGGGCGCCTCGCGCGGTGGGTCGGGCAGGCCCGGCTGATCTGGCTGTCCACGGTGGTGACGGCGCCGTTCGCGGTGCTGTGGCCGCTGTCCGAGGGCGGTGCGGCCGTGGTGCTGTTCGGCCTCGCCTCCGGGGTGGTGCTGTTCGGCGCGGTCGCCTACAACGTCGCCCAGGTCAGCTTCCGGCAGAGCGTCTGCCCGCCCGAACTGCTCGGCCGGATGAACGCCACCATGCGCTTCCTGGTGTGGGGCACGCTGCCGATCGGCGCGCTGGGCGGCGGGATCGTCGCCGACGCGGCCGGACCGCGCGCCGCGCTCTGGCTCTGCGCGGTCGGCTTCCTGCTGGTGCCCGTGCCGCTGCTGCTGTCACCGCTGCGGCGGATGCGCGAGCTGCCGGGCGCCGACGTGCCGGGCGCCGAGGCGCCGGATGCCGACGCGCCGGATGCCGGGGAGGCGCCCGCCGAGGAGACCGCCGCCGTCGAGCCCGCCGCTGCCCAGGAGACCGCCGCCGCCGCGGACCACCCCGCCGAGGTGATCGCCGCGAGCCCCACCACCACCCCCTGACCCACCCCAGACCTGCCGAGCCGCGACCGGAAACCGGAGACCGTTCCCGTGCACGCCAGCATCACCTCCGCCTACCTCGCCCGGTACCGCTCCGCCGCCGCCCGATCCCCGGTGGAGCTGCTCCCGCTGACCGGAGCCCAGCGGCGGTTCCTGATCACCCGCCGACTTGCGCCGCACCGCCGCTCCGACGTCGTCCCGCTGTTCTTCGCGTACCCGCGCGGCACCCTCGACCAGGACCGGCTGGCCCGCGCCGCCGCCGCGGTCGCCGCCCGCCACCCCGCCCTGTGCGGCGGCTTCGCGGCCGTGCGCGGCACGCCCGTCCTCCGGGTCGGCGGTCCCTCGGCCGAGGCCGTCCGGATCGCCGTCGCCCCCGGCGGCACCGCCCGCGAGGCGCTGCGCGAAGCCCTGCTGGACTGGCCCGCGGACGGGCCCGCGCTGCGTCTCCTGGTCGCCCAGGAACCGGACGGGGACGAGGAGTTGCTCGCCCTCGCGCTGGACCACGCGGCCTGCGACGAGCAGTCCCTCGGGGTGCTCACCGCCGAACTGAGCCAGGCGTACGAGTCGGACGAACCGGCGGCGGCCGGGCCCGGCCCGCAGGCCCTGGCCGACTACCGGCAGGCCGTGGAACTCCAACTGGCCGCCGAGGACGCCGCCGGCGGGCCCGCCGCGCAGGCCCACTGGGGCCGCCGGCTCGGCGCACTGACCGGCGCGGGCGGCGGCGCGGCCGCGTCCACCGGGATGCTCACCGAGCGGCTGCCCGCCGCCGAGGGCGCCGCGCGCAGCGCCGTCTTCCCGGCCCTGCTGGACGCCGTCGGCGTCGCCGCGCACCGGCTGCACCGGCCGTACCCAGGGGAGGGAGCGCTGGCGCTCGGCTACCCGTGGGGCGGCCGGCCGGCCGGCGCGCCCGCCGCGCTCGGCTGCTTCCTCAACACCCTGGTGCACCCGGCCGGTCCGACCGCCGCGAGCGACCCGGACGCCCTCGCCGACGCCTGGTGGGACGACCTCGACCACGCCGGGACCCCGTTCGACGAGGTGGTGCGCGCCGCCCGCACCGCCGGGGCGCCGTGGTCGGGCGCCCTGGACGCCATGCTGACCCTGGAGGACCTGCACCGCCGCCCGCCGCTGGTGCTCGGCGGCACGCCCGGCCGGGAGACCCACCTGGCCGGACGCCCGCTCGCCGCCCCGCTCGCCGTCTCCGCCTCGCACGGCGACGACCTGCTGATCCGGCTCGCCTGGGACAGCGACCGCTTCCCCGAGGCCGACGCCCGCGCCGCCTTCGACGACCTGCTCGCCGTGCTGCGGCACCACCTGCAGGCCCGGCCGCTCCTGCACACCACCCACGCCTGAACCCTCGCGCCCGAGCGTCCGCACCTGACGGCGCCCCAACACACCCGAACGCACCCGAAGCACACCCGAACGCACCCGAAGCACGCCCCAACGCACCCGAAACACGCCTGAAGCACGCCTGAACGCACCCGAAGTGCACCCGAAGCACGCCTGAACGCGCCTGCCCCGACCGGGGTGTGCGCCTCCCGTACCCAGGCCCCCACCCGCCCGACCTCCCGCGCCCCACCCCGCGGGCCCGAACTGCCATGCCGGATCCGCCTCGCCGGATCCACCGCGCCCGGACACGCGTGCCCGAACGGGCACGGGTGCCCCAGCCGCCCCGCCCCGGGGCGCACCGTCACCCCGGTGTGCCCCGGGCCACCGGCCGCAGCGGGACCACCCCACACCCGCTCCCGGCCACCGCAGTGCCGACAAGCCCACCACACAAGGGAACCGCCCATGTTCGCACTCTCTCCGTCGCAGGAGATCGTCTGGCTGCACGAGCAGATGCTGCCGGGAAGCCGCGCCTACAACTTCACCGCCGTCCTCGACCTCTGGGGCACCCTCGACCGGGACGCGCTGCACGCCGGTCTGAGCGCCGTCCTGGACCACCACCCGGGCCTGCGCCTGGAGTTGGTGCCCAGGTCGGAGGGGCTGCCGGGCCAGCGGGTCGCCGAGGGGTGCCGCCCGGAGCTCCGCCACAGCGACTTCGCCACCGAGGGCGACCCGGAGGCCGCCTTTCGCCGGCTGCTCGCCGCCGAGGCCGAGGAGCCGGTGGACACCGAGCGGGCGCCGCTGCTGCGCTGGCACCTGGTCCGCATCGCCGAGGATCACCACCGGCTGATCCACGTCGAGCACCACCTTGTCCACGACGGCCACTCCTTCGCGATCCTGCTGCGCGACCTGTTCACCGTCTACCGCGCCCGGGTCCTCGGCGAGCCGTACGAGCTGGCCGCCGCCCCCTCGTACGAGGAGCACGCGCGCGCCGCCGCCGACGTCCGCCGCGACCGCGCCCTCGACTTCTGGACCCGCGAGCTGACCGACGCTCCGCGCGAGGTCACCCTGCCCGGCCTGGCCCGCCCGGGCGTCGAGCGCCGCCACCGGGGCGGCCAGCTGCGCCAGGCGATCGGTGCCGACCTGGCCGAGCGGCTGCGCGAGCGCAGCACGGCGGACGGCCACACCCCGTTCAGCACCCTGCTCGCCCTGCTCGCCGAGCTGCTGCGCCGGCACAGCGGGCACCGCGAGCTGGTGATCGGCACCGCCGTCGGCAACCGCCCGGAGGGGTTCGAGGGCACCGTCGGCATGTTCGTGAACACCGTGCCGCTGCGCCTGCGGCTCGACCCCGCCGCGTCCGGCACCGATGCCGTGGACGAGGTGACCGACGTCCTGATGCGCGCGCTGCCGTACCAGGACCTGCCGGTGCAGGAGCTGACCCGCCGCCTGGGCCTGCACACCAGCGGCGCCGACAACCCGCTGTGGAACGTCATGTTCAGTGCGCACGACGCGGCGCTGCCGGACGTCCAGGCGCCCGGGCTGGAGGTCTCGCTGTACGAGGGCTTCAACACCGGCACCACCCGCTTCGACCTCGACCTGGTGCTGCTGCCGGACGACCGCCGGGTGGTCGGCGAGAAGCACGGCGCTGCCGGGATGACCCTGGTCTGGGACTACGACGCGGACCTGTTCCGCGAGTCCGAGGCCGTGCTGCTGTCCGAGCGGCTGCTGGAGCTGCTGCGCTGTTACCTCGACGGCCCGCAGGCGCCGATCGCCGAGCTGGCCCCCGCGCCCGGGGCCGAGCCCGCCGAACAGGCCGCCGGAACGCCCGCCCCCGTGCCCGCCGACGCACCGGCCCTGCTCGACCCCGCCGCCGCCCACGACCCGACCGCACTGGCCCTGCTGGCCGGCACCGAGCGGATCAGCTACGGCGAACTCGACCGCCGCGTCAGCGAGTTGGTCGAGCGGCTGCGCTCCGCCGGGGTCGCGCCCGGCCAGCCGGTGGCCACCGTCCTGCCGCGCGGCGCCGACAGCGTGGTCGCCCTGCTCGCCTGCCTGCGGCACGGCGCCGTCTACGCGCCGCTGTCCACCGAGGACCCGGCGGCCCGGCTCGGCCTGCTGCTGGAGCGGCTGAGCCCGGCGCTCGTCCTGGCCACCCGGCAGAGCGCCCTCGCGCTGCCCGCCGAGGGCGTCACCCCGGCCCTGCTGGACGGCCCGGCCTTCCCGAAGGCCGAGCCCGCCGCCGTCCTGGACGGCGCCGCCTACCTGATCCACACCTCCGGCTCCACCGGTGTGCCCAAGCCCGTCCAGGTCGGCCGCGAGGCACTCGCCGGGTACGTCGCCGCGATCGCCGCCCGCTACGGACTCACCTCCGCCGACCGGGTGCTGCTGTTCGCCCGGCCGTCCTTCGACGTGGCACTGGAGGAGGTCCTGCCGGCCCTCGCCGTCGGCGCCGCCCTGGTCGTGCCGCAGCGCGAAGTGCCCACCGGGCCCGAGCTGGTGGCCGTCCTGGCCGCCCGCGGCGTCACCGTCGCCAACCTGCCGACCAGCTACCTCCTCGCCGTCCGCGAGGACCTGCGCGAGGCGCTGCGCGACGGCCGCTGGACGCCCCGGCTGCTCGTCCTCGGCGGCGAGCGCCTCCCCGCGCGGGCGCTCGCCGACCTGACCGGGACCACCACCGTCCTGAACGCCTACGGAGTCACCGAGGCCACCGTCACCTCCACCGTCCACGAGGTGACCGCCGCCGACGTCGCCGCGGACGGCGAGATCCCGCTCGGCACCGAGCTGGACGGCGTGCGGATGCACGTCCTGGACGACACGCTGCGCCCGCTCCCGGCCGGCTGCGTCGGCGAACTCGTCGTCGGCGGGACGATGGTGGCCGACGGCTACCCCGGCCTGCCGGAGCCGACCGCCGCCCGCTTCGTCACCGTCCCCGCGCTCGCCGGCGCCCGCGTCTACCGCACCGGCGACCGCGGCTACCGCGACCTGGACGGCCGGCTCCGCTTCCTCGGCCGCGCCGACAACCAGGTCAAGCTGCGCGGCCACCGGATCGAGCTGGAGGAGATCGAGGCCGCCGCCTCGGCCGAACTCGGCGGCCGCTCCTGCGCGGTGGTGCTGCACACCGACCCGCAGAACGGCCCCCGCCTGGTCGGCTTCCTGGAGGGCGCCGAACGCCCCGACCAGGCCACCCTGCACGACGCGCTCGCCCGCCGGCTGCCCGGCGGACTCGTCCCGGCGACCTGGACCGCCGTCGCGGCGATGCCGACCCTGCCCGGCGGCAAGCCCGACCGCGCGGCCCTCGCCCGGCTCGCGGACGAGACCGCCGGCCAGGCCGCCGAGGCGCCGAGCGCGCCGAGCACCTTCGCCGACCCCGGCCAGGAGCTGATCGCCGCCGCCTGGCGCGCGGTGCTCGGCCACGACCGCTTCACCGCCGACTCGCACTTCTTCGAGGTCGGCGGCCACTCGCTGCTCGCCGCCGAGCTCGCCGCCCAGCTGGAACCGCACCTCGGCAGCCGCCCGCCGCTGCGCACCCTGTTCCGCCACGCCGTCCTGGCCGACCAGGCCCGCGCCCTCACCGGAGGACTGAAGTGACTGCTCCCTCCGCCGTCCTGGAGGACGGCCACCGCGAACTCGTCGAGGCCTTCGAGAGCTTCGTGCGCCGCGAACTCGTCCCGCTGGCCGCCGAGTTGCCGGAGACCGCCGACCAGGTGCCCGGCGACCTGCGCACCTACGTCCGCAAGCGCTCCGCCGCGCTCGGCTTCTACGCGGGCGACTACCCCGAGGAGCTCGGCGGCTCCGGCATGCCCTTCACCGCCGTCGTCCTGCTGCACCACGCCGCCGGGCGCAGCGGCTGCGTCCTCGCACCGTACGCCCTGGCCGGCTCGGACGGGCCCAGCCCGCTGCTGCGCAACGGCACCCCCGAGCAGGTCGAGCGCCACCTGATCCCGCTGGTGCGCGGCGAGCAGACCCGCTGCCTCGCCCTCACCGAGCCGCACGCCGGCTCCGACGCCTTCCGGCTCACCACCACCGCCGTGCGCGAGGGCGAGCGGTGGGTGCTGAACGGCCGCAAGACCTTCGTCAGCAACGCCGAGCACGCCGGGATCGCGCTGGTCGTCGCCGCCACCGACCTCGGCGACGGCGCCGGCCCCACCAGCGGCTCCACCGCCTTCGTGCTGCCGATGGACCAGCCCGGACTGCGGATCGGCCAGCGCTACGAGGGCATGTCCGGCGAGCCGCTGTTCGAGCTGCTGCTCGACAAGGTCACCGTCGGACCGGAGGCCGTGATCGGCGGCGAGGAGGGCGTCGGCGCGGCCACCGCCCTTGCCATCGACAGCCTCTCCCGCGGCCGCCTGGTGGTCGCCGCGATGTGCAACGGCATCGCCGAGTACGCGCTGCGCGTCGGCGTCGAGTACGCCAAGGACCGGCGTGCCTTCGGCCGGGTGATCGGCGAGTACCAGCACGTCCAGGAGCACCTGGTGTCCACCCGGGCCGAGGTCGAGGCCTCCAAGCTGCTCACCCTCGCCTGCGCCCGGCTGGTCGACGAGGGCACCGAGTCGCCCGAGAACGCCGCGCTCGCCAAGCTCACCGCCTCCGAGACCGCGGTGCGCGCGGTGGACCGCTCGCTCCAGGTGCACGGCGCCACCGGCTGGGTGCGCGGCCACCCGCTGGAGTTCCTGTACCGCTACGTGCGGATGACCACGATCATCGAGGGCACCTCGGAGGTCCAGAAAGTGATCATCGCCCGTTCCATGGGCCTGAACTGACGGTACGTCACGACTTTGGAGACCACGATGGAATCCCCGAGCATCGGATACGGCCGTCCGTACCAGGACGGCGCGGTCCTCGACCTGTTCACCACCTGGGCGCACCGCACCCCGGACGCCCCCGCCCTGATCGACGGCGAACGGACCTACAGCTACGCCGAACTCGACCGCCTCGCCGACAGAACCGCCGAGGCCCTGCGCGACAGGGTCGGCCCCGGTGACCTGCTCGGCGTCTGCCTCGGCCACTCGGTGTCACTGGTGGCCGTCACCCTGGCCGCCGCCAAGCTCGGCGCCGTCCACCTGCCGCTCGGCCCGCGCCCCGGCGAGCACCGGCTGCGGGCCGTCGCCGAGCAGCTGCGCCCGGCCTGCCTGATCGGCGAGCCGGACCTGCTGCCGCCCGGCGGCGAGCGGCTGCCGCTGGACCTGCCCACCGACGGCGTGGTGGCCGCCCTCGCCCCCGGCGAGCAGGTGCGCGTCCCCGCCGGCACCCACTACGCGGTGCTCACCTCCGGCTCCACCGGCACCCCGAAGGCCGTCGCCGTCACCGAGCCCGCGCTCGGCGCACTGCTGCAGTGGTACCGCGAGCTGACCGGCCTCGGCCCCGGCGAGCGGCACAGCCTGCTCATCGGTGTCGCCTTCGACCCGCACGTGATGGAGCTGTGGGCCGGCCTCACCTCCGGCGCCGCCCTGGTCGTCGCCCCCGAGGCCGTCCGCTGGGACTCCGGCGCGCTCACCGACTGGTGGCGCGAGGCCGGCATCACCGTGGCCGTCCTGCCCACCCCGCTGGCCGAACCCGTCCTGGGCCGGCCCTGGCCCGCCGGGTCGGCGCTGCGCCACCTCACCATCGGCGGCGACCGGCTGCGCCGCGCCCCCGGGCCGGACGTCACCGCGACCGTGCACAACGCCTACGGTCCCGCCGAGGCCACCGTCACCACCACCGTGCACACGATGGCGCCCGGAGCCGACCACGGCGCCGGCGCCCCGCCGATCGGGCTGCCGATCGCGGGCGCGGTCGTGCTGGTCACCGACGAGGACGGCCGGCCGGTGCCGCGCGGCGTCGCCGGAGAGCTGCGGATCGGCGGCCGCGGCCTGGCCGCCGGGTACCTCGACCCGGAGCTGACCGCCCGCCGCTTCGTCGGCGTGCCCGAGGGCGTGGACGGCACCGACCGGGTCTACCGCACCGGCGACCGGGTCGTCATGCGCCCCGACGGGGTGCTGGAGTTCCACGGCCGCCTGGACGACCAGGTCAAGGTCAGCGGCGTGCGCATCGAACCCGCCGAGGTCGAGGCCGCGTTCGAGCGCGACCCGCGGGTGCGCCGGGCGGTCGTCGCGGCCGAGCAGGCGCCCACCGGCGGCGTGCGGCTGCTCGCCTTCGTCCAGCTCGAGGACGGCCCGGACGGCCCGGACGCCTCGGACGCCTCGGACGCCTCGGACGGCGGTGCCGACCCGGCGCGGCTGCTCGACGCCGTCCGGCCCTGGCTGCCCGAGCAGGCCGTTCCGTCGGCCGTCCGGCTGGTGGAGCGCTACCCGCTGGACGCCAACGGCAAGGTCGACCGGCACGCGCTGCTGGCCGCCGAGCCGCCGGAGCCCGTCGTCGGCGAGGAGGGTGACACCCCCGTCGAGCGCACCGTGCTGAAGCTCTGCCGGGAACTGATCGGCCGCGCCGACCTCGGGCCCACCGACAACTTCCTGGCGTCGGGCGGCAATTCGCTCGCGGCCGCCCGACTGCTGGAGGCGCTGGAGAGCGAGTACGGGATCCGGCTGCGCGCGCCCCTGGTGCTGCGCCAGCCGGACCTGCGGGCCGTCGCCCGACTGGTCGAGGAACGGGTGGCCGCCTCGGCCGCGACCGCCTGAGGCACGACCGCCTCGGTGGCGACCGCGAGCGCCTGAGGCACGACCGCCTCGGCGGCGACGGCGACCGCCCGGCCACCACCGCCCGACACCTCCCGCACCTCCTCACTGGGGCGCCCCGGCCCTCCCGCCGGGGCGCCCGGAAGGGAACCACCATGACCACCGCGACCCTGCCCGCGCTGATCGCCCGGCAGGCCGAACGGCAGCCCGACGCGCTCGCCGTGACCGACGGCTCCACCATCCTCACCTACCGCGAACTCGTCGACGCTGCGGCACAGTTGGCCGCCGTTCTGGCCGCCCGGGGGATCGGCCCCGGCAGCGCCGTCGGCCTGCTCTGCGCCCGCTCCACCCGCCTGGTCGTCGCCCAGCTCGCGATCTGGCGCACCGGCGGCCACGTCCTGCCGCTCGACCCCGCCTACCCGCGCCCGCGCATCGCCGAGATGACCTCCGACGCCGGCGTGCAGCTCGTCCTCGGCGACAAGGCGCTGCTCGCCGAGGCCGGGCTCACCGAGGAGCAGACCCTCGTCCTGACCGACCACGGCACCGACGCCACCGGGCCGATGACGCCCGACGGGCCGGTGGCGCCCGACGCCGCCGACCCGGCCGCGCCCGCCCTGGTCTTCTACACCTCCGGCTCCACCGGGCGCGCCAAGGGCGTCCTCGTCCCGCACCGCGCCGTCACCGACCTGGTCACCGCCCCGGACGCCATCGCGGTCGGCCCGCGCGACCGGGTGCTGTTCCACTCCGCCGTCACCTTCGACGCCTCCACCTTCGAACTGTGGGCCCCGCTGGCCCGCGGCGCCGCCGTCGCCGTCTCCCCGGCCGACCGGCCCACCGCCGAGGAACTCGGCCGCGACGTCGAGCGGTTCGGCGTCACCACCCTGCTGCTCACCAGCGCGCTCTTCCACCACCTGGCCGCCCGGCAGTCGCGGATCTTCGGAGTGCTGCGCACCGTCGCGGTCGGCGGCGAGGTGCTGTCGCCCGAGCACGCGGGCGCCGTGCTGCGCGCCTTCCCGTGGCTCGAACTGGTCAACGTCTACGGACCGACCGAGGCGACCACCTTCACCACGCTGCACTGGGTCACCCAGGCCGACTGCGCCGGCGCCATCCCGATCGGCCGGACGTTCGGCGGCGCCCGCGCCCTGGTCCTGGACGAGCAGCTCGCCCCGGTGCCGCCCGGCACCGTCGGCGAGCTGTGGATCGCCGGCGACCGCCTCGCCGAGGGCTACGTGAACCGGCCCGAGCTGACCGCCGAGCGCTTCCGCGAGCTGCCGGACGTCGGACGCGCCTACCGCAGCGGCGACCTGGCCCGCCAACTCCCGGACGGCACCATGGAGTTCCACGGGCGGACGGACGAGCAGGTCAAGCTGCGCGGCTTCCGGATCGAACCGGGCGAGGTCGAACACGCGCTGCTGCAGCTCCCCGAGGTCGCCGAGGCGGCCGTCGTCGTCCGCCGGGCCGGGCAGGCCGACGCCGCCCTCACCGCCTGCCTTGTCCTCGCCGAGGGCGCCGGCCAGGCCGTCGAGACCCTGCGCGCCCGGCTCGGCGAGCGGCTGCCCGCCCACCTGGTGCCCACCGCCTGGGCCGTGCTCGACGCCCTGCCACTGACCGGCTCCGGCAAGGTGGACCGGCGGGCGCTGGCCGCCGACGAGCCGGCCGGGCAGCGCCCCTCCGGGGCCGGCGTACTCACCCCGATCCAGCAGGTCGTCGCCGAGGCCTGGAGCCGCGCCCTGGAGCGCCCGATCACCGACCTGGCCGCCGACTTCCTCGCCGAGGGCGGGCACTCGCTGCTCGCCATGTGGGTCGTGGACGACCTGCGCGAGGACCTCGGGGTCGAGCTGTCGCTCGCCGACTTCCTCGACCACCCGACCGTCGCCGGGCAGGCGGAGCTGCTCGAACGGGCACTGCGCGAAGCCGACGGCCCGGACGCCGCCGGAGACCCGGCAGGCTCCGCGGGTTCCGAGGGCTCGGCGGGTTCCGCGGGTTCCGCGGGCTCGGCAAGCCCCGAAGGCTCGGCCGGCACGGGCGACACCCCGGGAGCGGGCCGGTGACCGCCGTGGACCAGACCGACCTGCTGCGCCGCGCCCGCACCCGGCGGAGCGCCGCCACCGCCCCGCCGCAGCGCCCGGCCGTGCCCGACGGCCCGGCCCCGCTCTCGCACGCCCAGCAGCGGATGTGGCTGATGGACCACCTCGGCCAGGGTGGCGCCCTCTACAACGTCCCGATCGCCGCCCGGCTGCGCGGCCCGCTCGACCGGGTCGCCCTCGCCGCCGCGATCACCGGGCTCACCGAGCGGCACGCCGTCCTGCGCACCCGCTACCCGCGCCGGGGCGGACAGCCGTACCAGCAGACCGACCCGGTCGCGCCGGTGCCGCTGCCGGTCGTGGACGCCAAGACGGACACCGCTGCCTCGGAACAGCTCGCCGCCGAGGCCGCCCGGCCCTTCGACCTCGCCGCCGGCCCGGTGCTGCGCGCCCTGCTGCTGCGGCACGGGCCGGAGGACCACACGCTGGCGCTGACGATCCATCACATCGCCGTCGACGGCGGATCGTTGCCCGTTCTGGCCGCCGACCTGGCCGCGCTCTACGCCGCCGCCCGCGACGGCGCGGCGCCCGAACTACCGGCCCCCGGGCCGTCGTACGCCGAGTACGCCCGCCAGGAGCGCGCCCGGGACGCCGAACTCACCGCCGCCGCCGACACCCTCGCCGCCCGGCTGGCCGGAGCCCGCCCGCCGGCGCTGCTGCGGCCCGTCCCGCCCGGGGCCCGCGAACGCCGGGCGGTGCTGCACGCCGCCCCGCTGGATCCCGCCGTCCTGGACGGCCTGCGCGCCCTCGGCGCCCGGCACGGGGCCACGCTGTTCACCGTCGTCCTGGCCGCCGCGTTCGCCACCCTGCGGACCGCCACCGGGCAGGGCGGCGATCTCGTCCTCGGGTGCGCCAGCGGCCACCGGGCCCGGCCCGACCTGCGGCACACCGTCGGCCTCGCGGTCAACACCCTTGCCGTACGGGTCGACCCGGCCGAGGACCCGACGTTCGCGGAGCTGCTGGTGGCGGTGCGCGGCGAGCTGCTCGACGCCCAGCGGCACCACGAGGTGCCGTTCGACCTCGTGGTCGAGCGGCTCGGTGCGGCCGCCCGCGGCGCGGACGGCACCCCGCTGCTGTCGGTCAGCTGCGACCTCGTCCAGCCCGTCGCCCCCCTGACGCTGCCGGGCCTGGACTCCGAGAACGTCGAACTCGACCTGGGGCTGGCCAAGTTCGGCCTGGCACTGCTCGTGGAGGACGGCCCGGCGCCGCGCTGCCTGGTGCAGCACGACCGGGACGCGCTGGACGAGACCACCGCCGGGCGGCTGCTCGACGCCTTCGCCGCGCTGCTCGCGGCCGTGGCGGAGGAGGCCGACCGGCCCCTGTCCGCGCTGCCCGGCCGGCTGCTGGTCGCCGCCGAACACCCGGTGGTGGCAGGCCTGGTGGCCGATCCCTGGGTGGTCGAGGCGGCCGCGGTCGACAGCGCCGACGGCCCGCCGCTCGCCTACGCGGTGGTCCGCGGACCGGCCGCCCCGAACGGCGCCCAGCTGCGGTCGGCCCTGCGCGGACGCGTGCCGGCCGCCGAACTCCCGCTCGCGGTCACGCTGCTGGACCGGATCCCCCGGCACCCCGACGGCACCGTCGACCGCGGCCGGCTCCCCGGCGCCCCCGCCCCGCGTCGGCCGGGCCGGCTCCCGGACGGTTCGACCGGGGAAGGCCTGATCGGGGAGGTCCCGATCGGGGAGGGCCCGATCGACACCGTCCGTACGGCCTTCGGCGAACTGCTCGGCGCCACCCCGCCCGCCGACGGCGACTTCTTCGCCCTGGGCGGCCACTCCCTGGTCGCCGTCCAGCTCGCCGAACGCCTGCGCACCCGCACCGGGCTGCCGCTCACCGGGCTCGACATCCTGGAGCGGCGCACCCCGCGCGCCCTCGCCGCCGTGCTGGCCGCCCGGGAGGACGAGCGCCGCGCCGCCCTGGCCAAGGCCGGCGCCCGCCCGCGCACCCGCCCCCGCACCGGCACCGTCCTGCTCACCGGCGCCACCGGCGGGGTCGGCGCGGCCGTCCTGCAGGAGCTGATGGCCCAGGGCAGGCCGGTGCGCGTCCTGGTCCGGCCCGAGTCCGCGCACCTGCCCGCGCTGAACGGCGCCGAGGTGGCGGAGGGCGACCTCGCCGACACGGACAGCCTGCGGAGCGCAGTCGAGGGCGTGGACGCCGTGATCCACTCCGCCTGCACGTTCACCGACCACGCCACCGACCTCGCCGCGATGCGTGCCCTGGTGGACGGCTGGCGGGGCGGCCCGTTCGTCTTCGTCAGCAGCATCGACGCGTACGGCCGCCCCGAGGGCACCGAGGTCCCCGAGGGCGCCCCGAGCGGAGCGGCGGTCACCCCGTACGGGCAGGCCAAGCTGGACTGCGAACGGATCCTGTTCGAGGCCGCCGCCGGCGGTCGCGGCCCGGTCACCGCCGTGCGCGCCCCGATCGTCTGGGGCCCGCACCACCGCCTGCGCGACCAGCTCCGCTGGGGCTCCACCGGCGACCTCTACCAGGCCGCCCTGGCCGGCCGGCCGATCCGCCTGCCGGCGGCCGAGGACTGGTACGGCGCCTCCTGGGTGCACGCCGCGGCCCTGGCCCGCGCGCTCGCCGCCTGCGCCGTCCCGGAGCACCCGGCGGCCGGACGGGTCGTCAACGCGGTGAGCGGGCACGTCTCCTGGGCCGAGTTCACGGCCGAACTGGTACGCCTGCTCGGCTCCGCCAGCCCGCTCACCCTCGGCCCCGACGCCGACGCGGAACTGCGCCGCCCCTGGCGCTACCGGGCCGAGACCCTGGCCGGACCGCTCACGCCCGAGCCGGGCGAGGACTGGCGCAGCGTGCTGGCGGCCATGGTCGGCTGAGCCGGCTCCGGGCGGAGGGGGCCCCGGGCAGCGGCCCCCTCCGCCCGGCCACCGCAGCCGCTCCGCTGCCCGCCGGCCCAGGTCCTCGCACACCGCACCGCCCGGCACCGGCCCCGCTCACCCGATGGTCACCGCCCTGGCCCACTCCGGCGGGGCCTCCGGCCGGTAGTCCGGGTCGGACTCGTTGTAGCTGCTGGGACGGGGGAAGAGGCCGACGACCGTACGGCAGGGCGGGGCGGTGGACGGCCACGGGGTCTGGCCGTCGGTCAGCACCACCACGACGTCCGGCCGGGGAGTCGAGCCGAGGGCGGCGCGGAAGCCGGTGCGCAGGTCCGTGCCGCCGCCACCGAGCAACGGGATGCCCGCCGTCCGGCACAGGGAGTGCACGGCCTGGGGGGCCGCGTCGCACGGGACCACCGTGGCCTGGTCCCGGCGGCCGCCGACCGCCCGGGCGATCGCCGCGACCTCCAGCAGCGCGCTGCCCAGCTCGTCGTCCGAGACGGACCCGGAGGTGTCGATCACCACCGCGACCCGGGGCGGCCGCCGCCGCAGGCTCGGCAGCAGCACGCCCGGCACCCCGGCCGAACGGCGGGCCGGACGGCCGTAGCTGTAGTCCTCGCCCGTGCCCGGACCGGAGACCGCCGAGCGCATCGCCGCACCCAGCAACTGCCGCCACGGCTGCGGCGGGTGGAACGCCTCCTCGGCCCAGCGCCGCCAGCCCGCCGGGGCGTCCCCGGGCCGGCCCCGGATCCCCTCGGCGACCCGGAAGCGGACGGCGTCGCGCTCCTGCGCGCTCAGCCCGTGGGCGCCGTCGGGGCCGAGCTCCCAGGGGCGCTCCGTGCCGTCGGCGCCGCTTCCGCAGTCCAGCCAGGCCGCGTCCAGGTCGCGCGGGTGGAACCGGTAGCCGCGCAGGTACTCCTCCATCAGGAGGCCCGCCGGCAGCAGCAGGCGTTCCGGCAGCAGCGCCCCGGCCGGCCGGACCAGGCCGTCCCCGTACACGTCGTCGTTGATCTCGCAGTCGGCGGCGATGTTCGTGCGCAGCTGCGCGGCCGGGCCCTCCAGGCCGAGTTCGCGGGCGATCCGGTCGCTGCGCCCGTGGTGGTCCCGCAGCAGGTGCGAGACCTCGTGCACCCAGACGCCGGCCAGTTCCTCCACCGGCGTGCGGTCGACGAAGACCGGCGAGGCGTAGCAGCGCCAGTACTTGTCCACGGCCATGGTCGGCACGTCCCGCGACTCCACCAGGTGCAGCGCGAACAGGGCCGTCGCCAGGTACGGCCGGGCGCGGACGGCCTGCAGTCGGGCGGCGTACAGCTTCTCGACGTCCAGCTTGCGGGTGTCCGGCCATCGAGGGTCCGGTTTCCGGGCGGCGGTCGGCTTTCCGGTGGTCGGCTCCCCGAGGCGCGGGTTCCCGGCGGCGCGGTTCCCGGGCTGCGGCTTTCCGACGCCCGGCTTTCCGACGCCCGGCTTCCCGGCGCCCGGCGCGGCAGCCGTACTCATCGGCCCACCCGCTCCGACACCCGGGCGGCGGCGCGGTCGGCCCGGCGGGAGAGCGCCAGCGCCGGGGCCAGCCGCTCGATCGACTCCGGCACGTCCCAGTCCTCCCGCCGCAGCGAGGCGAGCGTGGTGGCCGGGACGACCACCAGGTCCGGGGCGCCGGTCTCCAGAGCCCGGGCCAGCAGCGCCCAGGCCGAGTCCCAGCGCTGACGGTCCGGCCGGTTGCGCACCGCCGCGACCACCCCGTCCAGCACCACCTGGCGCAGGTCCCCGCGCTCGGGCAGCTCCGCGCCCGCCGGGTCGGCGAGCAGGTCCTCCGGGTCGGGCAGGTCCATCCGGTCCATGCTCGCCATCAGCTCCAGCCCCGGTCCGTCGCCGACGGTCCCGCGGACCAGCAGCGACAGCACCTCGCGGGCGGACCCGGCGGCGGTCGCGAAGGCGATCAGCCGCAGCGCCATGTCCCAGCTGCGCGGGGACGGCCAGGCGCCGCCGCGCCGGGTCTCGGTGGTGGGCAGCCGGTGCACCAGCTCCAGGCGGGCGGTCAGCAGCCCGCACACCGCGCGCCGGGCGAGGGCGACGGCCTCCGGCAGTGCCTGCGGGTCGAGCCGGGGCAGGGTGGCCACCGGCCAGACCCCGCCGAGGCCGCGCACCACCACCTCGTGGTCGTGCACCCACTGCAGGTGCACGAAGCGGTTGGCCAGCGGTGGGCTCAGCTCCCAGCCGTCGGCCGCCGACGCGCGCGGGTTGGCGGCGGCCACGATCCGTACGCCCGGCGGGAGTCGGAGCGTGCCGATGCGGCGCTCCAGGACCACCCGGAGCAGCGCGGCCTGGACGGCGGGCGGCGCGGTGGACAGCTCGTCCAGGAACAGCAGCCCCCGCCCGGCCCGCACCAGCCGCACCGCCCAGTCCGGCGGGGCCATCGGCACGCCCTGGCGTGCCGGATCGTCGCCGACGACGGGCAGGCCGGAGAAGTCGGAGGGCTCGTGGACGCTGGCGATCACCGTGGTCAGCGGCAGTTCCAGCGCCTCGGCGAGCTGGTTGATCGCAGCGGTCTTGCCGATGCCGGGTTCGCCCCAGAGCAGTACCGGCAGGTCGGCGGCGACGGCCAGGGTGAGGGCCTCCAGCTGGGTGTCGGCGCGAGGCTCGGTGGCGGTGTCGCCGAGCAGGTCGAGCAGCCGGCGGGCGACGTCGAGTCGCGAGGGCTCGGGGCAGGCGGCGTCGGGGTGGGAGGTCTCGGGGTGGGCGGCGTCGGGGTGCGCGGCTTCGGCGCGGACGGCTTCGGTGGTGGGTGCGGACATGGTCATGGGCATGGGTGATCACCTGAGGGGTCACGTGCGGACCGGTCCCGGCGTGTCGCCGGTGCCGGTCCGGAATCAGCTGCGGGTGGCGAGGCGCGGATGGGCGCGGAAGGAGGAGTGGCGCGGGCGCGGCCGGTAGGCGGCGTCGCTCGGGGGTGTGCGGTACGTCGGCGAGCGATGGTCGATCGGGTAGGTCAGACCGGAGCGGACCAGCCCCGTCCGGTAGAGGCCGTACGCGATCCGCCGCTGGGCGGCCGCCGCCAGCTCGTCCCGCAGCGGGCCGTCGCGCAGCACCGCCTCCGGGCCGAGCAGGTGCTCCACCACGGCCAGCGCCCCGGCGGTGTCGCCGTGGTCCAACCGGTCGCGGACTCCGGCCAGTTCGTTCGGACGGCGGTGCGCCACGTCGACCGCGACCAGGCAGGGCAGCGGGCTTCCGGACAGGGCGGCCAGCAGTTCCTCGCGGCGCAGTTGGGCCGGATCGTGGTCGAGCGGGGCGAGTACCCCGTCGACCAGGCCGATCCGGTGCCACTCGCCGCGGCAGTCCACCAGCCGTTCGGGCGCGGGTCCTGCCGACGGGCCCGTCCGGGTCGGTGTCCGGGTCGGCGTCCGGGACGGGTGGCCGGGCGCCAACGCGGCCGCCACCAGCGGATGCAGGCGGTCCGGCTCGATCGCGCCGCGGCGGAGCAGGTCGAGGTCGGGCGGCACCCAGGTTGCCGCGTCGGGCAGCAGGGGCAGGCCCGTGGTGTCCCCGGTGGCGTCCGTCGTGGACCCGTCCGGCCCGAGGAGCAGTCGTCTCCGACGCCCGAGCCGCACGACCACGGGCCCGTCGGGGCGCCCGTCGGCCTGCCGCAGCAGGTCGGCTTCGGCGGCCCACCGGTCGACGGCGTGCCGCTCCCCGGGATCACCGACGGGAGCCCGAAAGAGATCGCTGACGAGATCGCCGACGGCAGCGTGGACGGGATCGCCAACGCCCGTGTCGGGACGGCTGGTTGGCGCACCCGACCCGGCCCGTTCGGCCAACTCCCCGCTGCGCCCGGCGTCCCAGAGGTGCCGGTGCAGGTCGTAGCGGAAGCGGCGGCTCGGGCGCGGACGCGGGTGGAGCGAGCGGCCGTCGCCGCCGGACCCGTCCCAGAGCGCCAGGGCGATCCGCTGGCCGTACTCCGCCCACCCGGGCGGCGTGCGGACCACCAGGTGCACGAGCCGCTCGCCCGGGTAGCGGGCCAGGGCCATGGTGAGCCCGGGTCGCAGCAGCCCGTCGGGCGCTGACCGCGGCAGGTGCCAGCGCAGCAAGTCCGGTGCGAGGCAGCGGAGATCGGCGCGCACCCGGTCGGCGAGCTCCCGGCCGTGGCGGCGCGCGACGTCCCTGAGGCGGAAGTCGACCTCGACGTTGGCGGCTGCGCAGGCCCCGGCCCAGTCGCCGGCCAGACGGCGGGCGGTGGCGGTTTCGATCATGGAGGGCGGCACGGCGTACTCACGTACGCGCCGCCAGAAGGAGTGGCGGGAGTCGTTCCCGTTCGCGGTGGAAGTGAGCATCAGCACTCACTCTTCGCGGACGGGACCCCCATTCTGTGATCAGCGTGAGTGGTCATCGTCGGGGAGCATAGCGCCCCCGGCGGCCCGCCCGCCACACCGTTTCGACGTGCTGCCGCCGGACGCTCAAGGGCCGCTGGAAGGCCGGTCGAGACGGGTGGTTCGTGACGGCTTGGGTGTGTTCTGGTGGTGGGCGGAGAAGGCGCGGCCCCGGATGTCCGGGGCCGGGCGGGGCAGCGCGAGGGCGTGTCGGGCGTGTAGACGCTCGCGCATGGAGCTGAGTGCGGAGGCTATGGTTCGCCGGCCCGGAGTGGCATTGACTGGTGGACACAAGGACGGACGCGAAGGGTCGCAGGATCCGGGGCCCGTCCGACCGATCCGACTGGTTTCTACTCCGAGTGAGGGTGATCGTGATGGCTGGTGTGGTGGATCTTTCGGCGGACGCCGGTGTCGTGCTGGTGGTCGGTGGTACCGGCAAGACGGGTCGGCGGGTGGCGGACCGGCTGGCGGCCCTGGGGTACGGGGTGCGGGTGGGTTCGCGTTCGGGTGCGGTGCCGTTCGACTGGCATGACGAGGGGACGTGGGAGGCGGCGCTGGAGGGTGTGAGCGCGGCGTACCTGACGTACTACCCGGATCTGGCGTTCCCGGGTGCGGTTGAGGCGGTGGGGGCGTTCTCGCGGCTGGCGGCGGCGCGTGGGGTGGGCCGCCTGGTGCTGCTGTCGGGGCGTGGCGAGGAGGCGGCGGAGGCGGGGGAGAAGGCGGTGATGGAGTCGGGGGCGGCGTGGACCGTGGTGCGGTGCGCGTGGTTCAACCAGAACTTCAGTGAGTCGTTCTTCCTGGAGCCGGTGCTGGCGGGGGAGTTGGCGTTGCCGGTGGGTGGTGCGGTGGAGCCGTTCGTGGATGTGGAGGACATCGCGGACGTGGCGGTGGCGGCGTTGACGGAGGCGGGTCACGCGGGGCAGGTGTACGAGCTGACGGGGCCGCGGTTGCTGTCGTTCGCGGATGTGGCGGTGGAGTTGTCGCGGGCGGTGGGTCGTGAGGTGCGGTTCGAGGCGGTGTCGCAGGAGTCGTACCGGCGGGTGTTGGAGGAGGCGGGGTTGCCGGCGGACTTCGCGGAGCTGTTCTCGATGATCCTGGACGGTCGCAACGCGTCGTTGGGTGACGGGGTGCGGCGGGCGTTGGGTCGTGAGCCGAGGGACTTCGCGGACTACGCCCGGGAGGCCGCCGCCTCGGGCGTGTGGAACGCGTGACCAGTCGTCCGGACGTGACCGGCCGCAGGCCCGTGGTCGGCTCGGCCCATTCGGTCGGCCCGGACCACCCGGTCGGCCCGGCCCATCCGGAGAGCAACACCTGCCGCACGTGCGGCAGTTCAGTATATCTTCGGTGCCGGGCGGCGCCGGCCCCCTGATCGTCCACCCCGGCTGCGGCCGGGAGCGGTGAGGAGGCCGGTGCGCCGGGTGCCGGGAGGGTCCCCGCGCAGGGCGGGGACCGGGGAGAACCGAAGGATCACCAATGCGCACGAATCAGACTGCGACTCCTGCTTCCTACACCGCTCCACAGAGCTTCAGCGGCCTCGCCCCGGGCGGTGCGGCCGTGCCCGCCACGCGCAGCAAGGCCACCGGGCCGCTGCTGGTGGGTGCCACCGTCGCGATGGGGCTGATGGCGGGGCTGTTCTTCGCCTTCGACGTGTCGGTCATGCCGGGTCTGGCGGCGAGTGACGACAAGACGTACGTGACGGCGATGCAGCACATCAACAAGTCGATCGAGAACGGGATGTTCGGCCTGGTCTTCGTCGGCGCCTTCGTCGCGACGGGTGTCGCGGCGTGGCTGCTGCACAAGGCGGGCCGTCGGCAGGCGGCGCTGTGGGCCGCGTTGGCGACGGCGCTGTACGTGGTGGCGCTGATGGTGACGATGGGCGTCAACATCCCGCTCAACAACCAGCTGGCGGCGGCCGGCGACCCGTCCCAGATCCAGGACCTCGCCTCGGTGCGGGCGCACTTCGCCGACAGCTGGGTGCCGGCCAACATGCTCCGCACCGCGCTGTGCACGGGCGGTCTGCTCGCGCTGACCCGCTCCCTGGTGCTGCACGGGCGCTCCGAGCGCTGAACGAGGCCGGCCCGCACCGCGATCGACGCCCCCGACGGAACCCGTCGGGGGCGCTCGACGTGCCTGGTGGACCCGCCGCGCCCGGTCGGGGTCCCTTGGCCGAATCCGCCCGGTTCGGCCTGACGTGCCGCCGGCCGAATCCGCCCGGTTCCGCCGTCCGGCGGGTCGCGGCCGCCCCCGCCGCCGGAGCAGACTGGCCGTCGGCACCGGAGTTCCGACCGCAGGGGGCAGGCATGTCCGTACGACTCGGCAGGCGCGGGAAGCTTGCAGGGATCCGGGCGGCGATCGGCGCGCTCGCCGTCGCCCTGGCGGCGGGAGCGGCGGTCACGCTGCCCGCCGCACCGGCGGAAGCCGCGGCCGGCGGCGCGGGTGGCAATGGCGGCACGGCCGTTACGGGTGGCAAGGTCGTCTACCTCACCTTCGACGACGGCCCGAGCCCCGCCTACACACCCAAGGTCCTTGCCACACTGGCCCGCTACGGGGTGCGCGCGACCTTCTTCGAGATCGGGCAGAACGTGGCCGCCCACCCCTCGCTGACCGCGCAGGTCGCCAGGCAGGGGCACAGCGTGCAGAACCACTCCTGGTCGCACCCGGACCTGCGCAGGCTCTCCGGCTCGGCGCTCGACTCCCAGGTGAGCGCCACGGACCGGGTGATCCGCGCCCGGACCGGCCGAACCCCGACCTGCCTGCGCCCGCCGTACGGTGCGGTCGACGCCACCGTGCGCTCGCACGCGGCGGCGCTCGGCAAGCAGGTCGTGCTCTGGTCGGTGGACCCGGCGGACTGGTCCCGCCCGGGGACCGCGGCCATCCGCTCACGGGTGCTGAACAACGTCCGCCCGGGGTCGGTGATCCTGCTCCACGACGGCGGCGGTGACCGCAGTCAGACGGTGGCCGCGCTGCCGGTCGTCATCTCCACGCTCAAAGCGCGCGGGTACGGCTTCGCCACCCTGTGCGGCTGAGGCCGCCCAGGGTGGCGTCGGGGTGAACCCCGCAGGCCGACGAATTTCGTTGTCAGCTCTGCCCGTTGAGGACCAACGCCCAGGCCAGGAAGCCGAGGGCGGCCGTGGCGAGCAGGGCCCGCAGCACGTTGAAACGCACCCAGCGCGCCTCGAAGCGGCCGCGCACGCCGGCCGGGTCGGCGATCCGCTGCGGCGTCCCGGCGGCGGCCAGCTCGTCGTTCAGCGGGATGTTGACCGAGCGGGTGACCCCGATCATCGCGACGTACAGCACCAGCGCGGCGATGGTCGCGGGCAGCACGTCGTGGCCGTCCGAGGGCAGGTGCAGGGCGACCGCGGCCGTCGTGGTCAGGAGGGCGCCGACGAAGCCGAGGACGAACCAGCCGTTCAGGATCGCCACGTTGACGCGCTGCATGACCTCGATGAAGGTCCGGTCCTCGACCCGGGCGAGCGCGGGCATGACCGAGCACGCGTAGGCGTAGAACAGTCCGGCGGTCAGTCCACAGGTGACAGTGGCCGCCACCAGGACGAGTGTGCGTGCCGTTTCCATCGTCGTGAGCCCCTCACTTCTCGCTGTCGGTATCGCTGTGTCGCTGTATCGCGGTGTCGCTGTCGCTGCGTGTCGCTCCTACCCCCGTGGGCAGATCATCCGGCATTTGACGCTCGCGAGCCACCTCGATCACTCAAGAGTCCCTCAAATGACCAACCGTCAAATGATGTCCTGCCGTCTACACTTATCGGCATGGACACTCTGACGGGACTCCTCGACGGCCCCAAGGCCCGCGGCGCGTTCCTGCTGCGGTCGATCCTCACCCCGCCGTGGTCACTGCGGATCGAGGACCGGGCCCCGCTCTCGGTGGTGACGATGGTCCGCGGCGACGCGTGGATCCTGCCCGAGCGCGGCACCCCGCTGCTGCTGCACCCGGGGGACGTGGCGATCGTGCGCGGCCCGGAGCCGTACACGGTCGCGGACGACCCGGACACGCCGGTGGACGTGATCGTCGGCCCGGGCCAGGTCTGCACCAAGGGCGGCGTGGACGTCTCCGAGGTGATGTCGCTCGGCGTCCGGACCTGGGGGCAGGGCCGCGAGGGCGACCAGGCCTCCTCGGTGGTCCTCTCCGGCACCTACCAGGCCGAGCACGAGATCGGCCAACGCCTGCTCGGCTGCCTGCCCGCCCTGCTGGTCCGACCGGCCGGCACCGGCGCCGACGACACCCTCGTGCACCTGCTGGGCGCCGAGATAGGACGCAACGAGCCCGGCCAGGAGCTCGTCCTGGACCGCATCCTCGACCTGCTGGTGGTCTCCGTCCTGCGGGCCTGGCTCGCCGCCCCCGACTCCGGCGCCCCCGCCTGGTACCGCGCCCAGCACGACGCGGTGGTCGGCCCGGTCCTGCGGATGATGCACGACGATCCGGCCACCGCCTGGACGGTCGCCGAACTCGCCCAGCGGGTCGGGGTCTCCCGGGCCGGCCTGGCGCGCCGCTTCACCGCCCTGGTCGGCGAGCCCCCCATGGCCTACCTCGCCGGCTGGCGCCTGGCCGTCGCCGCCGACCTGCTCCGCGAGCCCGAGTGCACCGTCGCCTTCGCCGCCCGCAAGGTCGGCTACAGCAACGCCTTCGCCCTCTCGGCGGCCTTCAAGCGGGTGCGCGGCGTCAGCCCGCAGGAGCACCGCCGCCTCGCCGCCACGGGCACCCCGTCGCAGCCGGTGGGCTTCTCGGGCCCGGCGGAGACGGTGATCCTGGCGGGCTGAGCGGGCTGAGCGGAGGTCCGTCACCCGATAGTGCTTTCCCATTTGCCTAATCCATTTAGGTAATCCCATACTGGCCGTAGGGCTCCGGTGCACCAGTGCACCGGCGCACCGGCATGGGAGGAAGCACATGGCACGGGCAGGGCTGACCGTCGAACGCGTGGTCGTCGCGGGCGCCGAACTCGCCGACCAGGTCGGATTCGAGCAGGTGACCGTCGCCGCGGTGGCGCGCGGCTTCGGCGTCCAAACCGCCAGCCTGTACTCCCACGTCAAGAGCTCGCACGACCTCAAGACCCGGATCGCCCTGTACGCCCTGGAGGAACTCGCCGACCTCGTCGCCGACGCCCTCGCCGGCCGTGCGGGCCGCGACGCGCTCGGCGCCTTCGCGGACGCCTACCGCGACTACGCGGCCCGCCACCCCGGCCGCTACGACGCCACCCGGCTGCGCCTGGACGCCGAGACCGCCGCCGCCAGTGCGGGAGTCCGGCACGCCCAGATGACCCGGGCGATCCTGCGAGGCTACGACCTCATCGAGCCCGAGCAGACCCACGCGGTCCGCATGCTCGGCAGCGTCTTCCACGGCTACATCAGCCTGGAGGCGGCCGGCGGCTTCAGCCACACAGCCGTCGACGCCCGGCAGTCCTGGGACTGGATCATCGACTCCCTCGACACCCTGCTGCGCCAGAGCGGCGCCCGCCAGACGGCCTGAACCGCCCGGCCGGCCGAACTGCCCCACGGCCTGAACGGCCCGACCGCCCGACGGCCCGACCTCCTGAGCCGCCCCCGCCGACGCGCCGCGCAGGCTCCGCCGGTGCACCGATCCGAAGAAGCGCGCGGTAACGCGTGGTACCGCGCCGCGCCGTACCGCGCCGTACCCCGACCGGAAGAAGCAATCGCCATGACCACGATCACCACCCCCGTCACCGAGGACCTCCTGCACGGCCACCTCGACGTCGAGCGCACCCGTCGCGGCCTGCTACCGCACCGACTGCCCGCCCGCGCCCGCCGGCAGATACCTGACGAACAGCTCGCGATGGCCGAGTCCCAGCCCTCCGGTGTCCGCCTCGTCTTCCGCACCCGCGCCACCGCGATCACGTTGCACGCCGTCCCCACCAAACGCGCCTACCCCGGAGTCCCCGACGTGCCGGACGGGGTCTACGACCTCCTCGTCGACGGCGCCCTCGCTGCCCAGAGCACCGTTCCCGGCGGCAACCTGCGCACCGTCGACCTTGCCACCGGCCGCTTCGAGCTCACCGAAGGGCCGCCCGGCAGCGCCCGGTTCACCGGCCTGCCCGCCCGGGACAAGACCGTCGAACTCTGGCTCCCGCACACCGAGACCACCGAGCTGATCGCCCTCGAAACGGACGCGCCCCTGCAGCCCCTCCCGGTCGGCTCGCGCAAACGCTGGGTGCACCACGGCAGTTCGATCAGCCACGGCTCCAACGCCGCCCACCCGACCGGCACCTGGCCCGCCCTGGTGGCCAACGGCGCCGGGCTCGACCTGGTCAACCTCGGCTTCGGCGGCGGCGCCCTGCTCGACCCCTTCACCGCCCGCGCCATCCGCGACACCCCCGCCGACCTGATCAGCCTGAAGCTCGGGCTCAACCTCGTGAACGCCGACACGATGCGGCTACGTGCCCTCACCCCGGCCGTCCACGGCTTCCTGGACACCATCCGCGAGGGCCACCCGACCACCCCGCTGCTGGTCGTCTCCCCGCTGCTCTGCCCGCTCCAGGAGGACACCCCCGGCCCGCTCGCCCCCGACTTCAGCAGCGGCACCCTCCGCTTCCGGGCCACCGGCGACCCGGCCGAACGCGCCGCCGGCCGCCTCACCCTCACCGTCATCCGCGAGCACCTGGCGCGCATCGTCGCCGAACGCCGCGCCGACGGCGACCTCGCCCTGCACCACCTCGACGGACTCTCCCTCTACGGCGAGCCCGAACACGGCACCCACCCGCTCCCCGACGGCATCCACCTCTCCCCGGAGGCCCACCGCCTGATCGCCGAGCGCTTCACCCGCCTGGCCCTCGCCGCGGGCGGCCCACTGGCGCCGTGACCCGCGGTGCAGGCGCTGACCACCCGTCACATCGGGAGTGACGGGGACTACCGACGCGGCACTACACCGTGCGTAATGACCGAGACGTAGCCCGTCCGGTCCGCGGCCGACTCGGGGGTTGTGAAGATCCCGTGCGCGCTACACACTCGTTCCCGCCCGGCCCGAACACCCCGACGCAGGAGGTCCGATGACCAGGTCCGTGTTCCAGTCCTCGATCAGGCGCCTCGGAGCCCTCACGGCTCCGCTGCTCGCGCTCGCCACCCTCGGGCTCGCCGCCCCCGCCCATGCGGACGCCGCGCCGAGCGTCACCGTGCTCTGCGATTCCGGCAACAGCGTCTGGTCCTGTGACGCCTACGCGACCGGCGGCAGCGGGAACTACAGCTACTCGTGGAGCGCGGTCGCCAACGCGGGCTTCTACTCCGGTCTCACCGCCTCGAGCGCCTACGGCCCGTGCCGCACGAACCTGGCCGCTGCCGTGCAGGTGACCGTGACCGACAACGGCACCGGCGCCACCGTCTCCCGCCAGGGCCGGTTCTTCTGTTACTCCATCGCGCCGTAACGGTGGCCGGTCACAGCGACCGGATCGACCGAGCGAGGCCCCTGCACACCAGCGCAGGGGCCTCGCGCCGTTCGGCCCCGATCCTCGGAGCGACTGTCCGGGACGCTGGGCCAGCCCCTTGCCAAGCTGACACTTCGTCGGGCACGGCGGCGCGGAACCCTGACCCCTGACCCCTGACCCCTGGCCGCTGGCTGCTGACCCTCGCCCGCGCACCGGCACTCACCCCGCCGGCGGAAGGGCGAGCGCGGTCATCAGGACGCCCCGGTGCACGCCCCACTGGCCCGTACCGACATCGCCGTGGTGGGGATGCCGGGCGGTGAACGTGCCGTCGGGGTGGACCGCGACGGTGATCGCGGCCAGTGCCGTCCACTTGCGGGTCAGCGGGTGGACGGCCTTGTAGACCGCCTCCTTGGCGCTGAACAGGACGGCGTCCCAGGGGATCTCGCCCGCCGGAAGCCCCGCGAGCCGTCGCCGCTCGTCCTCGCTGCTGACGAGGTCCAGGACCCCGCGCGGGAGCGGCCGGACGGGCTCGGCGTCGATGCCCAGCGAAACGTGGCGACCGGTACTGGTGACGGCGCAGGCGGTGTAGCCACGGGTATGGGTGATGCTGCCGGCGGCACCCGACGGCCACTGCGGCGCACCGCCGGGCCCGGGCAGCAGGGGCACCGGCGGATGGCCCAACTCGGCGAGGGCCCGACGGGCGAGCGTCCGGGCAGTCGTGAACTGCTGCCGACGACGCGGGGACCGGTCCTGGATGTAGGCCGCCTCCGAAGGGTGGAGACGGCCCGCATCCAGGGTGCCGAACGCCTCGGCGCAGTGGACGTACGACGGCAGCAGCGAGCCCAGGACGCCGGCGGGAACGGTGGTGGTCACGGCGGTCAGCGGCCGGCCAGGACCAGCTGGTGCGTGTGGTGGGCGATGTACCGGGGCGTCTCGAGCGGCAGCATGTGCCCGGTGCCCGGCACCTCGTACAGCGTCGCCTGCGGGAGCGCGGCGGCGAGCTCCTGACTGAAGCTCGGCTTCACGACCTTGTCCTCGGTACCGGTGATCACCACGGTCGGCGCCGCGATCCGGGCGAGCCCCGCCCGCTGGTCCATCTCCTGCGTCGAGGCGAAGCAGGCGGCCCGGGTCTGCGGCAACGTGCGGGCGAAGAGCCGACGGTTGGCCTCGCGGGCCTCCAGGGTCGCCCGCGGCCCGTGCGTCTGCCCGAGCAGCTTGCGCCCCAGCCACGGCGTCCGGAGCGCCCGGCTGAACAGCTGAGAACCCATCATCTTCACCTCGTTCGCCGGGGTCTCCTGCCCGTGCGAAGCAGTGGAGACCAGCACCAGCCCGGCGATCCGCTTGCCGGCATCGGCCGGACGCTCCGCGGACAGCTGCGCCGCCCAGGCGAGCGCCGCGTAACCGCCACCCGAGTGCCCGACCACCACGACCGGCCGCTCCGGCGTCGTCAGCGTCCCGACGACGGTGTCCAGGTCCCGCGCGAGCCGCTCGATGCTGATCGCCTCCCGCCCGACCGTCGACGAGGCGTGCCCCCGCTGGTCGTACGTGGCGACGGTGTGCCCCGCCGCGGCCAACTGGCTCGCGGTGCTGTGCCAGACCGTCCGAGAGGCCGCCCACCCGTGGACGAGGACCACGAGCGGCCGCTGCGGGTCGGGCGTCGCCGGCTGGTGGACCGTGATGGCAAGGCGCGCGAAGTCGTCCGTAGTCGCGGCGTGATCGGTGGCGGTGACGGCGTGATCGGACGGCAGCGCGGGGATTTCGACGGCGGTCTGCATGGGGGTCCTCCTCTTTCTTTTTCTTTGTTTTGTTATTTGGCGGTGGTGTTGTTGGTGAGGTGGTGGTGGAGGTTGGTGAGGGCGTGTTGGGTGGCGGTGGTGTGTTTGTAGGTGAGGTTGGTGAGTTTGTGGAGGAGTTTGG